>CAXUEW010000047.1:0-6668 GCA_964250115.1 uncultured Terriglobus sp.
AGTCTGAGCTTCTTCCCAGACGGCTCAAGCAATTCAATCGACCAGAAAAGGCCATTTGCATTCGACTTCGCAAAGTTAAGCGCATAGAACCCGAACAGCGAAAAGCGAGGGCTCAGCTGCGTGCGGAAGTTCGCAATGATCTGGTTCTGACGGAAGACACCGCCAGACTGGTACTGGTAGACGAAGTTTGTCGCCGACGTGGGGATGGAGCGCGACAGGTACTGGTGCACGCCGATGTTGCTGAGGTAATTGAGCGAGATGGTCGAACGCTTGCCGATCTGCTGATCGACACCGATCTGGCTCTGCATGTTGTACGCGCTGCGCAGGCCCGCACCCAACTGGTAGGTCGTATTGGAAGCCGCCGCGCCCGTTCCGCACGCAGCGAGATTCTGAGGGCTGCAGCCTGCTACGGGCGAACGGTAGATGAAGATGGTCTGGTTGATGCCGTTCTGCTGGTACGAGTTGATCACATCGCCCAATCCGAACCGGTCGTAGAACAGGCCAAAGCCGGCGCGCAGAACCGTTGTCGGATTGCCAGTCTTCTTAGGGACACCGTAGGACACGGCGACGCGGGGTGCCAAATCGGCGTTGCTGTGGATTCGGCTTTGCGCCTCATACCGGATGCCATAGCTCAGGGTCAGGTTGGGCCGCAGGCGGAAGTCATCTTCCGCGTAGATGCCGACGTCGGCCAGGTTTCCCGAGATGCGCGGGTTTGCAACGCTGACCACACGGTACTGGAATGGCTGGTTGAGGCGGTAGTTGTCAGCGTTGGAGTACAAAAATGTGCCATTCGAACCGGAGTTGGAGAGCAGTGCCTGGCGGTAAACGCGCAGCCGCATACCTGCTCGAATGAAGTGCTTAGCCAGTGCGATGGAGGTATAGTTCTGCACTTCCAGGCGGTCGTCCGTGCTGTTCTTCGTGCCTCCGGAGAAGCCTCCGCCCGAAAATAGGCCCTGAACGGAAACCGTGGCTGCTGTCGATTGCGGAGTTTGCGACGAAACCTCTCGAACCAGCGCTAGACGTGTCTCATTGATGATTCGCGGGCTCAGGATTTGCGTGTCCGAGATCTGAATCTGGTTCTCGTGGCTGGCGCTGTCGAAAGCGACGGTCCGTAAACCGGTAGAGCCCAGGCCTGCATTCTGCTGGTCAGCGTGTTCAAGCTGGTATCGGATGGTTAGCGTGTTCTTGTCGCCCAGCGCGAAATCCAGCCGTGGCGTCAGGTCGTAACGCAACTGAGGGTGAAACACCGCACGGTTGGCAGCGGGGTACGGATTCAGTGAGCAGGAGAGGTCGCCAGGCGCACACAGCACGGCAGGGTTCGCGGGATTGCTGACAATCTGTCCGGCAAAGATGCTGTTGTCCTGAATGGTGCGCCGGCTGCCGCCAATGGAAAACGAGCTCTTCTTGGTGAGCGGACCGGTCAGCGATCCCAGAAAGAAGATGCGGTGGTAGTCCGGCTGCACATTCGAGGGGCCAAGAAAAGGGCTCGAAGTATTCAAAAATTTTGCATTGCCTTGAATGCTGACGTTGCCGTGAAAGCTGTCCGTGCCGGGCTTGGTGAAGACCTCGACCCGTCCGAATCCCTGCTTGTCGAACTGCGCCGAAAACGGGTTCTGGTTGACGCGAATTTCACGGATGGACGATTTCGGCGGCAACTGTCCACCCGTAAAGCCGTCCACATAGATTTGCCCGCCGTTGGGCCCGGCAGAGGGTCCAGCCAAGGCTGAAAGCTGACTGGAAAGCTCGTCCGGATCGTCCGATAGCGCTTCCAGATCCTTGTCCTTAATGACGACGGAGCTGCCGTTGGAGTCGGGATCGACTGAGACGCTGGTGGTGGTCTCCGTGGTGACGTTGATTTCCTGCGTCTGGGACTGCACGACCATGGGCGTGTTCAGTGTCAATGCGGTGGTGCCCACGCGCACACCCTGGCGCACAAACGATGCGAAACCTTGCATGGTGACGGTAACCGCATACATCCCTGCCGGCACATTGCGAAAGTTGTAAGCACCGTCCCCGCCGGACACCGTTGTCAGCGCGGTCCCGCGAGTGGGAGTCAGCGTGACTGTCGCACCGGGAATTGCGGCCTGGTCGGGATCCAGCACATAGCCGCTGACCGAAGTGCCGGCGACAGCCTGTGCAAACGAGGCATTGGCGAAGACAACAGCAGGAGCCGCAGCCAGGCATGCAAGCGCCAGGGGTAGACCGTGATACACGCGGAATCGCCGCGACACATGAGTGCAAAAAGGCATTCGAACCTCTACAAAGAAACAAATGTGTGCCCGAAGGCAGGTGTTTATACCGCTTTATTCAGGTCCGCCGCCGCCAGCCTCGCCGCCGCCAGCCGCACCGGAACTCCAGGGGGGAAGTGTGATCTCGCTGCCTGCGGGGCCGGTAAGCAGTGCTTCGACTCCGCTCAGTACGGTAATGGCAGTGTACGGTCCGCTGTTGCCGGATGCCACAATCATCAGGGCTTCGCCCGCCTTCAGGTCCGCAATGGACGATTTCGGCAAACGGGGAATCATCTGGGAAAGGTCTGCCCCGCTGCCTCGTCCACTGGGAGCCCGGCCTTCACCGCCCGGTCCACCGTAGCCGCCCCCACCAGGCGCACCCGCACCATAACCGCCAGAACGGCGGCCCTCTCCCGCGCCGGGAGGTGTTCCCGCAGCAGCAGCCGGTGGCCCCGCGGGCGAGCCTGCTGCGGCTGCTCCAGGACGGGCCCGCGAAGCAGCGAAGCGCGCGGCGGCTTCAGGCGGCAGAGCGCGCAGGTCCGACTCCGTGCCAATGGCAACGGTCTCGTTCTTTTTGGTTGCAAGGTCTTTGATGACAAACGTATTCGCCGCTGCGTTGATCGAAATCACCGTGCCGGACAGATTCTTGAACGAACCGGAGACGATCTCCTCCGCCGTCACTGTCAGGCCATCTGCAGAGCGGTCGCCACGCACACGCAACTGATCGCCAGGGTGTAGATCGGCCATTGTGCCGGGTTTAGCCTCTTCGAACTTAACCGAGCCGGGGGCATAGCGGCGATAGATCGTTGAGTTCTTCGTTTCCACCGTGATTTTGCGCGCGCCCGAACTGACTGCAATGGAGCCGGTTAGAGAGTCCACCGCTGTAACAATGCCGCCGGAGCCACGGCGGTTCCAGTCAGCCTGCGTGCTCTGGTTTCGCTGCGCAATTGCATCGGACTTCATCAGGATGACCCGCGTGGCAGTCAGTGCGCCCGCCTCGCCGGCCGTGCCGGACACCAGCACACGGTCGCCTGCGGCAATGGCATCCACGGTGCTTGCCTGCGCGGTTTTCAGGTCCGTGCTGCCCGGCGCAAGCTGCTGCACACGAACGGCGTCGGCCAGTGTCACCGGTACGGTAGCTCCAGCGTCTGTAGCCACTGTCAAGCTGTTGCCTGAGATGCTCTTGACCGTGCCCAGCGCGCGATTTGCCGCGGTCGCAGGCGTGGCTGTGGCCTGCGCGACCAGATCCTGCGTGCCTACGGCGCTCCCCAGCAGCGTGACCGCGAGTACTGCGAGTGACACCACAAGTGCGCCTGCTCCAGGCCGATATACCCGATTCTTCACAGCATGTCTCCAAAGGGTTCTGTCGGCAGTTCAACGCCGCTCACACTAGATGGTACGAACGGGAGGCACGAAAGTTTCGAGCAGATGCGGGATTACGAAAATAGTGCTTAGGGAGTATCGACATATAGGTCTTTGTACTTGTTTGCGGCTTTAGCCGCCGGAATAGTAACAGGAATCAGTCCGGAACGCGGCTTTAGCCGCTGAGATCGGACTCTCGGCGGCTAAAGCCACCTCCGTTAGGATCCGTTCCAGCTATCTCGGCGGCTAAAGCCGCAAGTTCGATCTGCAAATGTACTCGGCTTGATTCTTTGAAAAGCTATATGTCGATACGCCCTAGGCGGGCGGCTCCTGGTCGAGGGGCTGCGGCGGCCAGTGATAGATCGCCACACTCAACGGCGGCACCATGACACAATCCTTGTCGCGCTGCGGAGCGGGGCCGCTTGAAAGCAGCAGCTCCGAACCTTTTTCAACGGCAAACGCCGTCTCGGTTTCCGCGAAGTTCATCATGACGCGGACGTTGCCGCGATCCGTGTAGATCCATCGGCCTTCCTCGTTGAACTCCACGTGCATGCGGCTAAAGTCGCCCAGATTCAAGGCAAGCGTCTTGCGACGGAGATGGATAAGATCGCGATACCACTGATACATCGCCCGGTGCTCAGCCTTGTCCTGCTCGTCCCAGCGCAGCTTGGAACGCTCAAAGGTCGCGGGATTTTCCGGATCAGGCACGCTGTCTTTGTCCCATCCGAAGTGCTCAAAATCCTTCTTACGGCCCTCAGAGACATTTTTGCGAAGTTCTGGATCCTGAAAGTCAGCAAAATACTGCCAGGGCGAACTGGCCGCCCACTCCTCTCCCATGAAGAGCATGGGGATGAACGGAGACGTAAAGACTACGGCGGCAGCTAATCGGGCCTTCTGCGTACCCACGATGTGCTGTAAACGCTCACCTAAGGCGCGATTGCCAATCTGGTCGTGGTTCTGGATGTATCCAAGGAAGCGGTGGTACGAAAGGTGGTGGGGCTGGCGGCCATGATGGTGCTGGCGGAAGCGGGAGTACCGTCCGTCATATAAAAAGGCCTGTTGCAACGCCGTGGCCAGATGCTCGATCTTGCCGAAATCTTCGTAGTAACCGAAGGGCTCATGCACCAGCAGGGTGTAAAGCGAATGGTGAAAGTCATCGCTCCACTGCGCGTCCAGGCCGTAACCATTCGCTTCGCGCGGTGTTACGAAGCGGGGATCGTTCAGGTCCGTTTCGCCGATCAGGAACAGGCACCTGCCCAGCGACGCGGACAGGTCTTCCACTTCACGCGACAGTTGCTCCAGAAAGTGCATGGCGGAACGATCGATCAGTTCATGCACGGCGTCCAGACGCAGACCGTCGAAGTGGTAATCGCGCAGCCACATGAGTGCGTTGTCGATCAGGTAGCGGCGCACCTGATCGGAGCCGCCTTCCTCCAGGTTCATGGCAGCGCCCCATGGTGTCTTATGCCGGTCCGTGTAGTAAGGACCGAAGTTCTGCGTGTAATTGCCTGCCGGGCCAAAGTGGTTGTAGACGACGTCCAGAATGACGCCGAGACCCTTCTCGTGGCATGCATTCACAAAACGCTTAACAGCTTCGGGACCGCCGTAGGTTTCATCGGGTGCATACGGCGCGACCCCGTCGTATCCCCAAGAGAACGAGCCCTCGTATGAGGAGATCGGCAGCAGCTCCACGTGGGTCACGCCCAACTGGTACAGGTAATCCAAGCGTTCGATGGCGCTGTCGAGAGTTCCCGCCTCGGTAAATGTGCCGACATGCATTTCATAGATCACAGCGGACGGCAGAGGAATAGGCCGAAATTTGTAATCGGTCCAGTTGAACTTAACATGGTCCAGCACACGTGACGACGAGTGAACGTCTTTCGGTTGCCAGAACGAACGCGGGTCAGGGTAGGGCGTTGGGTCGTCATCCAGCAGAAAGGCATAGTCCGAGCCATGTCCGGCTTCGTCCACATCAATGCTCCAGAAACCACGCCGGCTTGGTCCCTCCATGGGGTAATCGATACCGGCTACGCGAACTGCGACACGCTTACGCTGCGGCGCCCAGACTGAAAAATGGTGCATGGTTCTCTCCTCGACTCAAGTGGCCGGACCTCTGCTGTTTACTACTGTTCCTGAAGAGCTTTCCGCGCGGGTCCGCGCACGTCTTTGCCTGCGGTGCGTTCACTGTCTTTCACCAGTAGCGAGACAGGAAAATGGTCCAGCAGAGTTGCAATGCGGACCGCGACACCGCCTTCATACACCTGGCCACACATGCGGTCGGTCCATCGGCCTTCCGGCAACTGCAGGGTGGTCCCGCTCCAGTTATTGCCGAGCTTGTGCGGCAGTCTTGGTGCCACAGCGATGATGTCTGCAGCGCGCCGGTATGCGACCACGTGGTCTGCCTTGGACCCTTCAACTTTCAGCGGTGTGTAGCTGCCTTCGCCATCAAACGACACAGGTCTTTCCAGGCGCAGTTGCAAGGCCTGATGGATGACCCACAGCTTCGGTGATCCGTCCGAGAAGTGCTCCAGCGCATACCGCGCAGCCTCGCCTGGGGAACGCCCGGCCAGTTCGCTAAGCATGCTACGCCGCAGATCGTAGTCCACCGGCCGGCGATTGTCAGGATCGACCAGCGAGTGATCCCACAGCTCACCCCCCTGGTATAGATCGGGCACGCCCGGTGAGGTGCACTTCAGCAGCGTCTGAGCAAGCGAGTTGATGCGGCCGTCGCGGCTGATGCGTTCTACAAAACTTTGCAGATCGGCGCAGAAGGATTCGTCCTTCAGAATGGCGTCGATAAAGTTGTTCAGCGCGGATTCATACGCCTGGTTGTTGTTCAGCCACGACGTTTCGCGCTTCGCCTCGCGCATGGCTTTTTGCATGTACTCCCGCAGCCGTTCCGCTGTGATGGGCCATGCCCCGATGAGCGTCTGGTACAGGAAATATTCCGTGTTCGGATCGGGGTACGTGCCTGTGCGGTACTTCGCGTTCATGCGCGACCAGCGCTTCAACTTGGCCGCCCACCGAGCAGGCGTTTCGCTCAACACGGCAAGCCGCGCGCGCACATCGTCGGCACGT
>CAXUEW010000047.1:6678-16383 GCA_964250115.1 uncultured Terriglobus sp.
CGTGGAAAGCGTCAGCATGGTGGTCGGAAACGTGGACTGCATGTGCGCGTTGTACTTGTGAAACTCTTCGACCGAAACCCCGTTCAGGCCGGGATTTCCGCCGACTTCGTTCAACGAAACCAAACGGTTGTAGCAGTAGAACGCTGTATCTTCTACGCCCTTGGCCATGATGGGTGACGTGAACTGCTGAAAGCGCGCCACAAACTCGGCTTCCTTTTCGCCGGTGACCTTCAGCGTCAGCACATCCCGTATGAAGTCGAACAGGCCGGCGTCTACCTCAGCTTTGCGGCGCTTGGCCTCTTCGACCGCAGTGCTTATCTCCTCGCGGTCCAGGTCTGTCACCACGTTGTGAGGGCCGTCCGCCACCACATAAGTGCGGTAAATACCGAAGCAGGCAGCAACGTTTCGAATGGCTCGCCGAATCTCCGCACGGGTATAGTCCCGGCTGTCGCGGTTTGCCTCGCAGATGGCGACAAAGATGTTCGCCAGCCGGTTCACATCACTGGCAAGTGTTTCCTTCGCGATCTTGGTTTTCTTTTCGAAACTCACCTCGAGAAAGCTGTCACGCTCGCCGGTGAACTGCGCGTACAGGTCACTCAGTTGCTGCATGCCTTCCGGGTGCACCAGCAGCCCGTTGCACTGGTTCATGTAGTCGTAACCGCTGGTACCCTGCACCGGCCAGTCTTCTCGCAGCCACTCGCCTGGCTCAAGAATCTTTTCCGCGACAATCCAGGCATGAGGCGCACGTTCGCGCAGCCGCTGCAAATACTGCCGCGGATCGCGCAGACCGTCCGGATGATCGATGCGCACACCATCCAGCACGCCCTGATCGAGCCAATAGAGGATCAACTCATGCGTCTCCTCAAAGACGTACTCGCGTTCCATGCGCAGGCCGATCAGCGAGTTCACATCGAAGAAGCGGCGATAGCCAAGCTCCTGATCCGAGGTGCGCCAGAAGGCAAGACGGAAATTCTGTGCATTAAGAATCTCGTCCAGCGCATCGATGTTGCCGTTTAGTTCCATGACAGATTGATCGATGGAGCGGCACACGCTTTCCTCTTCGGAACAAAGCCGGGTCAGCAAACCCTCCAGCACCTGCTTATCGCGATGCCGTGACAGTTGCACCGCGCGCTCGACGGAGTCCGGGGCCGGCAGCCTGGCAAACGACACTGCAAGAAAATTCAACGTGTCGGACGGCGTCATCTCCGCTGCGCGTGCAAGGATCGTACTGAGGGAACGCGGTGCCATGGGAAATGCCTGATCGCCATACTTCACCAGGAAATTCACGCCTTCGCGAACGATCCTGATCTCGCCGCGCGAAAGCACACGGCCGTATTGATCGCCCAGCACGGGCATCAACACCTTGTCCCGCAGCTTCTCTTCGGCACTGTTCCAGTCGATGTCGAAGAAAGTCGCAAAACGGCTCGACGGCCCGTTCTCCAGCACATCCCACCACATGCGGTTTTGCCGGTCTACCGACATATGGTTCGGCACGATGTCGAGCACCTGCCCGAGGCCAAGAGCCCCCAGTGTTTTCGAGAAGCGTTCGTGCGCGGCCTCACCACCCAGTTCGCTATTAATGGAATGGTGGTCCACTACATCGTAGCCGTGCATCGATCCCTTGCCAGCCTGCAGATACGGTGAGCTGTACACGTGCGAAATGCCGAGCAGACGGATATAGTCTGCGACGGCCGCAGCCTGGTCGAAGGTAAACCCGGCATGCAACTGAAGCCGGTAGGTTGAAAGCGGTGTTCGCTGCATCCGTAACGTCTCTGCCTCAAGTAGTTGCGTAAGCGCCCACCAGCCTACGGATTTCGCTGGCCAGGAGAGCGGAAGAAATGTCAGACAATCTTCCGCTTAGGTGCGATGGAAAAGCAGGAGGTTGTCCTTTTCAGGCATCCCGACTACGTGCACCTTGCTGCCACTCTGCGCCGATACCAGGTGATGATCTGAAGGTAAGCGACGGAATGTATGCACTTAGCAACCGGGTGGGTTGGTCATGACTTCAGTCCACGGCCCCTCTCCGCCCTCGAGGATCACGGCTGCATGCACCATGGCCAGGTGCGTGAGCGCCTGCGGATAGTTGCCGGTCTGGCGCTTGGTCACTGTGTCGTACTCTTCCGCGATCAGGCCGAGGGGATTGCGCAGGTCCAGCAGCCGCCGGAATAAGTTATGCGCATCCTCTGCGCGGCTAGACAGGAAAAGTGCCGACACCAGCCAATAAGAGCAAGCCAGGAACGCACCTTCGCCCGGCGGTAGCCCATCGGGGTCTTTCACCGTGTCGTAACGCAGCAAGAGACCGTCACGCAGCAGGTGTTTTTCAATCGCCGCAAGCGTGCCTAGCACACGCGGATCGTCGGCGCGCAGAAAACCCACCAGCGGTATGCGCAACAGCGCTGCGTCCATCTGTTTCGATCCATACGCCTGAGTAAAACTGTTCAGATCCGGATCAAAGCCGTTGTCGCAAACATCCTTGTGGATTGCGGCACGGGTTGTGCGCCATGCCTCCACACGCTGAGCCATCTCTGCATCAGACGTGTCGTTCGCCTCTTCATACGCGCGGACGGCGCGATCAAACGCGACCCATGTCATGACTTTGGAGTGCACAAAGTGCTGGGACGGCCCGCGCACCTCCCAAATGCCGGAGTCAGGCTGCTCCCAGATATTTGTCAGCCGATCGAGGAGATTGTTCACCATGGAGCGGACGGCCTGTGTCCATTCGTCATCGTCGTTCACAGGTGTCCGCGCCAGCGCCGCAATCACTTCGCCGAAGACGTCCAACTGCACCTGGTCGGCAGCCCTGTTTCCGATGTTGACCGGTTTCGAGTTTTTGTAACCCGCCAGCCAATCGGCCTGCCACTCATTGTTGACCCGCTCACCCGCTATGCCGTACAGCGACTGGATTTGCTCTGCCGAACCGGAGATGGACCGCAGCAGCCAGCCACGCCACGCCTGCGCTTCATCCACGTAGCCGACGTGCAACAGCACCAGCAGCGTGAACGCAGTGTCGCGCAGCCAGCAGAAACGGTAATCCCAGTTGCGCTCGCCACCCGCCTGTTCCGGCAGGGACGTAGTCGGCGCTGCCACAATGCCGCCGGTAGGCCGGTAGGTCAGGGCCTTCAACGTGATCAACGAGCGTTCCACCGCTTCCTGGTATTGGCCTTTGTGCGTACTCCGTGCCGTCCACTCCGTCCAGAATCGCTCCGTGTCAGCGTATGCAGACAGCGCGTCGAAGCTCTCAGGATCTTCTTCCAGCGACGATCCGTAGGACAGTTGAAAGCAGATGGTTTCCCCTTCATGCATGGCGAAATCGCTGACCGTGCTCATGCCCTCGCCCTTCAGGGGAGCATCGGTTCGCAGAACAACCTTGTGAGGACCGGATACAGCGCGCAGGTGGTGGTCCACCCGTTCGACCCATGGGATGGTCAAACCATAGTTGAAGCGGATCATGAGGTCCATGCGCATCTGTACGGTGCCGCGGAGTCCCCGCACAATGCGCACAACATCCGAGTGCTTGCCCCGCGGAGGCATGAAGTCCGAGACAAGCACCTCACCGTTGGCGGTCTTCCATACTTTCTCGACGATCAGCGTGCGAGACTTGTACTGCCACTCGTCACCGGTCACCTGCTCCGCCGCGGCAGGCTTCAGGCTGAAGTAGCCGTTCTCCCGCGTTCCAAGCAGGCCGGCGAAGCAGGCACCGGACGAGAATGTGGGCCAGCAAAGCCAGTCAACCGAACCTTCGCGACACACAAGAGCTGCGGTTTCGCAATCGCCAATCAGGGCATAGTCTTCCAGCGGCGCTCCCAGCAGTTGCTGCTTCTGGTCTTCTACCGCCTTGTCCAGAGCTTCCGCTGCGGCGATCAACGGCCGCACCGCTGCCCGGCGATCCGGGCCGTGTCACACCCGATCACGTTTGTTCGGGCAAACGCCTCCAGCCGACAGCGCATCTCTACCAAAAAGCTCGGCCTCTGCTTGCATTTCTCAGTCATGCCCCTTTGGATGCTCTGGTAAACGGTCAGGACTTGAGATGGGCGATGGAGGTTGGCTTGAAACCCAATGAAGGCAGAAGCCGGGTCGTTATCGAAGACATCAAACCGCAGATCGACGGCGGCCGGCATGCCGTCAAGCGCGTCGTGGGAGATCGTGTGCGCGTCACAGCGGCAATCTACACGGATGGGCACGACCACGTTGCTGCACGACTGCTCTACAAGCGTGAAGCCGAAAAGGCATGGCGGCATGCCCCTTTCCAAGAGGTGGGAAACGACTTATGGGAAGCTGAGTTCGTGGCAGATGCCATTGGCGGCTGGACCTACTCTGTACAAGCGTGGGTCGATCACTTCGGCACCTGGATTCACGATCTCCACAAACGCATTGACGCGCAGGTGCTGCCGGGCACACAGGCCGCGGCGGACATAGCCGTTCCAGGCGGCCCCGAACAGAATGAGGGCGTAAGCGCGGTCGACGAAAATACGGTTGCTCTGCAGGCCATACCCAGCAAAGACGGCAAGGCAATCACTGCTTTTACGTCATCTGCGGTACCGCAAAACGATGTAGCGCTGGCTCTGCGGACAGGTGCCATCTTGCTGGACCAGGCGTCAACACGTGCACGTGATGTGGACGCACGTACGCTGAAGGGTGTTGCCAGTTCACTGCGCTACCTGGCCGAAAAGAACTCCGGCTTCTACGACTTCCCGCTAAGTGACGACTCCATCGAGCTTTGTCTTCAGTACCCTGACCTGAACTTTGCCACGACATACGAGCGCGAACTGAGGCTTTGGGTCGATCGAGAGCGTGCCCGCTTTTCCTCCTGGTACGAGTTTTTCCCGCGCTCTGCCGGCTTTGCCCCGGGTGAACACGGCACGCTGCGCGATGTTGCCGCGCGATTGCCCGAGGTCGCGGCGATGGGCTTCGACATCGTCTACCTGCCGCCCATCCATCCTATCGGTACGGCGTTTCGCAAGGGTAAAAACAACTCCGTCGTCGCGGAACCGGGCGACGTCGGTAGTCCTTGGGCCATCGGCAACACAGACGGCGGTCATAAGGCGATTCTGCGAGACCTGGGCACCTTTACCGACTTTGCCGCGCTGATTGCTGCGGCAGCGGCCAACAAGATCGAGATCGCACTGGACATTGCATTTCAGTGCGCGCCAGAGCACCCATGGGTCCGCGACCATCCGGACTGGTTCAGGATCCGGCCGGACGGTACCATCCAATACGCGGAAAACCCCCCAAAGAAGTACCAGGACATCTACCCGATCAACTTCGAATCGCAGGACTGGCGCGCGCTGTGGCAGGAGCTTTACTCCGTCTTCGCCTTCTGGATTGAGAAGGGTGTGCGCGTCTTCCGGGTGGACAATCCGCACACCAAGGCCCTGCCCTTCTGGGAATGGTGCATCGCTGAGGTGCGCAAGGTTACCCCTGAGGTCATCTTTTTGGCCGAAGCGTTCACCCGCCCCCATGTCATGTATGGCCTGGCGAAGGCCGGCTACACGCAGAGCTACACATACTTCTCCTGGAGAACAGAGAAGAAGGAACTCACGGACTACATGACGGAGATCACTACGGAGCCGGTTTCCGACTTCTTCCGCGGCAACTTGTGGCCCAACACGCCGGACATCTTACCCGGCTTTCTGCAGACAGAGAACCGCGCGGCTTTTGCCCAGCGTGTGATTCTTGCAGCGACACTGGGCGCAAGCTACGGTATCTATGGGCCAGCATTCGAGCTTGGCGAGCACCTGCCTGCCAAGCCCGGCAGTGAAGAATATCTTCACAGCGAAAAGTACCAGCTTCGCACCTGGGATCGCGACGATCCACAGTCTTTGGCACCGCTTTTGACCCTTCTGAACCAGGCCCGTCACATGCATCCTGCGCTGCAGCAAAACGATTCGCTACGCTTCCACACGGTGAACAACGATAACCTGATTGCTTATAGCAAGACGGACGGCGACGACGTTGTACTGGCTGTGGTCAATCTCGATCCGGAGGGCGTGCAGACTGGGTGGACGGAGCTCGATCTTTCGGCGCTCGGCCTTTCGCCTGCGGCTTCCTACAGCGCACAGGATCTGCTGAGCGGCGAGACCTTCCAGTGGAGCGGCGCTCGGAACTACGTTGCGTTGGACCCGGAAAAGTCGCCCGCACATCTCCTGGTGCTTCGCAGAACACACTTGTCGGATACCCTTGCTGGGGAGAGTACGGAAGATTGAGCACAGCGACGGTACGTCCCGCCCAGAAGAAACGCAGCAGCACGACCGACCCGCAATGGTACAAAGACGCGGTCATCTATGAACTGCACGTCAAAGCCTTTGCCGATGGCAACGGCGACGGTATCGGCGATTTTGTAGGATTGCTGGAGAAGCTGCCCTATCTGCAGGCGCTTGGCGTCACGTGCATCTGGCTCCTCCCATTTTTCCCATCGCCCGGACGTGATGACGGCTATGACATCGCAGACTACCTGAGCGTCAATCCTGCGTATGGCACCATCGATGACTTCAAGGCGTTCCTGGCCGTTGCCCATGAGCGCGGCATGCAGGTGCTGATCGAGCTGGTCATCAATCACACCAGCGACCAGCATCCCTGGTTCCAGGCTGCTCGCAACTCGCCGAAGGATTCGCCTGAGCGCGCGATGTACGTGTGGAGCGATACGGACCGGCTCTACGACGGCGTCCGCATCATCTTCACCGACACGGAAAAGAGCAACTGGACGTGGGATCCGGTGGCGCAGCAGTACTACTGGCACCGCTTCTTCTCGCACCAGCCCGATTTGAACTTCGACAATCCGCGCGTCATGGAAGAGGTGCTCAGCGCCATGCGCTTCTGGATGGACATGGGCGTGGACGGCCTGCGACTCGACGCCATCCCATACCTTGTCGAGCGCGATGGAACCTCCTGCGAAAACGTGCCGGAAACGCACGTCAAGATCAAGGAAATCCGCGCTGCCATTGACGCGGAGTACGAAAATCGCCTGATCCTAGCCGAGGCCAACATGTGGCCGCAGGACGTTCTGCCCTACTTCGGCGACGGCGACGAGTGCCACATGGCCTTTCACTTCCCATTGATGCCGCGCATCTACATGGCGTTGCGGCAGGAAGACCGCCTGCCCATTACCGAAATCATGGCGCAGACGCCCCCCGTCCCCGATGGCTGCCAGTGGGGCCTGTTTCTGCGGAACCACGACGAGTTGACGTTGGAAATGGTGACGGACGAAGAGCGCGACTACATGTACCTGGCCTACTCCGCCGATCCGCGCATGCGGATCAATGTGGGCATTCGCCGGCGCCTGGCACCGCTGGTGGACAATAATCGCCGTCGCATCGAGTTGCTGCATTCGCTGCTGTTCTCGTTCCCCGGCACGCCCATTCTGTATTACGGCGACGAAATCGGCATGGGCGACAACATCTACCTGGGCGACCGTAACGGCGTCCGCACCCCCATGCAGTGGAACAGCGATCGCAACGCCGGCTTCAGCCGCGCCGTACCTGCAAAGCTGTACTCGCCCGTGATCATGGACCCCATCTGGGGTTACCAGGCCATCAACGTCGAGGCGCAGGAGAGCGACACCAGTTCCCTGCTGAACTGGACGCGCAATATGATCGCGCTGCGTAAGTTGTTCCAGGTCTTCGGCCGCGGCACGCAGGAGTTTCTGAAGCCGGAGAATCGCAAGATTCTCGCCTACATCCGCGAATACGAGTCAGAGCGTGTGGTCTGCGTCGCGAACCTGTCGCGGTTCGCTCAACCAGTCACACTCGACCTGAGCCGGTTCGCAGGCATGGTGCCGGTGGAAATGCTGGGCTACGTGCCCTTTCCCAAGATCGACCACACACCCTACGCCGTTACGCTGGGACCCTACGCCTTCCTTTGGCTGGAACTACAACCGGCAGATCTGGTACAGGGCTCCGTATCGCCTGCCGAAGGCGACGCTGCCGCGCTGTCGCTGCCGGCGGGCAATCTCGCCGCGGCCATTACCGGTGCAAGCGCGCAGTTGCTGCAGGAAACTTTCCTGCCCAGGTACCTGCAGGCGCAACGCTGGTATGGTGCCAAGTCCAGAACCATTCGCGACCTCAGCATCAGCGACGTGCTGCCGCTCACGGACGACGCAGCCATCCTGCTGTTGCGCATCGTCTACGTCGATGGCACGGACGACACCTACACCTTGCCTGTCGCTGTGTTGCGCGATGGAGCTGCGGAGGCGATGCGTGAGCAGTCACCCGACAGCATCATCGCGCCCATGCAGATGGGCAGCGGGGGCGGCGCAGTGCTGGTGGATGCAACGGCTGTCGCCACGGCAAGGGACACGCTACTGAAGATGATTGGGGATGCGGCGCAGGCAGCAACGCGGTCTGGCGGTTTGCTGGCTGGCCGGCGGAGTTCTGCCTTTGAGGCACTGCACGGATCGGGTTCCCTGCCATCGAGACGCGGCACCGCAGAACAAAGCAACACCTCACTTCTTTACGACGGCAAGCTGATTCTGAAGCTGTTTCGCCGCCTGCAGACCGGCGAGAACCCTGACGCGGAAATCGGTCGCTTCCTTACGGAGGTTGGGCACTTCGAACACATAGCGCCCTTTGCAGGTGAGCTGTTGTACACGGACCGGAAAACAGGTGAGATCACCACTCTTGGCCTGCTGCAGGGCCTGGTGGCCAACGTGGGCGATGGCTGGGAATGGACATTGCGCTCCATCGAAACCAGCAAGGCAGGCAGCATCCCCAATGCAGGCTACAGTGAAGACGCAAGACTGCTTGGCCGTCGCACCGGAGAGATGCACATGGCGCTTGCGACACCCACCAGCGACGCGGCGTTTGCAGGCGAACGGGCCTCTGCCGCCGCGCTTGCGGGCGACGCGGACAGGCTGCAGGCGCAGATTGCAACCGCCGTCACCACAATCAAGAACCGCTTCAGCAGCATGCCGGACGACCTGCTTGGCCCGGCTGCGACCCTGCTGAGCAAGCGCCGGGAGATGATCGCGATCGCGGAGGCTCTTCGCACCCTGGACATCGCTTCTGCAGGCAACCGCACACGTATCCACGGCGACTACCACCTGGGACAGGTGCTGAAGACAGAACACGATTTCGTGCTTCTGGACTTTGAAGGCGAGCCGGCGCGTTCACTGGAAGAGCGCCGAGCAAAGCAGTCGCCGCTGCGCGATGTTGCCGGCATGTTGCGGTCGTTCTCTTACGCGGGCGCGGCCGGCTTCGGCCTGGAGAGCACACCGCAGCGCACGGCGTGGGAGGGTGCAGCGACAACCGCCTTCCTTGAAGGGTACCTTGCTGCAACGCAACATTCCGCCAAAGACACGCCCACCATGCAGCGCATGCTGCGTGCGTATCTGCTGGAGAAGGCCCTTTATGAGATTGTGTACGAAGTGAACAATCGGCCTGACTGGGTTGCCATTCCCCTGTCCGGCATTCTGGCCCTGCTGGATGGCAGCGCCGAACGCGCCAACAGCACGGTGGAGGGGCCACGATGAGCGGAGCCATCGGAACGAGTGCCGCCACAGAGACGGCACAGGAGTCGAGGGTCGCATCCGGCGCAACGGCCACACAGATTGTCGTGTGCCTTGGCCCGTGGTATGAGAACGCCACAGCAGAGCAGTTGCACCCGCTTCTGGTCGTGCTACGCGAGGCCCTGGGTGAACTTGCACCGGAGACGTTGGTAGCCTATCCCGTGTCAGGGTTCTCGCCGGTCTGCAGGCGGCGAAACAGCTTCAGA
>CAXUEW010000048.1:0-2938 GCA_964250115.1 uncultured Terriglobus sp.
AGGAGATGGGTCTCCAGGCCAACAAAAAGTACACCAAGTGCGCCAAGGTAGTGGGCCACGCCATGGGCAACTACCACCCGCACGGCGACAGTGCCATTTACGACGCCATGGTGCGGCTGGCGCAGCCGTTCAGCATGCGCTACCCGCTGGTCGACGGCCAGGGCAACTTCGGCTCCGTCGACGGCGATCCGCCAGCCGCCATGCGGTACACCGAGTCGCGCCTGCAGAAGATCTCCGGCGAAATGCTGGCTGACATCGACATGGACACGGTGGACTTCACGCCGAACTATGACGAATCCACGCTGGAACCCACGGTGCTGCCGGCGCGCTTTCCAAACCTGATCGTCAATGGCTCGTCCGGGATCGCGGTGGGCATGGCCACCAACATTCCGCCGCATAACTTGACGGAGATTGTCACCGCCGCCATCATGCTGGTGAACGAACCCAACTCCACCCTGGACGACGTTCTGCAGCACGTGCAAGGGCCGGACTTTCCCACGGGCGGCTTCATCTTCGGCAAGCGCAACATCCGCGAAAGCTACCGCACCGGCCGCGGCCGCTTCCTGATGCGCGCGAAGTGCTCCACGGAAGATCTGAAGGGCGGGCGCGAGTCGATCATCGTCAGCGAAATCCCGTACCAGGTCAACAAGAACAACCTGATCAAACGCATCGCCGAGCTGGTAACGGACAAGGTTATCGACGACATCAGCGACGTGCGCGACGAGAGCGACCGCGACGGCATGCGCATCGTCATTGAACTGAAGCGGGGCGCACAGCCTGAAATCGTGCTGAACCAACTGTTCAAGAACACGCAGATGCAGGAAAGTTTCAGCATGATTTTCCTGGCCGTGCACAACGGCCAGCCGCGCGAACTGCCGCTGCCTGACGCCATCAAGGCGTTCATCGAGCACCGCATCGACGTGGTGCGCCGCCGCACCGCCTTCCTGCTGAACAAGGCACGCGAGCGCGAACACATCCTGCTGGGCTACCAGATCGCGCTGGACCATCTGGACCAGGTGATCCGCATCATCCGCAACTCGTCCAGCCGGTCAGACGCTCGCGAAAACCTGTTCAGCTTCTTCAGCGGCCGCCGCATCAACCTGCGCGGCACCGAACTGGAAGGCGTCACGCTGGACCCGGCGAAATACGGCGTCGATTCCACGTTGCTGGGCACGGCCTTTGCGCCCCGCGCAGGCGACAGCGCCACGCTCATCCTCAGCTACCGCCAGATCGACGCCATCCTCGAATTGCAGCTCTACCGCCTGACCCAGCTTTCCATGGACGAGCTGTTCCGCGAACTCGGCGTCGTGCGCGAAAACATCGCAGAGTACGAATCCATCCTGGCCAGCGAAAAGAAGCTGCGCGGCGTCATCGTGGGCGAACTGGAAGAAATCCGCGACAAGTACGGTGACGTGCGCCGCACCCAGATCGTCGACGAAACGGCAGAACTGCAACTCGAAGACCTCATCGCCGACGAGCAGGTCGCCGTCACCGTCTCGCACTCCGGCTACCTCAAGCGCACGCCCATCAGCGTCTACCGCCAGCAGCGCCGCGGCGGCACCGGTCGCCTGGGCATGAAGACGCGCGAAGAAGACTTCGTCCTCTCGCTCATCATCGATAGCACCCACAGCTACCTGCTGTTCTTCACCAACACGGGCCGCGTCTTCTGGCTCAAGATCTACGAGATCCCCGACGTCGGCGCCGCCGGCAAGGGCAAGCACATGGCCAACATCCTGGCGCTGCAGCCTGGCGAAAAAATCGTTAGCTACCTGGCCGTTCGCGACCTGAAGGAAGAAGGCAAGTTCGTCTTCTTCGCCACCCGCGAAGGCATCGTTAAAAAGACGCCGCTGGTCGATTTCTCCAACGTTATGGCGCGCGGCATCATCGCCATCAATATTGATAAGGATGATGAACTGATCGCCGTCCGCGTCACCAGCGGCGACGATGTCGTCTTCCTGGCCACGCGCGAAGGCATGGCCATCCGCTTTGAAGAGAAGCATGACCCTGAAAAGTCAGGCGGCCTGCGGCCCATGGGTCGCAACGCCGGCGGCAACAAGGGCATCACGCTCCGCAAATCGGACTACGTCATCGGCGCGGCGGTCACTCCCAGCGAGGCCAGCCGTAACCGCAAGCGGCTTGAGTTTGCGGCGAAGTACGACGCAGCCAACCCGCCCAAGGCAGGCAAGCCCACCGTGCTGGAGCAGGTGCAGCAGGCCATCGACGAGATCGCCCGCGCCAAGGGCAATCAGCCGCTCGAACTCGAAGGCGACCCGAACGAGGTCGTCGTCGAAGCCGCCACGCCCATCAACCATTCTGACCGGCTCGACGCGCTGGACAAGCTGCTCGGCATCACGCCCTGCCTTATCCTCACGGTCAGCGAAAACGGCTTTGGCAAGCGGACCGACGTCGACGCCTATCGCCTGCAGTCGCGCGGCGGCAAGGGCGTCATCAACATGCGCACCACGCCCAAAATCGGCAAGGTGTCCGCCATCCAGCAGGTCGATGAGACTACTGAGCTGATGGTCATCAGCCAGTTCGGCAAGATCATCCGCATCGACACCAAGACCATCCGCGCCGCGGGCCGCGCCACCATGGGCGTAAAACTCCTCGACCTGGACGACGCCGACAAGGTAGCCGCCGCCGTCACCATCCCACCCGAAGAAGCCAAGGCCGAAGGGGAAGACAAACCCACACTGATACAGTAGGCCCGTGGCCAAACCTTCGCTCCAACTGAAGAGTGTCGCCTCACTCTTGCTTACTACTGCCGCTGGTATTGCATCCGGTGTGGCTGCGGAGCGTGGCTTTGCAACACCGCAGAAGCCAGGATGGCAATTTCCGGCGGCCGTCCTCGTTCTTTGTGTTTTGCTCCAGCTTGCACTTGTCTTCGTGGCATCTGCAGAGGAAGTAGAGTTATCATCGTTTCGTGACCAGGGAAAGC
>CAXUEW010000048.1:2948-10939 GCA_964250115.1 uncultured Terriglobus sp.
GAAAGCGCCTGGCAGATCTGGAACACGAACGGCAGACGCAGCTACGTCAGCAGCAGATTGACAGCAACAAGGCGATCGCTGTGGAGAAGATGAAAGCGATTAAAGCAGGTGACCTGGAAAAGGTAACCACGCTCGAGGAGCTTAGAAGAAAACTCAATGGCTGACACTCTCTATCTCGACCCGCCCCTGCTCGACCGCGTTGAACGCTTCTCAAAGCAGGACCAGTCGCAGGTTCTCGAAACACTCGAACGTCTCAACACCGATCCTATTGGCAACAGTCAACCGATGTCGTTTCAGACTGACGGGCTTCGCGTCGCCAACAGCGGCAACATTCGAATCGTGCTGAGTCACGATCCAGACGAAAACCTCACCGTGATCACCGACATCGTGGCGAATCCATCCTTAGTCCCCATGTCCGCCGAAGCCGCTTAGCAAACGGCGACTCGGTTAGACCCATCCGCATCGATACGGAGACCATCCGCGCCGCAGGCCGCGCCACCATGGGCGTAAAACTCCTCGACCTGGACGACGCGGGCAAGGTAGCCGCCGCCGTCACCATCCCACCGGAAGAGGCCAAAGCCGAAGGCGAAGACAAACCCACACTGATACAGTAGGCCCGTGGCCAAGCCCTCACTTCAGATCAAGAACGTCGCCTCTCTGCTGCTTGCTGCCGGTGCGAGTGCAGCATCGGGCATAGCCTGGCGGCGATTCTTCGACGCAGGTTCCAGGTGGCAGGTGCCAATGACGGTGTTGGCAGCCTGCCTCCTGTGTCAACTCGGCCTTGTCTTTGTGGAATCTAAAGAGGAAGAAGAGTTATCCTTGAGGCGTCAGGGGCGCATGGATGCGGAGCGACAACAGATGCAGATCAACGCAACACTTGCCAGCAAGATGGATGAGGCCCTTCAGGCGAACGACCTTGACCAATACACCAGTTTGAAGGCGCTACGGAGGGACTAGCATGGCGAACACACTCTACCTCTCGCACTTGGCAGAGGCAAAGGTACGCGACCTCTCTTCGCCCCAACACTCGCAGGTGATGAGCACGCTGGAGGCGCTGGAGCAAGATCCACTCGGCAATAGCGAGAACATGGTGGAGGCGCTGGAGCAAGATCCACTCGGCAATAGCGAGAACATGGCGGAGGCTCTGGATCTTCGGGTGGCCCGCATCGGAGACCTTCGTGTGATCCTTCGTTACGTTCCGGCCCGGCAGGCTGTTCTAGTCACAGATATTTCACCTGCAGGTGTGTTCGAACCAGCCGCAGCGTAGCTTTACGACAGACGCGATGGTCATCAGCTAGTTCGGCAAGATCATCCGCATCGACACGGAGACCATCCGCGCCGCGGGCCGTGCCACTATGATGCGTAATCTCGTAAAACCTGCAGACCGCTGACAAGGTAGCTCGCAATCAACATCTCGCCCGAGCAGGCAAAAGCCGGAAGAGAGGACGGAAAACCAGTGTGGCAGCGAAGACGGAAGCTCTGAGTACGGAGGTAGTAAACAGCTCCCGCCCATTAACCAGAGCTTACTTTTTCCAGTTCAATCTTATGACTCGAGGTTCTTCTGGACTGAACTGCGCAATTAGTTCAGGAGTACTTCTTGACCTCTCTATTTCCGGCGGGGAACTTTCGAGGAGAGCCTCAAATCTCTTCAACAAGATGGGATTCTCTATCTGAGGTGCGGCTTTCAGCGACTCTTTGGCTCTTTCAAGCAAATTTCTAGCTAGGTCCCGATCCCCAGCTAAGATCTCCTCGCGAGCCCAATACAAAAGCGCTGTTGTAACTAGCGCCTTATTCGTCTTAGTGTGAGCGATACTAACTGCGTCTTGATAATATGATCGACCTCTATTTACATCGCCCTCGCGAAAACCGATCAGGCCATAATTAGCCGTCTTAGCTACCTCGATCTCTGCAGACATCTGGCCCTTAATCTCGCCCAGCTCTTCTGCTGCCTCACGAGTTCTCCCACTGCTTCCAAATGAAAAGGCAGAAGTGATTCTAAAACCGTGATCACGGGGATTTGCGGTTTGTCCCATTTTTGCCATGATGATGGCCTGATCGTAGTTCCCTAGATGCGAGGCAAAGATATGAGCAGCCAGTTGTATTGGGCGCGTCGAAAAAATTTGATCTTTGGCCCAAGCTTGCGCGTGTTCTGCAGCAAGCGACCAATCTTGATTGAAGAAGGCTCGCCACGTCGACGCTTCGTATGGCCGTGGGACTACGATACGGTCGATGAACGCGGGCAGATGAAAAGCGGAAGCAT
Organism: uncultured Terriglobus sp.; assembly: GCA_964250115.1. Classification (GTDB taxonomy): domain Bacteria; phylum Acidobacteriota; class Terriglobia; order Terriglobales; family Acidobacteriaceae; genus Terriglobus. The sequence continues at coordinate 5,209 of CAXUEW010000048.1, forward strand.
TCGCATCACTAGCCATAAAGCGGGCCTGAGCGAGGGTATTTTCATTAGGCGCAATCAGGCTTGCTCGAAGATGCTTTTTCGCCTGACGCGAAGACCCGTCTGCCCACTCAAGGACGCCGACAGCGCTCGCGAGCTCACTGAGGTCATGATCAGAGAATGTCTGATTACCAAGCAAGCGCAAGGCAGAGTCGATAGATTTAGCGGGCTTTCGCAAGGCAGTTGCAATCGCGATCTCTGCTGCACTCACCCAGGGGTCTACTTTGGCCATCGGACTATTCTTGAGTAATTCGTGTGCGCGATCGAGTTCCCCTAAGTGTAGGAATAATCGCGCAGCTGATCGCAGCACAAACCTATCGTTTGGAACGAGCGACAGCCCTACTAGCATTGCGCGCTTAGCCTTTTCCCCAAGACCTCTACTCGCAAAAAGGAGCGAAAGATCGACCCAGCCGATGCCGTTTTGAGGAAATGATGACAACTGACGTCTTTTTGCTCTGATGTTATCCCCCGCAGCGCTGGACGGTACTAGCGGGACATCAATCGCTAGAGCGTCACTTACCGGGGCCAATGCGCTCATCGCTAGTCGTACAATTGGCTTTTCCGTGTCGTGCGCAACCGGTTGTGACAAGACGAACTCCGCAGCTTCTCGTGCCAAGCTCTTATCTCGAGCAAAAGCAGCAGCAGAGAGCAGGTCGCCCGCGAACGAAAGTGTTCTATTCTCTAGCCAGTCACCATGCAGAACGGTTAAGTCAGCGGGTGCTGAGACTACAGTGCTCTTTATAGCCGAATGCTCTAATTCGCCGAGTGCCACCGTTGCCCGAAAATCTCTCCAGCGGGGCAGAACGTTACGCTCGCGCCCCTTGAAAATCGTCGGCATATTTTATCTGTATCTGCCGACAGAAGCTCGTGATGCCATCAGATCGAACCGAGTGACAAATCTGTCAAGGGCAACCTTATTGATCTTCTGTTCAGGAGAGCCTCGTCTTTTAGGATCGGGTTCACAAAGCATGCGGTAGACGGGAACAAGATCAGCTGCGAGTTTGGGATGGAGACCATTGGTAAATACACACATGGCTTGCGAGAAGGCATTCTGAAGATATGGCAAAACTGTAGTAAAGTCTCCGTTCCAGTTGCCCGGATGGAACTGAAGTGGAAGGAAGCTCATGAGTGCGGCATTTGCAGTAGTTCGTTGGAACAGGAAGGAACAGAGGCTTCCTAGAAGATACAGATCATATCCGATGCGCCTAGTATGCCAGTTAGGATCAATAAATCCGTAGAGGGATTCAGGTGACTGGTAAGCGGGATCGCCAGCCCAATCGTATGCGTCATGTGGCGCGTAGACGCCTGAACGCAGCGCTCTGCCGAGATCAGCAAGTTTGCTCACCCTTTCAGTTGAAGACCCCTCAAAGATAAGAACATTTGAAGGCTTCAAGTCCTGATGCACTACGTCAGCACCATGTAGCTGCCGCAGTCCTGTGGTGATGTGATGCAGCACCCTGAGCTTCCAAGCCATTTCTGTATCGTTCACCCCGATATCCAGATGTTTTCGGACATCTCGCTCCGCTGCTTCAAAAACCAAATAGGGTACCTGTCCCATCGGGGTCGAATCAATAATGATCATCCCACTACTGATGGCACGTACTACCCGATCCATCCCCTTTGTTCCGCAAAAGTTCAGCATATCGACTTCATAGTTGAACGACTGTGTAACATGTTGAAGGACTTGCGTAAGGTCCGCTCCGGCATTGAAGGCTCTTGTAAAGTCGAGAGCTTTAACGAAAGCTTTACGTCCGTCTAAGGCACTGGCGACGTAGCTTTGCGAGAAGTTTCCCCCTGTATCCTTGCCCGTCTTTGGGATCAATGGCCCGACAATCCAAGAACCATCCAGCACTTTTCCTTCGAGAGATTCAGCGGGATTCGGCATAACACCTCAAAGTGTGGGCTTAAGCTATTATAAGTCGGACTCTCGAAGAGACAAGAGTCCGTGAAGTTCGATGGAAGTCCCGCGTTTGTGCGCATTGACCGTTACCGGCAGCTTGCGGAGATCTGTTCGACCTGTTTGGTCATGCGTTGCATGGTGGCTTCGCAACTGGCACGTTGCCCGGCCGGAGCCTGGCTGCAGGAGGCTACGGCTGCCTTGGCCTGCTGTTTCATCTCGGCGATCTGCTTGCAGTCTTCGGCGCTGGGTTTGGGGATGGCCGGCATGGCAGAGACGGGCGTGGGCGTGCAGGTTCCCTGGTAGCGGACGGTCGATCGCACGTTGGTGATCTCACGTCCGCCGAGGGTTGCGTGGACATCGATGGCGATGGTCTTGTCGTCGAAGGCGCTCGGTGTCGTTAATGACGCGGGTGGTGCACTGCACGGCCGCACTGTTGCCGAGGCTTTTGATTGCGGCGGCGTTTGCGGGTGACATGGGACCGGTGCAGTTGGTGCTGGAGATGGGCTGCCCAAAGGGCGCGCCGTTGCGGTAGGCCTGTCCTTGCTGCTGCCACTGCCCGGTGGGGTACTGGTGGAAGTGCTTGAAGCTGGTCGCGCCCTGCTGAGCGGCGGCTCCCGCCAAGGGGAGCAGGACCACGGCCAAGACATGAAACCAGCGAAGATGGCCCGGGAGCGGCTTGAGCATAGCTGAGGGTAGAGCAACGCTTCGCGTAGTGACAAGCTGCCCGCAATCACCGCGCATGCTGAAGCGCCGTCGGCAACGTGCAGAACATCTGCCGCAAGCCCAAGCGTCCGCACTTGTAACTTCAGTTGAGCAGCAATAGAGCCCGCCCCACCTTCCTTAGCTTGGTGGCAGGCAGATGCTTCCGCTCGAATTCTTGAGAATTTTCCGGCAGTGATATCCAAACGGCAGAAAACGGCGTAGCGTTGCGATGTTGCTCCGGGAGGAAACATCGTGCGCCGTCTTCTAAGGAATTCGCTGTATGCCGCAGTCGCGTTACTTGCCTCTGCCTGCCCTGCTGTCGCTTCCATCATGGCGACCGCGACCTACGCCGCCACGCAGACTACACCGGGTACTTACAATTACGCACTTACGCTGTATAACACCGGCACCACGAATATCGGCACGTTCTGGTTCAGTTGGGTTCCAGGCGCGGGCTTCCTTTCACCTATTCCGGTAGCAGGCAGCATTACGTCGCCCGCTGGCTGGAGCTTCACCGCGACCAACGCCGGTGCGGGCATTCGGTGGGTCACTACGGGCAGCCTGCTCGCGGCTGGTTCGTCGCTGTCAGGCTTCAACTTCACCAGCACGGAGACGCCGGCTCAGCTGGAAGCGCTGCGAACGGTGGGCGCATTTACCGATCCCGGCACGGTGTTCTATGTGTACGAAGGAGCACCGCTGACCACGGCCGCGTACCAGTCGCTGGCCACGGCGGCCACGCCCGAACCCGGCAGTCTGCTGCTGACACTGACTGGTTTGTCCGGCGTTCTGGTCGTCATGAAGCGAAGAATTTTCGCTTAGACACGCCAGAAGATATCACCGATCCATAGCGCGGCTGATAAGTAACGGTCGCGCTATTTTTTATTATGCGTAATGGCATCGTCGATCTGCCCAGAATAGGTGGAGACGAAAACTCCCTTCGTTTCACCACGGCTAACCGGCGTGTAGACTCGTCGCTTCCTGCGAATAAAGATGCGTTCCCCGTTCAGCTTTTGCATGAACTCGTGCTGCATGGTGTGTTCCCGCAGGTGGCGTTTTCCCCAGCGAAGAACAGATTCTTCCAGCGTGTCGCATTCGTTGGTGATCTGGATGGTCGGCTGCATGGCGAAGGTCCGGTGCACAATGTGGTTGATGTAGTCCTCATCCATTTCAAGCTCCTTGCAGTGCTCCTGAATGCGCTCCACCATGGTCAGCAGCGCCAGGTTGCCGATGAACTGCGCGTCAGACGAGCCGCCAATATCGCTGTGCACGCCGGGCAGCCATATCTGCTCCAGCGTCTGGCGAGCCGTCTTCTTGTCCTCCCAAAGCAGCGGCGAAAAGAAGGGTGTGCGGCGATCGTCCGCTGCAAGGATCTGCACGGCGTGGTCCACGCACTCTTCCAGTTCGTAATTGCGAACACGTAGCTTGATATCGCGCGAGTACCCCGGAACGCTATCAAACACGCCAAGAAACCGCACCCTCACCGGATCCACAAGGGAGTACCGAAGACTTTCGAGCAGGTCGGCTCGTTTGTTCTGGTCCAGCGTGTCTCGCGCATAATTCTTGTAGAGCGCCCACGCCGCGGGAAAGTCTTGGCTCAGGCGCTTGTCTTTCAGCAAGCCGGGATTACTAAGGAACCCGCTTAGAACCCGTGCAGCAACCGCGCCGCGCGAAAACCCGAACAGGTAAATGGAATCACCGGGGCAATAGTTTGAGGCCAGGTTGGTATAGGCCTCAATCACAATCTGATCAAAGCCCTTACCCGTGTATTTTGAAAGCTTGTCGCCCCGTGTCCCTACGCCTGAGTAGTAAAACGAGACCTGTTCGCCTTCTTTACCATTGGTAAACATCTGGTTCAGCCGGTACATGTTGGTCGGCGAGTCATTGACAAAGCCGGCCGTTGCCCTGGATGTCCCATCGAAGAAAAATAGCAGCTTGCGGCCCATGTCTCGTTCCTGTAAGTCGATGCCTCCGCGTATAGCGGCATGGCACGCGCGGATCAGTGTGAAGTTGTTTACGTTTGCCTGAACAGATATTCATCATGCTCCACGAAGGGCCCAGCCGTCAGCAGAAAATTACGAGGGCGAGCCCTGTAGTACGCCGCAGTGCTGAGGATGGCAGGCACAAGGTGCGTTCGCATCTCAGTTGTGGGAAGGCGTGATTCACTTGGCCAAGTTCAACATCGCTGTAGCGCGGCCGGATGGCTACATTCACAGCCAATGCTTTCGCGAGCTGGGCGAAGGTTTGCAGGCCGGACTGCGGCGGCTGGGCCATACGGCGTCCCTCGGCGAGAACGTCATGCTGCCGGATGCGATCAACATCGTGCTTGGCATTCACCTGTTGCGCGAGCCGGTGGCCATGGGCCTGGACCCGCTGACCACCATCATCTACAACTTGGAGCAGTTGGGCGGTTCGTGGACACCGCCGTGGTACATGAACCTGGCGCAGCGTTACCAGGTGTGGGACTACAGCCCGCTGAACCTGCGTCTATGGCAGGGCGTGCGGCGCTGCTGCGAACCGCAACTAGTCGAAGTGGGCTACGTGCCGGAGTTGACCCGCGGCTTCCACGCGACTGTGCAGGAGATTGACGTCTTCTTTTACGGCAGCCTGAACGAACGCCGCCTGCAGCTTCTGGAAACGATCGGGAAAGCAGGCATGGTTCTGCGCTGCGGCTTTGAGCTGTACGGGCAACAGCGCGACACGGTCATTGCCAACTCGAAGCTGGTGCTGAACCTGCATGCACACGCGACAGAACTGTTCGAGGTGGTGCGCGTGTCGTACCTGCTGGCGAATGCAAAAGCCGTCGTTAGCGAGAACTCGCCGGACATCGGCTACCTTGCCGAAGCGGTTGCGCTGGCCACACCGGATAACATCGTGGATGTCTGCCTCGACTTACTTCGGAATGATGCAAAGCGGCACGCGCTGGAGCAGCGCGGCTTCCAGGTATTTTCGCAGCACAGCCTGCTGCCCGGTCTGCAGGCTGCCATCGCGGCTTTTCCCCAGGCCGTTGACTTCCTCATGTAGGATCCCGCCGGTGAAGCCACTTAGGCGAATCCATAACCCGGATCGAACAACGGTTCATTGCTCTGCACTGCT
>CAXUEW010000048.1:10949-16363 GCA_964250115.1 uncultured Terriglobus sp.
TCGATCCATCGCAGGGCAAGCACATCCAGCGGGTTTGTATGCCTGTGTGTGGAGAAGTTTGGAAGCAGCTCTCCAAGGCCGTGCGCGACAATCTCTTTGAAAAGGTCCATGTCCGGCTCGATCTTCATGCAGTCCACGTCTCCAATACGCCGGGTGTCATGCTCGTGAAAGGTTAGCTGCACGTTAGAGTAGTCAAACTGCGACTGCTTGTAACTGCACGTGGCTCCTGGGTGGAGCCCTCCGGGATTTGGTTCTTCCTCAAATTCATCTTCTTCGGCGGCGGCACGTACCAGCGGTAACAGCGCAGGATCGGCATAGGCAAAGAAACGGTCCTGTGCCAGCGTGTCATCCCATACCACCTCGCGGATAAAGTCCATGGGTGTTTGCTGCCCGCCAATCACTAATCGCTGCATGGCGGCTGAAAGATTCATCAGCGACGCCCGTGCCAGCGGCTTCTCCTTAGCCAGAGCCGCGTAACGCGCGGCGGCAACTGCGTCATCGACATTCGCGGCGATCAAGCGGGCGGTTGCGGGAAACTTATTCCGAAGTTCATCCCAGCGTGGAAAGTGCAACTGTGCAGCCTTCGGAATCAGTAACAGGCTTACCGTTTGGTGCGTGTGCGGATCGGCGTGTACAAAGCCTCCACAATCGTGGTAACCATCCACATTGGCGACCAGCCGATACGCGTCTCCCGGCCCGTCATGGAACGGCAGCGTCACATTCACCACGGGTGTTTTCAGTGAAAGACGGAGGTTCACATCGCGGCCGTTGGCGATGTTCAGCAGCATATCCTGGGATTGCGCGAGGGGGGCTTCTGCCCCACGATAAAGCACAATGGTCAGCGTTGCTGTGACTGTCATGAACTCACCTTGTTGGCGGAGCTTATACGGCAATAATTTTCGTGACAATCTGCGAACCGTAGCTTGCCGCCGTCGTAATGGTCTCGATGACCTTGGTTATGTTGCCAAGCTGCGTCTCAATGTCCTTCAGTTCCTTGGCCACTGCATCAGCCTTTGTAACCAGGTCATCTAACTGGGCATCGCCATCCTGGAACGCCCCGTTCATTGCGGCATTGTAGTTATGCCTCGCTACCGTGTATTGCAACTTGATTTTTGTGCGTTCGTCGTCTGAATGACACGCCGCAAGCATCATGTTGAGGTTATGCTGCGCATTGAAATAGATGTCTCTCACAGCTGCCTCTGCGGGGCTCATTTACTTTTCTCCTATGTCTGACTTCACGTCTTCGATCCAGGTCTTGACACCGTCAAGCGTAAAGGGCGGCAGCGCCACGCGCAGGGGCTTGCCATTGGCCACTTTCGCAATGCGATCACGCATCACATGCAGGGATTCACTTAGATCGGCAGTCGCCACCTGGTCGCGGTGCTGGTGGTCCAGCAGCCGCTCCGCCACGCGTGCCTTCAGGTCGGTCTGCGATGTCTGCTTCAGGCTGGCGTCGGTAATCTCCGGACTTAGCCCGAAGGGAAGCAGCGAGGACCGGTAGAGTAAGCCGTTGCCCACCTGGCTTTTTTCAATTAACACGACACTGTTCGAAGCCGCGGTGTTGTAGTAACTGTCTGCGGTGGCCTGGTAACGGTCCGCCTCGGCATCGAAGAAGGTTGAAAGCGCGGCGGCAACCGGTTCCATCAGCTTCGCCGCCTTGATCTCATCATGCGTCTTGATCGCGTTGACCAGGGCATTGACCGCAATCTTCAGAACCTCGGTCTCATTGCCGTTGGACTTGATGGTCTTGAGGTTGATGAGTTCCGTATTCAGATCGTCAGCTGCCTTTGCGGCATCACCCGCGGCTTTGGACTGGGTGATGTCGACGAACAGCGCGGACAGTTTTGCGACCGAGCGCGCCATCTCCGCGCGCTTCACCATTTCCGCGCGTGTGACCTTGTACTGCGCTCGAGTCTCATCGTCAAAGGGCACACCGTTGAGATAGCTCTGCGCAATCTGCGCCTCAACGGTACTGCTAAGCATCCGGCCCAACGAAACATAATAGGCCTCAAGTGTCGCGGAGGTTGTCGCCATTTGCTGCGCTGCGGCAGCCGCATCCTTCTGTGATTGGCAACCGGCAAGTGCCAGCACTGCAAGCAGCAAAAGCGATGCCAGGGCAGACCGAAGCGGCAGACGCCCGTGTGCGTACATAGAAATCACCTGTCCTTGTTCTCCGAGACGGTAGCGGTCTATCTCTCTCCGGTCAAGTAGTTTCTTGCTTTTGGCATCCGGTCTGCTGGAAGCGCTTCCCTGCCGCATTCCGGCTGCTTTTTGCCCACTCCAGGCACGTTTTTGCACGCGAAAATGCACCGGAAAGGGTGCGAGGGGACGCTTGCGATGCCCGTAAAGGGTGCTTTTAGGCGTTCAAAGCAGGTCTTTTAACACGCCGTTTGTGCACCAAAGGTGTACCTTTCGGTGCATTTTTTGCGCTTGTGCTCCGCGCGACTGCTGGGCTGAATCTGGGTGCCGAACATCTTTGCCAGACACCGCATGCATCCTCTCGAGCCGGAATGCACTCAGAGGTTTTGTGAGTTCATGCTGCGGTCAGGCGTTGAACTGAGAGGGAAAGTCCATGCTGATTGTTCTACTCATCGTGTTGCTTCTGGTCTTTGGTGGTGGCGGTTACTACATGGGACCGGGTATGGGGTACTATGGCGGCGGCGGACTGAGCCTTGTCATCCTTCTGGTTTTACTGTTCCTGCTGTTCGGGCGCGGACGCGGCATCTAGCTTCAGCTTGTTGGCTTGTATACAAAGAGAGCATCCCACTTTACTGGGATGCTCTCTTTGGAATGCCACCTGATGGTATTCCACTATTCCACGGGCAGGCTCTCGCGGATGGTTTCCGCCACTTCGTCGATGGGTATTTCCTGGGCGAGTGCAGCCAGTTCCTGATCGTTTCCTATGCTCTTCAAACCCATTTTCGCCGCCATCAAAGCGTTCATTTCTAATAATTTAGTGGTTTCCTTTTCCGTCAGCAGCAACACCTGGAGCATGAGATGTTCACGCTGATCGGACCGCTTGCCAAGTCGCGCCTGGCGCATCAGAATGAAGCTCGCCAGCAGGATCGCTTCAATCGCTACGACCGTGTCCAACATGCCGTATGGGTAAGCGTCGAAATGCCAGGCGGCGGTAGCATTCAGGCTGTTGAGCAGTATCCAAACCGTGAACAGCACAAGGTGCAGGGCTACAAAGCGAAGGCTACCGGCAAAACCTGCAATGGCATCGCCCAGTCGTTCCGTGCGGGTGCGGTTCTCGTGAAACTCCTGCTCATGCCGGGCGATCACGTCGATGTGGTCCTGCAAATGTGGGTGTTCCATTGGAGGGCCTCTGCAGCCTAGGATGCACCGGGGTCCTGACATAGCTAGCCCGCATCGTATGGGCATGGCATTGAGCAAGAAGACGAACGATACCGGCGACATACACCCGGTCAAGACCCTGAAAGAACACATTTTGGCCCTGGACGCGGCCATGCTGGTCGCTGTGACCGCGGCAGAAGTGGGCGCCGTGCACAAGTTGCGGACGAACACACGGCGTGTGGAGGCGCACCTTCGGCTGGTCGATCTACTGGAACACGCGACCCGGCCCAAGTCGATTCCACTGCACGCGGACGAGGCCAAAGCTGTGCAGCGCCGCCTGCGCAAGGTGCGGCGGGCTGCCGGTACGGTGCGTGACCTGGATGTGCAGACGGATGCCATCTGGTACGACGCACCCGCAAGAACAGCCGAGCAAGATGGCGAAGCGGCAGCAGCCGTTCGGCGCGAAGCCAAGGCCCTGCGGAAGCACCTGAACCGCACGCGCGAAGTCGAAGCCGCAAAGCTGATTGCCGTTCTGCAGGCGCAGCAGCAAAAGCTGGCAGCGGCGCTGCATGACCTGGAGAAGGTCATGAAGCCCGCTTCAGGTCCGATCATCGGGCCCGAGCCGATGGGTAGCCGCATCCAACAGTGGTTTTCCAGCGAAACCCGGAAGCTGCTCGCTGCCGACCGCAAGAGTGACAAAAAGAAGTCGACTCTAAAGACGCGTCTGGTCCAACTGGACGAGGACGGGCTGCACACCCTGCGCAAGGCCGCCAAGCTGTGCCGTTACATGGCGGAAAGCGCGCCGGAGGGTTCGGAAACCAAGCAGCTTGCAGAGCAGTTCGAAGCGGTGCAGGAGGCGGGCGGCAAGTGGCATGACTGGCTGCTGCTGGCTCGGCTTGCCAAAGGCTTCCATAGCAAGAAGTCCGAACTGACACAACGCTACACGCAACACAGTGACCAGGCTCTCGCCGAGTATCACCGTACGCTGGAAGAGCTGTTGCCGGTCCTTGCAGGGCTTTAGCGCATGGTTCGGCGTACTACAAGCAGCTTCACAGAGTCCCAGTGGCTTTAGCCGCCGAGATAGCAATTTTGTTGCCTACACTGACATCGGCTTTAGCCGGTTCTTGAAGAAACTGCCGAGCTATCTCAGCGGCTGAAGCCCCATGTCTAAAACCCTATCCTTGCCAAAATGAACTGCAGGTCCTACGAAACACGCCCTAAGGCTTCGGCGGCGGCGGTGTCTTGTTGTCGGGCTTGGACTGATCTGTGATGTCTTGGCCGTTGAAAATGATGCGCGCGGTGGAGCGGAAGCGGCGGTAGTCCGTGTACTTAACCGTGTTGCGCATGTGGATGTCGTTGGCCGGGCCGTCTTTGCTGGCAGCGAAGTGCACGGTGCCGTCGGCGCGGGTGTAGGTGGGGAACCAGTTCACGGTGTCAACCTGTTCGTAATAGGTGGTGAAGGGCACGGAAAAGTGGCCGTGCTTGATGTCGTCCGGCGTGTTCTTGCCGTTGATCATGACGATTTCGAGATCCTTCTGATCGACCCAGACTTTGCCTTCAAAGAAGCGGTGCTTTACGTCTGCATTCTTGGGAACGGCGCTAAATACGTAAGTGTCCAACTCATCGACTTTTTGCTTGCCCAGGTACTTCACGTCGTAGTTCGGCAGATCATCGCTGGTCAGAACCAGCGGGATACGCAGACGCAGATCTTCAAAGTCGTAATTGTCTAATGTGACGCGTTCGAGCGTGTTCTGCGGTGCAAAGACTACCGTTTCGTTGCGCGTGCCGTCGCGATTGAAGCCGATGTCGGTTACCTGGCGGTACTCACCGTCTGGTTTCCCGTTGTCATCGTTGATGCTCTGCATGATGACAGTCTGGCGAAAGGTGTAATTTTCTCTGGCTTTGGCAAAGGCAGACTCATGCTTGCCCACCTCTGCAATGATCTCGTCAGCTGTCTTACCCGTGGGCAGCGACGGATCCAGCTTGCCCAGGCCGCTTTGCGCGCCCGCACTTGCCGTGAACACCACTGCCGCCAGCCAAACAAATGCCTTCCGCATGCCATCCTCTTCGTCTGGTTAGACGCAAAAAACTGCGCATTGTCGCAGGCGATGCCGTGC
>CAXUEW010000049.1:0-5524 GCA_964250115.1 uncultured Terriglobus sp.
ACCCCAGGATAGGGTCAGCCGTTGTGACGGAGGTCGCCCTGGAGCCAGGCGGCAAGAGCGGTCACGTCTACATTGCCGTGAACGGGGACACCGCGGAAGAAGACCGGACCCTGGAAGGATTGATGGCGGCGCGCGGCTACATACGATCCGAGTTGCTGGAGCGCCTGGGAGTGCGTCACCTGCCCGAACTCTCATTCCACATCGACCGCTCTGAGAAGATCAACGCCCGTATGGACTCACTTCTGACACGTATGAAGAAGCGCCAGGCGAGGCGTGCCGGGACCCAACTTATGAACGAGACGCCAAATTCCTGATGACGCCCTCTCTCTCAATACTCGATACGTTCACTGCTCCGCCTGCCTCGGGCTTGCCCGTGGACGATCAGAAGCAGATGATCCTGCGGGAAATGCGCAGCCGCACGCGTTTTCTGGTGGTGTCGCACGCCCGGCCTGACGGCGATGCGGTGGGCTCTGTCTTGGCCATGGGATGCATCCTGCTGCAGATGGGCAAGTCCGTGGACCTGGTGCTGGCCGATCCCGTTCCTTCCGTGTACAGCACGCTGCCGGACGTCCACACCATTCGCGAGGCGAAAAAGATCGACAGCAGCCTGTATGACGCAGCCATCATCCTGGAATGCGATGGAACGGTCCGTACCGGGATCTCGGGCATGGAAGACCTCTTCGTCATCAACATCGACCACCACCGCACCGGCTGTGACTATGGAGCACTCAACTGGATCGATCCGGATGCATCCGCTGTGGCGGCCATGGTGTACGACGTCGCACTGGACCTGGGCGTCGAAGTCACGGCGGGCATGGCGACCTGCCTGTATACCGCGCTGATGACTGATACCGGTTCGTTCACTTACCCGGGCACTTCGGCGGAGACGTTTACCCTGGCGCACGCGCTGATTGATTTGGGTGCCAAGGCCGACACGGTAGCGCGGGACGTGCTGTACTCGGTGCCTGCCGCGCGCATTCACTTGCTGGGCCTGGCACTGTCCAGGGTATGTATTGCCGGTCCCCTGGCGTGGACGCATATTGATCAGGAAGATCTGCGCCAGCTTTCCGCCAGTGACGAGGATTCTGAAGGTACGGTGAACTACCTGATCTCAATTGCCGGAGTGGAAGCCGCGGCTTTTTTGCGCGAACTGCCTGGTGAGCCTCGACGCTTTCGAACCTCGCTTCGATCGAAATCCAGCGTGGACGTTTCAAAAGTCGCAAGCGTTTGTGGCGGTGGCGGTCACCGCAACGCTGCCGGATGTACCCTCGACGGGCCACTCGATGACGCGATTGCACATATCCTTGTGGAACTTGAAAAAGAAGTGCACCGCATTGCAGGGCAGCGAGTACTACCTGTGCAGTCGAACTCGGCAGCGCTGTAGCCGCTGCGAAGTCTGATAGCCTCAGTTTCGGCCACTGTCCTTTGAGCAGCTACCCACAGCCCGAACTGACCGTTGCCCCGGCAGCGGAACCTCCGGCAGCAACACGCCGTTCCACCTGGCGGCTGTGGCTGCAGTCAGAGAAAGCCTGTTCGGCATGGGAACTGGTGGTGCTTTGCGTGCTCACCGCGCTGTTGCTGTTCTACGGGCTGGTTCCCGCGCATCTGGGCAAGGTTGTGATCTCCCGTCCGGACCTAGGCCTGGTCGGGGCTGACGAACCCCGATACGCACAAATTGCGGCGGAAATGTTGCAGCAGCATTCTGACGTCTGCCATCAGCTTCATACCAAGGTAATTCCGAGGTCTCTCAAGGCTGACGATCTGCACGCATCGTTCCAGTGTGCTGAGGCAGGCACCATTACGCCGATCCTGTACGGGCACCCGTGGCTGGAAAAACCTGCGCTGTACTACTGGCGCACCATGAGCTTCTACAAGGAGTTCGGGCTGGGCGACTGGGTGGCCAGGCTGCCCTCTGCTACCGGAGCCTTTGCGCTGGTCTTCCTGACCTTCATGCACATGCGGCGATTCAGGCCCGGCGGGCACCTGGATGCAGCACTGATTACCGCATCAGCCGCCGCGATCATCGCCTTTGCGCGGGGTGCGTCAACCGATATGCAGCTGGCCGCGCCCTTTTGCATCGGCATGCTGGGCTGGTATGCGTGGTACGAAACGGGCAAAAAGTTCTGGCTGTTTGACCTGTACTTCTTTGGCGGCCTGGCCACGCTTGCTAAAGGCCCCGTGGCAATCGTGCTCTCATTCAGCATCATTTTGCTTTTCGTCGGCCTTCGCCGAGAGTGGCAGGTGCTGCGCCGCATGATCTGGTTGCCGGGCATTGCGCTATTTCTGGTCATTGTGCTGCCATGGTTTATTGCAGTGCAGATTCGCAACCCGACGTTCTATCGCCTCTTTCTGTTTGAACAGAACCTTCAGCGTTTCGCCACGGACCGTTACCAGCACCACCAGAACCCGTTCTTCTACCTCATCGTTCTGCTATTGGCTCTGATGCCCTGGACGGTGTTGTCGCTGCGGGCGCTGTGGGATTCTGTCGAAATCGCCATCGCCGAATGGCGGGTGCGCCACAAGCCGTCGCGCTATCTGGGCCATACCCGCGCGGGTGATGCCTTTCCAGAGTTCCTGGTGCTGTGGGCGCTGTTTCCGGTGGTCTTCTTTTCGTTTTCCGGCTCCAAGCTGCCCGGCTATATCCTGCCGGCGATTCCGCCGATCACCATCCTGACGGGCGACTACCTCTTCCGCATCCGCAAAGTTGGGCTATCGAAAGGCCTTTTACTGGCACATGGCGCAGCCACGGGTGTGCTTACGTTTGTCTTGTTGCTGTGCCCGCAGTACATGGTCTACCAGCGCATTGTGCCGCCGGCAAAAACTCTTCTGATAGCCCTGCTGATCGGCACCGCTACTGGCGCGGCGATAGTGGCGGTGACTCGCCGGTTCGGCCTGCAATGGATCCGGCCGGTCACGCTCGCGCCGGTGATGGTGCTGCTGTTCTTCCTTCTGCACGGCAACGGATGGCTGCTGGACGCGAACTACTCCGCCAGGCCTCTGGCAAAGCAGATCGCAGAGGAAGCGCCCGATGTGAAGGTGCTGGTGACCCACCACATACGCCGCGACACTGACTACGGCCTGAGCTTCTACCGACGCCAACCGTTGCGTCACTACCTGCAGGAGACCTCGGCGACGGAGAAGCAGTCCGTCATCACCGGCATACCCAAAGAGGAACACCTGTTGGTCCTGCGCGCGGACGACCATATTACCCTGCCAACGTTGCTTCCGAACCGGATCAGCACGCGCCTGCTGGTGGATAACTGGCAAGGCCTCGCCATCTACCGCATCGCCGCCTTGCAGTAGGAGCATGATGGCGCGGTGAGAACCAAAAAGGTTCCCTGTCTGCATTCCTTCTAGGGATACTCGGCTGCAACCGGTAGGCTGTGGAAGAAAGTGCACGCTCAGGCCCAAGGTTTGCTCGACCGCTATGACATTCGCGATCTCCGGCTGTTCACCGGTCGCGATCTTCGTCCGCTGCTGACCCGCGAGGCGGTGCTGTGGCAGCAGCGGCTGCGCTGGGACTACACACAATCCATTGATCTGCTGCTGAAATATCTTGACTCCCGCATCCTGCCGGGCTTTGTTGCCATCGACCGGATCAGCGGTCAGATCGGGGGCTACTGCTTCTCTGTCTATGAAACACAGAAGGCAGTCGTGGGCGATGTATTCGCGTCAGGAGACGACGCCCCGGCGCTTGAAGTGACCCTGCTGAACCACCTGCTGCCCATGCTGCAGCACACGCCCGGCGTGGAGCGCATTGAATCACAGCTGCTGCTTGAGAGTGAGGGCTTGCAGGAATCCTTCCTCGAACATGGCTTCGTTTCGCATCGTCGATTGTTTCTGGAAGCTGACCTGCCGGACCCTCGCGAACTGATTCCAGAGAACAGTCTGGTACGGCGTGACGACGAGAAGCCCCTCCAACTGCCACCCAGCCTGAAGCTGACACGCTGGTTGGCGCCCCATTACCAGCCTGCGGGCGACTTGATTCACCGCTGCTATGAGGGTCACGGCGACTCGCAGATCAATGATCAGTACCGCTCGGTGCAGGGTTCGCTGCGGTTCCTGCACAACATCGTCCGCTTTCCAGGCTGCGGCGTTTTTGACGCAGAGAATTCCTTCGTGGTGCGAGAGGAACGATCCGGCCAGCTTGAGGCAGTGGCCCTTGTATCGCGCGTAGAGCCCGAAGTGGCCCACATCACACAGCTTTGCGTGGCTCCCCGGCGGCGCGGTTATGGCTTGGGAAGGATGCTGCTGCGGCACGTCGCAACACAACTGGCCGCGAAGGGCATCCGTGCCATTACTCTGACCGTGACGGAAGCAAACGCGCCTGCGCTGAAGCTGTACCGGAGCCTGGGATTTCGTAACCGCCTGGGCTTTTGCGCGAACGTTTGGACGAAGAACCGTGGCTGAAGCTACCGAAGCGCATCCTGGTTATTATCAGCTTCTCAGGATTTCCAGTTGCTCCAGCCGAGCACCATCGCTGCGGCTTTAGCCACCGGGATAGAGTCAAATGCCCAATGTAAACGCGGCTCCAACCGCTGAGATTGCCATCTCGGCGGCTGAAGCCGCAAACAACGGTGAAAAATCCTTCATGATCGGCAGGCATGTCGTCAAGGCAGCTCAGTGCTTCAGAGCCCACATGCCCCAGCTGATGACAAACGTCGCTGCCACAAACAGCGCGAAACAAAATGCACCGAAGCGGATCATCATCTTCGGCTCAGCCCGCTGCGTAATGCCGAAAACAATCGACGCAAAAAGCGCATACAGCAGAACTGCGGAAAAGTGCGACATCTACAAGCCCGCCTTTCGCCCGTTCGCTAGCGATTGCGCATCGACCGCCGCCATGACATTCAACAGACCGGCAACCACAGCGAACTTGCTGCCGTAATCCGAGAGCGTATCCGTCAGCACCGGAGCCCCAATGCCCGTGACGTGCCCAATCAGGTACAGCAGCGGCGAACCCATCTGGCCCACAAAACCCAGCAGGTCGAGCATGTCGCCGTTGGTCGCGGAGTAGATCTTGCCGTGCAGCGCCATGCCGATGAAAAACATCGACACAATCGACAAGAACAAAAGCGCGGCGCGAATCGGTTTCTTGAGAAGCAGGTGCCCTAGGCCGGGAACAATCCATCCCGCCACCAGCAACAGCGCGGGAGAAAGCGTGCTGTGCTTGACCGGTACTACCGTTGTTTGTGTCGCTGTCATGCTCGTATTGATGATACCAGCCACTCGGCTTGTGTCTGGAGTCGCGTAAAGAGCAGAGGCCTCGGCTTTCGGAGGGGCAGGGCTTCAGCCCTGCCGAGTGCAGCGGTCAGCAACCGGCTTCAGCCGCTGAGGTTAAGCTCCCTCGGCGGCTGAAGCCAATTTCTTGCATCAAGGCAGTTGGTACGGCTGAAGCCGCGCCCCTCCGAAAGACGACTAAATGCGTACCAGCTCCCGCTGAACCTTACCCGTCACAGCCGCGCTTCCTTGACGTGTGATCATGTCGATCTCACTGCGCACTCCAAAGCACTCCGGACCGGGC
>CAXUEW010000049.1:5534-16338 GCA_964250115.1 uncultured Terriglobus sp.
CGGGCGGCAGGTAAATGCCCGGTTCGACCGAGAAGCACGTCATCGGCAGGATGCGGCGTTCATCGTGCGTTTCGAAGTTGTCCAGATGCGCGCCCGCGCCATGCAGTTCCGTGCCGATGTTGTGGCCGGTGCGGTGCGTGAACCACTCGCTGTAGCCGGCACTGGCGATGACCTCGCGCGCGGTAGCATCCGGCTCCCATCCGGCGACTTCTTTGTTCTCGGCAAAGCGGTCCTGCACCAGCCGAATCGCGGCATCGCGAGCATCCGTAACGGCTTCGAAGACGCGGCCCTCAAGCTCCGTCGGATCACGGTCCATCACGCCGGTCCACGTGATGTCGTACCAGACCGCCTGTGGATCGTCCCGCAGCTTGCCCCAGATATCGACTAGGGTAAAGCTGCCACGCTCGATCTTTGAGGATTTGTCAGCGACCGGCTCATAGTGTGAATCGGCGGCGTTGGCACCTACGCTGACGTTGGGTCCGTGCTCCCAGATCAGGCCCTCTCGCGAAAGTTCACCCTGCAGCCACTGCACCATGGCGAACTCGTCCGTGCCACGGTCACCGCGTGCACGTGCGCCCATCTCGCGCCAGCCGTCTTCGAGGATGCGGTCGATCTTCCGCTGCGCGACGTAGTGCGTCTCCAGCTGGTGCGCGGTTAACACGGCCTCAAACTCGCTGACCAGATCGGCGGACGAAACAAGCTCCTTGCCCATCTCGCGCAGCACCTCGACCGTACCAGCGTCGACCATCGACACGTACATCACGGCGTTACGTGGCGAGTATTGCATGGCCAGCCGCGTCGCACCACGCAGCATTGTCTGCAGTGATGCTTCCATTTCCTGCCAGGTGCTGTACAGAATACGGTCGCCCGGCAGCGTGTCCAGCTTGCCCGTTTCGATGCGGTGGTTCAATTTGCGCGGCTCGCCGTTTGCGGGGATGAAGTAGAACCAGCGCCGCGTGACATGCATGCCCGGATCAAGCCCGAGGATGCGGTAAGCCAGCGGGTCACGCACGTGGTGGTCGTAGAACAACCAGCCGTCCAGCTTCGCTTCCCGTAACGCTGCCTGCATTCGAGCCAGATCCATCCCAGTCACCTCAAAAAGGTTGTCTCTTCAGGGTTCGTCCTGCTAACAGAACGGCCTGACGCTCATTCAAGCGCTGTCATTCAACAGCACCTATAAACTCTGTCATCCCGTAGCAACGCGAAGGGATCTGCTTGTAGTCTCGCATTGGCTTTGCAACCGTGCGGAGATACATGCAGATCCCTTCGCTTCGGGATGACAAAAGTTAAGCTACGGGATAACAAAGCTAAGAGTGCCGCGGGAAGAACAAACATCATTGCCGACAAAACACTTACTACATAGCTGTAACAGGCACGAAAACGTCCGTCGTCTCCCACTTGATGTGCATTTGCGTGCTCTTGTCGGTGGTCTTTTCGAAACCAATGGACATAACTTCTTGCGGAGCTGGTAGAACAGCCTTTGTCATGGGAACCTTGCCCAGGTCCTCTGACTCCTTGCGCTCGGTGCCCCACTGGCCGGTGGCCTTGCAGATGACCAGTTGCCACGTGCCGGATGAAGGCAACGTGACCAGCGTGTACTTGCCCGCGGGTACGCGCAATGAGCCCACCATTACATCCCCCGTCGTCTCAAAGGCCGTCGCCTCATTTGCGCCGGTGCGCCACCACGTGTCGTAGGGCATCAATTCGCCGCCCAGTGCCTTGCGACCCTTGAGGCTTGGCGCGCCATAGTCCACGCTGATCTTTGCCTTGCCTACGGTCACATCGGCCTTGCGGCCTGGGCTAGGCAAATCGGCTCCGCGCCCCGGTTGCGCGTTCATCTGCATTGCGAAAATACACGGTATGGACAGCGCAATCGCCAGCATCAATTTCTTCATCTTTGCATCTCCCTATTTCTTATATCGAGGTTATGACGCCGAAGATGCCACATGGGTAAGCGCGCTCATCTTGAATTTACGCAGCAGATCAATGACCACCGTCGGCCACGGGCGATCCGTCTAGCCGTCAAAGGTCTCTACCCAGATGAGAGAGCGCTTGCCGCTGCCGCGCGACGAGTCATAAACGCTGAGTGTGGCCAGCGCAACGTCTGCAGGGCTCAGATCGACCCTGCCGCTGCGATCGATGGGCGACAAGTCGAAGATCAGGTCCGGCTTTCCGTCAGGCGTGGTGACAGATTTACCCAGGCTCTCAACCAGCTCCGCGGTACGGCGTGACGCGAAAATATCCAGCCGGTCGGTGTCGATGCGGATGGTCTGCGAATCTGCAAGCCGCTTCTGAAAAAACCTCGCGATTGCAAAGGTAGTGATCCTGAAATTGCAGCACGCAACCAGGCGCGGCCTGCTGTGCCGGCAGGGCGTGTGCCGTCACAAGAGTAGCCGTACAAACGGCTGCAAAAATAGATTGGCGGTTCATCTGGCGCTCCTCAATAAACTTGACGCACAGCAGAAGCCCCCGCCGATTGAAGGCGAGGGCTCGGTTACTCGAATAAGTAATTACTTCTTCCTGGAAACGTCAGGCGCGGCTTCCTTTTCGTCGTCTTCGCTTTCCTGCTCGCTCTTCTTTTCCTTGGCGGACTTGGGCTTCTTCTCGCTCTCACTCTCTGCGGCATCGCTCTCGCCTGCGGCCTGCTTCAGCAGCGGCTTTGCAGCAGCCTGCAGGGCCTTCGCAGCAGCCAGTTCTTCCTGCAGGTTTTCAGTCAACAGGCTGACAACTTCACGCTGCTTCAACGCCTTTGCCAAGGAGATCGCAACGGTGTAGCCCGCAACCTCATAGTGTTCCACGCGGAGTGAAGCGCCGATCAGGCAGAGGTCCTTGGCAGCGCCTTCCTCATCCTTCTCCAGGGCTTCGGTGCCTTCTTCCACGACGCCTTCCATGCCGCTGCAGTGCTGGCCCGTGGGCTTCTTGCCCAGGTGTCCAAACGCCTCGCGCAGGCGCAAAACCTGGTTCTTGGTTTCTTCCAGGTGGTTCTTGATCTGCGACTTCAGGCTGGGGTCGCCAGCGCCCTTCACAATTTTCGGAAGCGCCTTCACCAACTGGTTTTCCGCGCTATACAAATCACGCATTTCGTCGAGCAGTACATCCATCAAAGCCATGACTTTCTCCTGAGTCCGCGCCATGCGCGAGAGTCACTCAGTAGGAGACGAAAGTGCTCGGCGCAGTTGCCGCGCCTCATCATGCCGCGCGGATTAGGTCGAATGAGCCACACGGCCAGCAGGCTTCATGCGCGAGTACAGCTCCTGCAACACCTTCACGCCGGCCTCAGCTGCAGCGCGGTCGGGCTGCTCGTTCGTGTCGTTCCAGCCCTCTTCTTCGCCACGATCGCCTGCCGGTTGAATCACAATGCCGTCACGCCTGGCCAGCACATTCAGCCCGCGATAGTTGATGCCATACGTCACGCCCTCCTGCGGAACCAGCCAGGCAATCTGCCCGCGCACCGGGACAATGCTTTCGTCAGACCACAGCGCACGCGATCCGTACCCGGTGCAGCAGACGATCAGCGATTGCGGCAGCGTCCTGAAATCAGTGGGCGTGTTGAACTCGCGCGTTTCAATGCGGCCTCCCGCAATCTGAAACTCCTGCATCAGTTGCTTCGAATAGCCAGCCACGTTGAAGCTCAGCGACGTGGAACGGCGCACATACTTCGTCGGAAACGGCGTCGATCCAGCGGGCATCGCCTGCGAACGCGGTGTAAGGTCCGCGATGCAGCTGTTCAGGTGGATGAAGTCGTGGCGCGTCTCTGTTTCCTCAGCGGCATTTACGCGTGGGCTGTTCTGCGCGGGCGGTGGATTGTCCGACAGGTTATAACGGTCGGTCCATTCGATGGGCGAACCCGTCGTGCCCAGGTAGCTCTGATACATGCTGAACGAGATGCGCGCCATCGCCTCCCAATCGGCTGCAAACGTGGGCGGGGCAACACTTGTAAGTGCCACGCGCGAGTCCGGTGTCCACGATCCAGTGGCACGGGCGGAGCGTACATAGGGCGGCCGCTCCTTCGCGTAGATGGTCACGTTGTAGCCCATGCGCTGCGCCGTCAACGCAGCCGTCAGGCCGAGCGCTCCCGCCCCGATGATAGCGATCTCACGCTGGCCGGGCCGCGCCTCCATGGCCTTGCGAACGACGAAGTCGGCCGAACCCCATGACAGCGACCAGCCGCTACCGCCGTGGCCGTAGTTCATCACGACGGTTTTGTCGCCGACCTTTTCCACGTCAAACCGCGGACCCGCCGCGCGAAACGGCCGCAGGCAAACGGTGATGCGGAAGATACGATCCAGATCGGCACGGATGGGAACGATGGTGCCGGGCATGTCGTAGAACGGCAATGCTGGCGCATTCGCCACCCCAGCGGGAGAAACCGCAACACGTTTCGCGCAGCCGTTCAAGACGCCCAGGCCGGCCAGTGCGCTCGATCCCTGCAAAAAGTCACGACGATTCATGGCAACTCCAGGTGAGAACGCGAAGGACGCTAAGGTTGAACGCGAAGGTCGTGAGGATATCTGGCGTCCTTCGCGAACCTTGCGTCCTTCGCGTTCTGCTTTGTGTGGGCTATGACAAGTTATACCGCACCGTGTGCTGCGACAATAGAAGAGATATGGCATTGAATGTCGGCATCGTAGGCCTGCCCAACGTGGGCAAAAGCACCATCTTCAGCGCACTGACCTCGGTCGAGGCAGTGGCGGCAAATTATCCTTTCTGCACCATCGACCCCAACGTCGGCATCGTGACCATCCCGGACGAGCGGCTCGACAGGATCGTGGAGTTCGTCAAGCCGAAAAGCATCGTTCCCACGGTGATCGAATTCGTCGATATCGCCGGCCTGGTGGCAGGTGCCAGCAAGGGCGAAGGCCTGGGCAACCAGTTCCTCGCCAACATCCGGCAGACCGACGCGACGCTGCACATTGTGCGCTGCTTTGAAGACCCTGAAGTGATCCACGTCGCGGGCAAGGTCGATCCGCTGTCCGACATCGATGTGATCAATACCGAGCTGCTGCTGGCCGACATGGATACCGTCGAAAAGCGCTTCGAAAAAGTGCAGAAGCTGGCCCGCAACACGCAGGACGGCAAGGTCAAAGCCGAGTTCAGCGCGCTGAGCAAGCTGCGCGAAGCCATGAATGTCGGCAAGCCTGCGCGCGCGGTCGATCTGACCGACGAAGAACGCCCGCTAACGCGCGACCTGTTCCTCATCACCATGAAGCCGACGCTCTACGTCGCCAACGTGGACGAAGCCGCGCTGAAGGGCGGCAACGCGCACACCGCTGCCGTGCAGAAGCGCGCCGCTGAAGAAAACAGCGAAGTCGTGATGATCTGCGGCGCGCTGGAAGCCGAGATCGCCCAACTGGAGCCCGCCGAGCGCGACGAGTTTCTGAAGGATATGGGCCTGAGCGAACCGGGCCTGAACCGCCTGATTCACGCAGCGTATCGGCTATTGGGACTAATCACCTACTTCACCGCGGGCGTGCAGGAAGTGCGCGCGTGGACCATCCGCAGGGGCACCAAGGCACCGGGCGCGGCGGGCGTCATCCACTCGGACTTCGAGCGCGGGTTTATCAAGGCCGACACATACCACTCGTCCGACCTGTTCACGCTGGGCAGCGAACAAGCTGTTAAGGAAAAGGGCTTGCTGCGGTCGGAAGGCAAGGAATACGTCGTGAAGGATGGTGACATTCTGTTCTTCAAGTTCAACGTCTAAGTGCACTCCAGCATGAAGCCGCTGGCAGCGCCGATTAAGTAACAGTTTTCGTTGAAGCCCGCCGCTTTACCTTGGAAGGGCCTCGGTAGTTACCGGAAGGGCAAATGTAATTAGTTCATCGCCAGTGACTCGGTCGTAATAAGACCCACCTGTTGACACTAAGGCGACATATTGCCGGCCCGTCTTACCGGTGTAAGTCATGGGTACGTTGTACGCTCCTACTTCTAATTGCGTTTCCCAAAGAACTTTGCCGGTACGGGCATCGAAGGCACGAAAACGGCGGTCATTGGTCGCTGCAATGAAAACCAATCCTGACGCCGTGCTGATGCTGCCGCCAAAATTCGGCGTGCCCGTGTCGTGAACGCCCTTGGCATCAAGCTCCGGGATTACACCTAAGGGTACCTTCCAGGCAACATCCCCCGTATTTGTATTGATAGCCCACATCTGACCCCATGGCGGTTTTTGACAAGGCCAATGTGTCTCCTCTTGCCAGAAGCGCGCGAAGGAACCCCAGGGACTTGTCCGTTCAAGCGGAACGCCGTGCCGCGAATCAGCAGCGGCAGGTGCGATCTTGCCTACATCGCCAAGATCTGTCGTGTTCACGAACAGATAACCCAGTTGCGGGTTGTAAGAAAAACCAGGCCAGTTCGCAACACCAATAGTGCCTGGAAAACTTACCGTCAGCTTTGTACCAAAGGGGGTAAAAGGGCCGGCATTGACCATTTCTCCCTCTGTACGGTACAGCTTGTCACAGGCGGCGTGATGCTCTTGCGTGACGTTTGCCAAATCCTCATATTGGAATGTGTCGCGACCGATCTGCGCGGGCTTTAACGGGTAGGGCTGTGTCGGCGAAGATTGTTCGCCCGGCACATTGCTCTGCGGAATGGACCGTTCTTCCACGCCGAAGACAGGCTTGCCGTTACGCCGATCAAGAATGTACATCAGTCCACGCTTGCCCATCGCGGCCACGGCCGGAATTACTTTATGACCGCTATGCACGTCCATTAGAACAGGCGCGCTTTCCAGATCGTAATCGTTGATGTCGTGATGGATCGTTTGAAAATACCAGGCCAGCTTGCCCGTTTTTGCGTTCAATGCCACCAGGCAATCACCGAAGAGGTTATTACCCTTTCGGTCGGCACCATAGAAATCGTATGCAGGTGCTGAGAGGGAAAGAAAGACAAGTCCACGTTCCGTATCGACGCTGGAAAATCCCCATTCGCTGTTGCCGCTGCGATAGTCCGAAAGCTTGGCAGGCCAACTCTCACGGCCTCGCTCACCGGCGCGCGGGACTACATGGAATCTCCACAGAAGATTGCCGTTATGAGCATCCCACCCACGTATGTCTCCGGACAAACCTTCCGGTGCCTCCTGAACCTGAGACCCGGTAATAAGTACGTCCTTGTAAATCGCAACGGGGGAGTTATAAGCCAAACGCGCATCAGGGAACCTGTCTTCCCCGACACCTTGCTTCATGTCAATAATGCCGTCGTGACCGAACCCGGATGTTGGTTTTCCAGTCGCGCTGTTTAAGGAAATCATGCGCCCGTCACTGGTGCCGAAGACAATGCTTGCCGGCGTTTGTCTGTCCCCCGCCCAGTAAGCGACGCCTCTGCCCGAAGCCTGTCCTTTAGACATCCTGTAGATCCAAAGCGTCTTGCCGGTATCACCATCCAAAGCGACCACGGTTCCATATGGTGTTGGAAGGTACATAACACCCGCAACAACGATGGGCGTTGCCTCAGAGGTTCGATTGAGACGCGTGCTGACCGGCGTAGATGCACCGTCCACTGCGGTTTGCTTGAGGTGAACGGACCACGAACGCGTTAAAGCACTGACGTTTTGCGGTCCAATCTGCACGAGTTCAGAGTGTCGTGTGCTGCCCGGATCGTGCCCGAACATGGGCCAGTCACCGGATGTCTGGGCCATGAGAGGAGCGACGCAAAGAAAAAGCGGCAGCAGGCGGTACAAACGTGAGTGCCATCTGCGAAGAGGCTGTCTCAAGAAAGCCACAGTAGACTCTCCAAATCCGAAGATAATGTTGGAACTCAGGGTAGCATTCTCAAAACAGTAATCCCTGAGAATTAGAAGCTTGCTTCATACGACTTGTGTATGACACTACAGATCCGCAAATCTGTGATTGCAGATCCACAGTAAATACCGCATGGCTGCCGTTCACCTCGACATGTAAAAGATTCGCTTTGAGACAGGTTTCTCAATCGTCATAAAAGATCCATCATGGGGTGCAGGCGGTAGGCTATTCGTGGGAGAAACACATGAGTACACCTGAATGGCAGAGCGCAACGTGGTACGACGCAGAACTTCCAGCAGACCTGCTGACACCCGCGCTGGTCATCTACCCAGACGCCATCCGGCAAAACGTGCGCGCAACGCTAAGACTGGTTGAAGGAGATGCAAGCCGCTGGCGACCGCACCTGAAGACGGTCAAGGCCGCGTTCGCCATCCGCATTATGGTGGAAGAGGGTATTACGCAGGCCAAATGCGCAACGCCGCTTGAACTCGAAACCGCCTGTGTCTGCGGCCTTAAGGATGTTGTTGTCGCCATGTCTTTAGTTGGACCGGTGCAGCGAGTGCGCTCGATTGCAGCCGAGAACCCGGCAGTCACGATCTCTTCACTGGTTGAATCCGCAGAGCACATTGCGCAGTGGACAGGCAGCGGCTTCCGGCTATTTATCGACGTCAATCCAGGCATGGACCGCACCGGCGTAGATCAGGACGATGACGCCGGGATCGTCAACCTGGCGCGCAGCATTGTCGAAGCGGGATGCATCTTTGCGGGCCTGCATTACTACGACGGCCACATCTCCGACGAGGACATGGACGCACGCTGCACGCGCGCGCATGACGGCTACCGCAGGCTCATGAAGCTCGTCTCGGCGTTGCAGGCAGAGGGTCTGAATGTGCCAGAAGTCATCACGTCGGGCACCATGACCTTTCCCTGCGCGCTTCGCTTTGCGGAGTTCCAGGACGGCGGCTTTCGCCACACCATCTCGCCTGGCACGGTGGTCTACAGCGACCTTCCCACACTGTTGAAGCTGCCGGAATCCTACGGCTACCGTCCCGCTGCAGTGGTGCTAAGCCGCGTCATGAGCCGCCCCATACCGGGCACCATCACGCTGGACGCGGGCCACAAGGCGCTCTCCGTGGACTCAGGCGTACCGAGTGGACTGATCCTTGAGATGCCGGACGCAACGCCGCTAAAGCCAAGTGAAGAGCACTTGCCGGTTGAACTCGGCGACAGCCAGTCACCTGCCTTGGGCGCGCTGTTGCACCTGGTGCCGAAGCATGTCTGCACCACGGTGAATAACTTCACTCATACCCTGGTTGTTGAGGGTGGCAAGGTGATCGGCGTGGAAAGTGTTACGGCACGCGGGCGACACTCGCCGTTGGAAGCAGCTTCGGTTTAGCCTGACGGGCATCACAGGTGCCAGCGTGCAACTCGCCCATCGTCATCCTGCTTGAAGCGATCCTCCTTATTCGTCATCCTGAGCGGAGCGCAGCGGAGTCGAAGGACCTGCTGTTTTCCCGGAGCAGCAATACGGCTCCGAAGGAAAGCAGGTCCTTCGACTACGCACTGTGTGCTCCGCTCAGGATGACGAAGAAAGGGTGACGCTTCATTCACCGTCAGGCATGAAAAGGTGCACGGATAGCAAGCTCAGCAGATGAAAAGCCGGATGCCTCAGACGCATATCACAGCACCGACAATCCCAAACAGAACAGCAACCCAGCCACAGAAATAATCGTCTCCGTAACCGACCAGCTCTTGAACGTCTGCGGCACCGACAGGTGGAAATACTCCTTCACCAGCCAGAAGCCGCCGTCATTCACATGCGACCAGATCACGGATCCGGCACCGGTTGCGATAGCCAGCAGCGCTGGATTTGTGTGCGGAGTCGCAAGGGCAATCGGCGCGACAATGCCTGCGGCCGTCGTCATGGCTACCGTCGCTGACCCGGTTGCCAGCCGTAGCAGCGCGGCTAGGCCCCATGCAAACAGCAGCACGTTGACGTGCATGTTCGCGGCCATGGCCACCAGCACCTTTGCCACGCCGCCGTCAATCAACACGCGTCCAAAGCCGCCCCCCGCGCCCACCAGCAGCGTAATGGCGGCAGTCGGAGCGAGGCAGTTGGTGCTCCACTGCGAGATGGTCTCGCGGCTGAATCCGCGCTGCATGCCGAGCGTGTAGAAGCTGACCAGCACGCCGATCAACAGCGCGATGTCGTCGTTGCCAAGGAACAACAGCACACTCGCAAGCGCGCCCAGTGCACCGGTTGCACCGGCAAGCCGCGTCTGCGTCAGGCTGCCCAGCATCATCAGAAACACCGGCAACAGGATGGTACTTATTGAAACCGCAAAGGTCGGCAACCTGCGGTTTGGATCGTGGTGGCTCAACTCGTCCGCAAGTGGGTTGCTGCCCGAAAGTGCCAGCCGCGGCATGATCCATCGCGTGTACAGCGGCCCCGCCAGCACAGCACATGGGATGCCGATCAGCAACGCCAGCAGCAGCGTGTGGCCCACGTCACCGTGGTAGATGTTGATGGCCAGCATGGCCGCGGGGTGTGGCGGTACCAAGGCATGATCGGCCAACATGGGCAGGCCAACCTCAAGCGGATGCCGTTTCGTCTCACGCGCGGCGGTGTACGCAATGGGAATCAGCAGGACGAATCCGACCTCGAAAAAAGCCGGTAGACCGACAATCAGGCCGATCAGCATCATGGACCACTGAATATTTTGGGGTCCGAAGCGCGCAATGACGGCGGTGGCGATGCGCTCCGCCGCGCCCGACTCCGCCATCATCTTGCCCAGCATGGTGCCCAGCCCCACCACCACGGCAATGTGCCCCAGCGTGTTGCCCACGCCTGTCTCAAACGACTTGACCACCGTACCCGCAGGCAGGCCGCTGCAAAGGCCTAGCGCCAGCGACACCAGCATCAGCGTGACAAACGGGTTCAGCTTGGCCGTGGTGATCAGCAGGATCAGCGCAACGACCGATCCAAGCGCCAGCAACAGGAGCGTAAGACTGTGAGGATCCAAGGGCGCTGCTCCTGATTGAGAGTGGAGCTACCAGAATGAGGCACG
>CAXUEW010000050.1:0-16149 GCA_964250115.1 uncultured Terriglobus sp.
CGGCGGCGCCCACTGCCACCTTCAACCGGTCCTTGACCGCCGCCAGAGCGGCCATTCCCGCCACTGCCGTTGGCTCCGCCACCATGTTGCCGGGCTGAACCGTTGCCGCCTGTGTCCGGGCTGGCCCCTCCAGCCGATCTGCGTCCGGCCCCACTGCCGCCGGGGCCCACATCCTGGTCAGACCCGCGTCCGTTGCTGAACGACCCTGCTGCTGGCTCTGCTCCGCCCGCATTTCCGTCAGCCTTGCCGCCGCCGTTCGCGCGTGCCTGTCGAGCCGCGATCATATCGTTTGATGGCCGAGGAATGACTCGGCTGTTATTTTGCAGCTTCTCCTGGCCGTCAGTCACTACCTGCTGACCGGCTTGCAGGCCGCTCTTGATGATGATGTCTGTGCCCTGCGTGCTGTCAATCACGACCGGCACCACGCGGACCGGATAGCTGACCTGCGGACCGCCAGGACCTCCGCCACCGTTTCGGCGTCCGCCGCCACCTGCACGGTCGGGATTACCAGACGCCACGCCGTCGCCTGCTCCAGCGGGCGCTCCACCCGGTGCGCTACCCACTGCGCCTCCGCCTTGCGCGTCGGCACCTGTGTTCCCGCCGCCTGCTCCACCGGCAGGTGCGGCTCCGCCCGGTTCTGCGCTGCCCTGCGGCCGCCTGCCCCCACCTGCGCCACTACCCGCACCTGCGCCACCACCGGTGCTCGGCACATTCTGCCCCTGGGTGCGGTCGATGACGTACACAAAGGATCCGTTGTTACCGGTCTGGATGGCCGCCGCGGGAACCACAAGGGAATTTGCACGGTTCTCAAGAATCAGGTGGATGTTGACGAACTGGTTGGGATACAGCGCGTTGTCCGCATTACCGAAGACGGCTTTCAGCTTGGCCGTGCCTGTGGTGGTATCAATCTGGTTGTCGACGGTCAGCAAAGACCCTGTTGCCAGCTTGGCGGTGTTAGCCCGATCCCACGCCTCGGCTACCAGCTTGCTTCCATGTCGCATGTGTTCAAAGACTGCGGGCAACTGGTCTTCCGGCAAAGTGAAAATCACTGAAATGGGCTGCACCTGGGTTATGACCACCAGCCCTGTCGTGCCTGACGCGCTGACGATGTTGCCCACATCAACCTGCCGAAGCCCGACGATGCCGCTGATGGGCGAGGTGATGTGTGTGTAGTTGACGTTGACCTGAGCCTGCTGGATGGCTGCGCGGTCGGCTGCCAGCGTTCCAACCGACTGGCCGGCGGTCGCTTCCTGCGTCTGTGTCGATTCTTTTGAGACGACGCCCGCCGCGTACAGTTGGTTGTAGCGCTGCGATTGCACCTGTGCCAGCGCTGCGTTGGCCTGGTCGCGTGCCAGGTTGCCGCGTGCAACGGCCAAAGTTGCCAGGTAGGGCTGCGGATCGATCTCGATCAGCGACTGTCCCTGGCGAACGCGCTGGCCTTCCTGGAAGTTGACCTTTGTAATTTGGCCGTCGACGCGGCTTTTCAGCGTCACGGTGTTGTACGCGGTGACTGTTCCCAGCGCGGTCAGCGAGATGGGAATGGTCCGCTTGGTCACCACGTCAAAGGCCACTGGCGTGATGGCGTTAGGGCCGCCGGCCCCGCGGCGTCCGCCGCCTCCTGGGCCGCCTGCCTGCTGCGGATGATTGGTCCGTATGCGGTAGACTACAAAGCCGATTGCGCTGCCGATCACAAGGACGAGTATGACGATCCGAAGCCAGGACCTTTTGCGCGGGGCCGTTCCTCCTGGATGCTGCGAGGCATCGTTGGGCAAGCCCGTGGAAGATGGGGATGCGTGTTCCGGCAAAGCGGGAGTGTCGTGCGAGGAAGAGGCAGCGTGCTCGCTGGAAGGTGACAACATGTCTCTGGCGGACCGTCCTGAATCTTATTGTGGAATGAATTTGTTGCGCAGGGACTCCCTGGAGAGAGAAGAAACCACGCTTAGCTTCTAGACTACAGGTAATGACGGACGAGGCTGTCGCCGGGTTTCGAGGTTTCCGCTCTTTACTGTTACCGGCTTCCAAATGCGGTCGCCACAACATCCTGCCGGGTCCGTGGCAGCGTCTTATGGCACACGTAATGCCACACAAGCAGTCGGAGGGTCATGCCGGAAGTGCATCAGGATGTTGAAGTGAGGGACGACGCTGGGTCCGTCGCGGTGGATGGTGCTGCGGAAGTCCCGCTTTGCGTCGACCTGGATGGCACATTGGTAAAAAGTGACACCCTGCTGGATGCGGTGCTGCTGCTGATGCGGCAGCAGCCACGGTCGCCGCTGCAGTGGCCTGCATGGCTCCGGAAGGGCCGGGCCGGCTTCAAGCGTGAGATCACGACCCGCGCAGTCGTCGATATCGAACACCTGCCCTATAACCAGCCGTTACTGCACTTTCTGAAGGACGAACGCGCCCGCGGACGGCGCATCTACCTGGCGACTGCGGCGGACCGGAACTTTGCGGAACAGGTTGCTGCACATATCGGCTTGTTCGACGGTGTACTGGCTTCAGATGGGAGCCATAATCTTGCGGGCGGGAACAAGCTGCGCGCGTTTCAGCAGCAGTTTCCGTCCGGCTTCACCTACATCGGCAACGCCATGCCGGACCGCACGCTGCTGCAGGCCAGCATGACACCTATGGTCGCCAATCCGCACCGCAAACTTCAGCAAGCGATGCGTCGTGACGGCACGGTGCCGCACCGTGAATTTGTCGATCGGAGTCCGGGCGGCAGGGTACTGCTGAAGGCGATTCGTCTGCACCAGTGGGCAAAGAACGTTCTGGTCTTCATGCCGGCAGTGCTGGCGCACGACCTTTCACCGCGCAGCCTGCTGGTTTCGTTGCTGGCATTTTTCTCGCTTTCGTTCTGCGCCAGCGCGACCTACATCATTAACGATCTGCTGGATATCGAGGCGGACCGCCGCCATCCGCGTAAGCGGAATCGGCCTTTTGCAGCCGGGGATCTTTCACCCCTGACGGGCGTTGCTGTTGTCTCCGGCTTTTTCGTGGTTTCGCTAGTGTTTGCGCTGCTGGTTCCGTATGTCTATGGAGCGCTTCGCGGGCCGCGAGGGCAGTATGCGCACCTGGGAGATGGGCATGATTTCCTGATGTGGCTTGGGATCTACACGGTTGCGACGCTGTCCTATTCGTTTTACTTGAAACGGTTTGCGCTGGTTGATGTGGTGGTGCTCAGCGGTTTGTACACGGTACGCATTCTTGCCGGTTCGGCTGCGACAGGTGTGACGGTTTCCGCCTGGCTGGGTGCTTTTTCGGTCTTCTTTTTTCTTTCGCTGGCCTATGTTAAGCGTTTTTCCGAACTAAATCTGCTGCTCTCAAAAGGCCGAACCGACGCCAGCGGCCGGGGGTACCGCATTGGTGACATGGAGCAGCTGCGTTCGTTTGGAACAAGCAGTGCGTTTGCCAGCGTTGTGGTTCTGACCATGTACGTCTCGAACCTGGATGCCGCACACCTTTACCGGCATACGCCTCGGTTGTGGTTGCTGATTCCTGTGCTGATCCTGTGGATCAGCCGGGTTTGGCTGCTGGCCAGCCGCGGCCACCTGCATGAGGATCCTGTGGTCTACGCCATTACGGATCGGCGAAGCTGGATGCTGGGTGCCATCTGCGGGGTTATTGTGTGGGCTGCACTGTAAGATAAACCTGCATGAAGGTTCGCGATGTGCTGCGCATGATCCATCAGGATGGTTGGGTTCTATCCTCACAACGCGGCAGTCACCGCCAGTTCAAACATCCCGTCAAGCCGGGAAAGTCACAGTTGCAGGACACCCGTCTATCGAAATGGCGGAAGGCACGTACGAAAGCATTTTGAAGCAGGCAGGGCTGAACGCATGAGAGAGTATGCAGTCGTGTTCGAGAAGACCCCCACAGGTTGGAGCGCCTATGCGCCTGATCTGCCAGGTTTAGGGGTCGCAGGTAACACCTATGATGAAACAGAAATCCTCATCCGTGAAGGCATAGAGTTTCACATCGAAGGTTTACGCGCAGATGGAGACCTTGTGCCTGAGCCAGTTGCACGAGTGATGAGGTTGCCGATCTCTGCATGACGTATCAAGTTCCGAGCGATCTCACTTATGCCGATGACGATGTCATGCAAGCGGCCTTCAAAGAAGCCGATTTGGCATTCCGCACCGAACTCGAGACTGTGACCTCAGAAGAGGTCTTGGAGGCATTTCGGGTCCGATGGTTCGGTGACAAAGCTGGGCTTATCAATAAGCAAATCGCAGGTTGGCTCCGCTTTGTGCCGAGGGAAGGTAAGCAGAAGTGCGGTGTCTCTTTCTCGTTATTAAAAGCAGAAGCGACACAATCTTTTGAAGAGAAGAGGGCAAGCTTCTCACATTCGAAGGCTTTCGACCGTGTATGGGATCAAGCGATTAAAAGCAAGTTGTCGCTGAATGTTGATCTATCTCTGCCTGGAACGCGCCGCAGCATTGGAGTAGAACACCCGCTGACGCGCACCATGCGCGAGATGACTGCGGTCTTCGCAGCACTGGGCTACTCGGTTGGGGTAGGTCCAGAGGTGGAGACGGACTTCTACAACTTTGAAGCGCTGAACTTCCCGCCGAACCATCCGGCGCGCGATACGCAAGACACGCTGGTGGTGGCAGGGCAGGAAAGTAAGCCTTTGCGTGAACGCCTGCTGATGCGTACGCACACCTCTCCCGTGCAGATTCGCAGCATGGTGGCGAACCCGCCGCCGCTCCGCATCGTGATTCCCGGCAAGGTGCATCGCAACGACGAGAGCGACGCGACCCACTCGCCCATCTTCCACCAGGTGGAGGGACTGTGCGTGGATACGAATATCACCTTCAGCGACCTGAAAGGTACGCTGGACCACGCGATGAAGGCCTTTTTCGGATCGGCGGTCAAAACGCGCTTTTTCCCATCGTATTTCCCATTCACAGAGCCGAGCGCCGACGTGCAAATCTCTTGTCCGTTTTGTGGCGGCAAGGGCTGCAGAAAGTGCAAGCACTCCGGCTGGATCGAATTGTTGGGCTGCGGCATGGTCGATCCTGCCGTGTTCGCGGCGGTCGATGCACGACGCATCGAGAACGGCCTGGAGCCTGCCTACGACACAAAGAAGATCAGCGGCTTCGCCTTCGGCATGGGCGTGGAGCGCATCGCCATGATGAAGTATGGCGTCGGCGATATTGGGCAGTTCTACTCCGGCGATCTACGCTTCCTGAGCCAGTTTGTATGAAGGCAGCGGGTCAGCTATGAGCGAGACAGCAAGTCAGCGTGGGCCACGGACGCGTAACTATCGTGACCTGATTGCCTGGCAGAAGGCAATGGCGCTTGCGCGGCAGGTGTACGTCCTTACCGAGAAGATGCCATCGGACGAGCGCTTTGGGTTGACCATACAGATGCGGCGCAGCGCGGTGTCCGTGCCGAGCAATATCGCTGAAGGTCATGGCAGGTTGAGTGACCGGGCACTTCGTATGTTTCTCGGCAATGCACGAGGATCACTCTATGAACTGGAGACGCAGATATTACTCGCCGCAGATCTGACCTTCTTGAATCGACAAGCAGCAGATGCAGCATTAGAGCAAAGCGCGGAAGTCGCACGGATCCTTCACGGCTTACTAAGAACACTGGAGGTCGAAGACTAGCTGACTGGCTCAAGTCTGACCAGCTAACTAGCTGCTTCTCACATGAATATTCTTACGAATTGGCTGCGCGAGTACCTGCCTGCGCTTGAAGTCGATGACCGGCAACTCGCCGAAGACCTGACCCTGCGCGGCATCGCCGTCGAGGGCGTGCACGAACTCGCCGGTGGCGGGCATCTGTTCGAGATGGACATCACCACCAACCGCGTGGATGCGATGAACCACTACGGTATTGCTCGCGAAGCGGCTGCGATCTACGGTGTGCCGCTACTGACGCTGGAAGATCGCCGGGTGATCCACGCGGAAGTAGGCGACACGGCGGGTGCTGCATTGCCCTCGCTGGCATGCGATGTGCCGGTTTTTGCGGGTGAACATGCCGCAGGCGTTCCGGTTCGGATCGAGGCCGAAGACCTGTGCGGCCGCTTCACGGCGCAGGTGATCCGCGGCGTGACTGTCGGCCAGAGCGCGGGCCTGATCGCGGAACGCTTTGCGCAGCTTGGCCAGAAGTCGATCTCAAACGCGGTGGATGTGACTAACTACACATGGCTCGCCATGGGTCATCCCACGCACGTCTTCGATCTCGACACGATTGAAGGCGGCATCGTGGTTCGCCGGGCGACTGCGGGTGAGCAGATCAAGCTGCTGGACGGCAGCGAGAAAACTCTAACCGCAGATGACCTTGTCATTGCCGACGAAAAGAAGGCGCTGAGTCTGGCGGGTGTGATGGGCGGGTGGGATTCGCGCGTAACCGAAGCGACCCGCAACATCCTGGTCGAAGCGGCCTGGTTCGATCCCGCCGCCATCCGCGCGACATCGCGGCGGCACGGCTTGCACACCGATGCGTCGCACCGTTACGAGCGCGGTGCCGACCTGGGCGCGTGTGTAATGGCGAACCGGTTGGTCACGCGAGGCGTCATCGCGGCGTGCGGTGGCGAAGCGATGGGCAGCATGGCCGACGTAAGCATCCCTGCGCAGGAAGCACGCACCACCCAGCGGCCGCACGTGATGTTGTCCGTGGACGAGGTGCAGCGGCTGCTCGGCACCACGCTGGAGGACAGCACGTCAGGGCATCTGGTACCGCCCGAAGTGATCGAGCAGTATCTGCAGGCGCTGGGCTGCCACCTGCGTCCGGCGGACGAGCCCGGCAGCTACCAGGTCACGCTGCCAAGCTGGCGGCTCGACCTGGAGCGCGAGGTCGACCTGATCGAAGAAATTGCACGTGTCTACGGCTACAACCGGTTTGCCGATACGCTTCCCAGCTTTTCAGGCGGAGTCAATGCACTGCCGCACGCCGCTCGGGAGGCCAAGGTCCGCGATACGCTGCTTGCGTTGGGTTGGACCGAGGCCATCAGCAGCACGTTCTGCGCTGAGGATGAGGCAAAGCTGTTTGCCGCTCCCGGCGAAGCTGGCGTGGCCATGGGCAATCCGCTCAGCGCAGAAGCCGGTATGTTGCGGCCGTCGCTGCTGCCCGGCATGGTAGGCATGCTGCAACTGAACGGTACGCGAGACGTACCAGCGGTACGGCTGTTTGAGTACGGTACCGTTTTTACCGGCTCGCCCGCGCAGGTGGTTGAACGGCCATCCCTGGTGTTCGGTGCGTACGGTGACGCGGCGGCCACCAAGGTACTGTCTGCGGCAGATGCACTCTTTTTCGAAGCGAAGGGCGCTGTTGAGGAACTGCTGTCGCGGTTTGTCACGGATGGGGTGACGTTTGCATCTGACGATCTTCCATTGTGGATCCAGCAGGGCAGGGGAGCGCGCATCATGCAGGCCGGTGAGGCGCTGGGCTGGTTCGGTGAACTTGCGCCAGACGAACGGGATCGCAGAAAGCTGAAGCAAGCCGCGGTGGTCGGCGAATTACTTCTGCCGGTGCTGTTTGCCCACCCGCTGCGGCAGCCAGCCGCAAAGGAGCCATCGCGCTTCCAGGCGGTGGAGCGTGATCTCTCGTTCCTGTTCTCAGACGCGGTGCGATGGAGTGACGTGGAAGCTGCTTTGCGCGGGCTCCACATCCAGGAGATGATTTCCATCGCGCCGGTTGAAATCTACCGCGATCCGAGGGGCAAAGCAGTTGCGCAGGGAGAGTATTCACTGCTGTTCCGGATGGTGTTTCAGTCCGGGGAACGCACCCTGCGTGATGAGGAACTGGCCGCCTGGCAGGACGCTGCCATTCACGCATTGGCCGCGCTGGGCGGCAAACATCGGGCACCCTGACACATAACTGTGGCGCTCTCGCGTGTTGCCATGCATACTGGCTCCCCGCTCCGGTGCAGGCATGTGCGTGGCGTGAGATGCTGCCGTACAAACGGCATTCCCTATACGTGGTGAGCGCATCCTAGAGCTCTATGCTACAGAAGCGTTTACTGAACACCCCGCTGGACGTCCCACACACCGCTGAGATCACCGTCGATGGCCGGGCTGTACCCGCGGGCGAGGGTGAACTGCTGGTAGAGGTGCTGAATCGCGCGGCGGCGCTGGCAAATCTGTCGATTGCCGATGCCGGTTTCCACGCGGAAGACAAGGTGTTGAGTCCGGGTGAGCGCCGTGCGCTGCAGGAGGACCCGCATCTGGGTGACGGGCATTCGTCTTCCAAAGAACAGTACCCGGGTACGTCGCCTGATTCGTCGCGCGCAAGCCATGCGGGCAACTTCCGGTCGGTGGCGCAGCTTTGCTACATGAGCCAGATGGGGCCGGTGCAGACCTGCGACACCTGCATGGTCGAGGTCGACGGCAAGCTGCAACGCGCCTGCGCCACAGAGGTGAAGGCAGGCATGCGCGTGCTGACCACCAGCCCAAAGGCTGACGTCGCACAACGCGAGGCCATGGACCGTGTGCTGCAGAACCATGACCTGTACTGCACCGTCTGCGACAACAACAACGGCAACTGCACGATCCATAATGCCGTCGGCGAGATGCGCATCCAGCACCAGGTGCGGCCGTACCTGCACAAGCCCTACGAGCAGGACCACTCCAACCCGTTCTACCGCTACGACCCGGACCAGTGCATCCTTTGCGGTCGCTGCGTGGAGGCCTGCCAGGATGTGCAGGTGAACGAGACCCTGACCATCAACTGGGAAAACCGGCATCCGCGCGTCTTGTGGGATGGTGGCGAACAGATCGCCGGGTCGAGCTGCGTCTCCTGCGGTCACTGCGTCACGGTCTGCCCCTGCAACGCGCTGATGGAAAAAAGCATGCTGCAGCACGCGGGTTACCTTACCAACCTGCCTGCGGCCGTGCTCGACGACATGATCGAGGTGATTAAAGGCGTCGAGCCGGAGACGGGATATCCGCCGATTCTGGCACTGTCTGACATCGAAAGCAAGATGCGCGAAGCTCGCGTGCGCCGCACCAAGACGGTATGTGCCTTCTGCGGCGTGGGCTGCTCGTTCGAGGTGTGGACGCGCGACCGGCACATCCTGAAGATTGAGCCGACCAATGGTCCCGCAAACGGCATCTCGACGTGTATCAAGGGCAAGTTCGGCTACGACTACACCAACTCCATGGAGCGGCTGCACACACCGCTGATCCGCGTCGATAACGACGGGCAAAGCACCTATCGCGAAGCCTCCTGGGACGAGGCGCTGACGCTGATCGCACGCAAGTTTACGGAGATCAAGCAGGCGCACGGACCCGACGCTTTGGCCTTCATCGCAAGCTCAAAGTGCACCAATGAAGAGAGCTACCTGATGCAGAAGCTGGCGCGGGCAGTGATCGGGACCAATAACATCGACAACTGCAGCCGCTACTGCCAGACGCCCGCGACCATGGGCCTGCAGCGCACGGTGCTGACCGGCGGCGACTCCGGTTCGATTGCAGATATCGAGGTTGCAGGCCTTGTACTTGTAATCGGATCGAATACGGCGGAGAGCCACCCCGTGCTGGCGACGCGCATCAAGCGTTCGCACAAGTACCGTGGGCAGCGGCTGATTGTTGCCGATCTGCGGAAGCACGAGATGGCGGAGCGAGCGGACATCTTCATCCGCCCGAACCCGGGCACGGACATGGTGTGGGCCTCGGCAATCACAAAGTACATCTTCGACATGAGCTGGGAGGCGAAGGAGTTCGTTGCCAATCGCGTCAACAAGGTGGACGAGTACAAGCTAAGCCTTGAACCTTTCACACTCGAGTATGCCGAGCAAGTTACCGGCATCTCCGTAGAGGTTTTGAAGCAGGTGGCCAAAGAGATCGTCGACGCAGACGGTGTCTGCATCCTGTGGGCGATGGGTGTCACACAGCACTGCGGCGGTTCGGATACGTCCACGGCACTCTCAAACCTCCTGCTGGCAACCGGCAATTACGGTCGCCACGGTGCAGGCGCGTATCCCTTGCGTGGGCATAACAACGTGCAGGGTGCCAGCGATTTCGGGTCGATGCCGAACATGCTGCCCGGCTACCAGCATGTGAATGACGAAACGGTTCGAGCCAAGTTCGAGGCGGCATGGCAGGTCACGCTGCCGGTGAAAAAAGGTCTCGATAATCACGAGATGATGGAGGCGATCCACAAGGGCGAACTGCATTCGCTATACATCAAGGGCGAGGACACCATCACAAGCGACGGCAATGCGAATGACGTCGGCAAGGCTCTCAGCGAGATCCCGTTCCTTGTCGTGCAGGACATCTTTTTCTCAGAGACGGCGAAGTACGCCGATGTCGTGCTGCCCGCGTCGCCTTCGCTCGAGAAAGACGGCACCTTTACCAGCACGGAGCGGCGCATCCAGCGGCTGTACCAGGCGTTCGAGCCGTTGGGCGACTCGAAGCCGGACTGGGAGATCCTGCAGTTGATCGCCAACCGCATGGGTGCCGGCTGGAAGTACATGCATCCCAGCGAGATCATGGCTGAGATTGCGGAGCTGACGCCGTTCTTTGCCGGCGTGACCTACGAGCGGCTGGAAGGCTTCAAGAGCCTGCAGTGGCCCGTTGGGGAGGACGGTACCGACTCGCCCATCCTGTTCAAGGACAAGTTCCCGTTTCCTGACGGCAAGGCCATGTTCCATCCGCTGGAATGGGTTCCGCCAAGCGAGGAAGTGAGCGACACATTCGATCTGCACCTGAATAACGGCCGCGTTCTGGAGCACTTTGAGCAGGGTGCGATGACGTCCAAGGTGCCGGGTATCGACCGCATCACGCCCTTGAACTGGGTGGAAGTCTCGCCGGAACTCGCCGAGGAACGCGGCCTGGAGAGCGGCACCAAGGTCGAGGTGGAAAGCCGCTGGGGCGTCATTCGCGCCCGCGTGCTGGTGACAGATCGCGTGCAGGGCAAGCAGCTCTATATGCCTATCAACTCCGTGGAAGAGCCGGTAAACCGCCTAACCGGCGCGCATATAGACCGCGCCACGCACACGCCCGCCTACAAGGAAACAGCCGTGCGCTTTCGCATGCTGGAGCCGAAGGGCCGATCCCCGCTGCGTGCGGAGAACTTCCGCAACGGCAGTCGCACCCCGCAGCAAGGTGTCGAGATAGAACGCAAGTGGGCACGCACCGACTACGCGCTGCCGGGAACTCGCGCTGCCGACAAGCTGGTTCAGATCAATTCGGCGACGACGTAGGAGTTGCTCGTTTCCAAGTTTCTTAGGTTGCTGGTTTCTTAGTGAAAGTCTGCGGCAACCGGCAATCAGAAACGAGAAACAAAGCAACTAGAAACCAGCAGCTTCCGAGGCACTCATGGCTAATCCGATTACATTCAAGCCCGCACCTTACGACCCGAGGCAGGGGCTGATGCGCAAGCTGGAAGCTGCTCCCGCCGCGCATGCTGAGGCCCTGCTGGTCGCCTATGACCTGCTGCAGACGGCGCACGACGAAGGCATCCTGGACACGCTGCACGGCATGGTTCATGCCAAGAACGAAATCTTCGGCCACCTTGCGGAGGGCGCGCGCGTGCAGGAAAGCGTGGACGCCCTGCGCAATCTGGTGAGCGTCGGCAAGATCCTGGGTGCGATCGAGCCGGAGACGATGAGCTGCATCGCCGCAGCGATGAGCACAGCCAGCAAGCAGACGCCGGACGAGCCGCTGACCATGTGGGGGCTGTTCAAGAAGGTCAGTTCGCGCGAAGGCCGTCGTGGGTTGAGCGTTGCCGTAGAACTGCTGTGTGCGTTAGGGACGCGGCGATTTACGGATGCGAAGCAGGTGTCGAGCGGCAAAGCTATGGTCAAGAAGTAGCCTTGTGCCAACTTCGCTCATAGCACCGGTGTAAATGCAGATCCCTCCGCTACGCCGCGGGATGACAAGCACGGAGAGTATGCGGGATAGGGTCCTGTACGCCCCATTGATCCTAGTGATGGCCTCTGTAAATACACTCGTCATCCTGAGCGAAGCGCAGCGTAGTCGAAGGACCTGCTGTTTTCCCGGAGCAGCAACGCAGCCCGGAAGGAAAGCAGGTCCTTCGATTACGTACTGCGTGCTTCGCTCAGGATGACGGCTGAGACTGAGTTGATTTGAAACGAAGTTCTACTGCGGCGGTCGCGGCGCGAAGTACCCCTTACGTGCGCGGACGTGAAAGCGCTGATCGATCGCGACGAGATAGATCGAGCGGAACGCGCCGTCCTGCTTCAGGTCGGCAGGGCGGTAGCGCAGGGAGTACTGTGAACGCAGTTCCTCTTCGATGGAGCGGAAACCCTGCGCGACATCCTCGATCTTAACGGGAAAAAAAGCGCGACCGCCGGTGGCTTCGCTGAGCCGCGTCAGCACTTCATCACCCTTGTCTTTCGACGGCGAGACATTGGTCGAGATGGTGTACACAATCGTCTCGGCGCGTTGGCATTCCTTGATGGCGTCCTGTTCGTAGGCGTGCGAGTAGTTGTCCTCTCCGTCAGACACGACGATGATTGCCTTGCGAATCGTCTCGTTCGAGCGCACGGTTAGCATCTGGTCGCGGCAGGTCTGATAGATGGCGTCGAAGAAGGCCGTTCCACCACCGGGGCGCAGCTTGTTGATCGCCGTGCTCAGCTTGTCGATGCTGTTGGTGTAGTCCTGCGCAAGGTCCTGCCGGACGTCGAAGCCCAGCACAAATGCCGCGTCCTGCTTGGGCCGCAGCACCTGCAGCAGAAACTCGGTGGCTGCCTGCTGCTCAAATTGGAAGCGCGACCGGATGGAGTTCGACGTGTCCAGCAGGATGCCGATGCGCAGCGGCAGGTTCGCCTGCTGCGTGAACGAGATGATGCGCTCCGGACGCTTGCCATCATCCAGCAGGCCGAAGTTTTCCTGCTTCAGGCCTGTCACGAAGCGGCCCTTGCCGTCTGTCACGGTGAAGACCAGCGGCACTTCCGGCACAAAGGTGCGGATGGTGGGCGCGGCGCTCTCGATCCCGGTCGGCACTGGCGTGGTGTTTGCAGGCGCGGGCGCGACGGTGGTTGATGGTGTCTGCTGAGGCAGCTCGTCCGTAGACGCTGGTGGCAGCGCCGGCGCGGCGGGCTTAGCCTGCGCGGAAGCCATGCCGACTGAGGCGGTCAAAAAAAGCGCGGCGGCGGAACGGGTGAGCAGTGTGCGGAGTACAGCCATGTCTGGCGTAGTCTACCAACCCTTGCCCACGACGCGCTCGTTCTGGCTACTTCGGAAGCTCCAGATCACGCAATTGGTCGAGTAACGTAGCAAGTTCCGGCGGCAGCGGAGCTTCCAAATCCAGCGGCTTTTTGGTGATGGGATGGTCCAGCCGGAGGTGCGCGGCATGCAAGAAGTTACGCGAGAGCCCCTGCCCGTCCTTGTTATCCTGCGACAAGCCAGCGATGCGTGAAGGCGCGCCGTAAAGCGTATCGCCCACAACCGGGTGCCCAAGCGATTGCATGTGGACGCGGATCTGGTGCGTGCGGCCGGTCTCGATTTTGAGGTCCAGCAGCGTGAAATCTCCCGCGGTTGTGTGGAGGCGCTCCAGCACGGTGTAGTGGGTGCGCGCGGGCCGCGGGTCGTTGGGCCGCTTGCGTGTGGAGGGCTCCGGCTCGTCCGGGTGCCGCAGGCTGGGCGAACCGTGGCTGGCTGTGGGCATGTACTGGTTGGCGGTGCGCGTGGTCATGCGGGTGCGTCGTACGCGGTCTCGGGCGATGGGCAGGTCGATCAGGCCGCGTTCGCTCTTCACGTTGCGATGCACCAAGGCGATGTAGCGCTTTTCCAGCGAACGCTCTGAGAACATGTCCGCCAGCGCACGATGTGCCGCATCGTTCTTGGCGACCATGATCAGGCCGCTGGTCTGCTTGTCCAACCGGTGCACGATGCCGGGGCGCAGGGGGCCACCTACCTCGCTGAGATCGTCTTTGAAGTAGTGCAGCAGGGCGTTGACCAGGGTGCCGCTGGACCGGGTATCGTCCGTCAGGCCGCTGCCCGCGTGCACCATCATGCCGGCTGGCTTGTCGATCACGGCCATGTGACGGTCTTCGTAGACGACGCTGAGCGGGATATCTTCCGCATGGGCGCGTAGAGGCGTGGGCTGCGGATCGCCTTCCACCAGGATGGTTTCGCCGCCCTGCAGCTTGCCCTTGGACTTGCCGACGATGCCATTCACCTGCACCTGGCCGTGGTCGATCAGTAATTGAGCGCGCGCGCGTGAGATGTCCGGCAGCATTTTTGCAAGGTGCAGGTCGAGCCGCTTCCGGGCACCCAGAGGCATCTGCGCGGGCGCGGGGACCAGCAGTTCGTCATCCTCATCCATTTCAGAGACGGGCGCGGCTTCAGGCTGTGTGAGTGGTCGCTGCTGGCGTCGACCGCTCTTCTGGTAGCCACGCTTTGGCCGGTCAAGCACAGCGGTGTTCGGGACGGCAGGCTTGGCGATGATGGCTGCGGCTTCATCAAATTCGCCGTAGATCGTGGCCTCGGCAACAGCGAGGTCCTTGGTTTGTGCGTCGTTGACAGCATCGCGGGCAACACGGTAGTCGGCCTTGACGGACTGGCGGCGCTTGCCCTTGCGGATCATATTTTTACTGGGCATGGGAACGTCCTCGCTGAAAGAAAAAGCAGATGCCTGCGGCGGCCAGGGCGATCAGAAGGAGCTGGTCGACCCGGAGGAAGTGGCCGATGAGGGTGTCGGGAAGCACGTAGTCCGGTCGAAGCTGGTCGACAAAGAAGCGAATGAGTGCAGCCAGAAGCAGGCCCAGTCCCACGGTTTCGCCGGCCTGATGCTGCCTGCGCAGGAACAGGAACGTGGCCGCGGCGGCCAGCAGGGAGAGCACCGCCGAGTACAGCGCCACGGGATGGTAGCCACGGTCACCGGGGATCCACTGGCCGACGCGCGACAGGGTGGGCGAACCAAGGTCATCGCCAGCGAACAGGCTGCCGAGGTGAAGGGCCGCCTGCAGCAGAAGTATCGCCGGTGCAAGCGCGTCTGCCGTGCGCAGCAGCGGCAATCGCTTGTACAGCGCGTATGCAATGCCGCTGAGCACCGCCGCCAGCAGACCGTACTTCGTCACCGTGGGCAGCGTCAGGATGTACAGCGGATAGTGCAGAAAGGCCTTCGGCACCTGCGCCACAATCAGGATGCGCGACAATAGCAGCGTGCCTGCGGCGCTGAACAGGCACAGGTTCCAAACGGCGTCTTCGCTGATGCGCACAATCCGGGCACCGCGTGCGGCAAGCAGAATAGCCAGCACAAGGCCTGCCGCTGCGATCGCGCCGAAGGTGGGAATGGTGACCGGTCCGATTCGTAGAAGGTGCGGGTGCATACACCTTCAGGATACGTGGTCTGATTGCC
The DNA here is from genome assembly GCA_964250115.1 of uncultured Terriglobus sp. Lineage (GTDB taxonomy): Bacteria > Acidobacteriota > Terriglobia > Terriglobales > Acidobacteriaceae > Terriglobus. The sequence continues at coordinate 15,277 of CAXUEW010000050.1, forward strand.
TGGTCGGTGACCGGCATACCGGAGTAAGAGGAGAGAAAACCGACCCACTGGGCCGTGAAGGAAGCGCCGGTGAACCCGCGTCAAGCGGTGGGATTCAGCCGTGGTTCTTTAGGCATTCCGGACTGGCGGACACTGCACACCGAACCATATCTACGAGCCGAACCCCTGTTCAATGGATATTGGTTCAACCGGCGTTATTCCCGCACCTGCTTTGCAGGCCGGTCATCTGTTGGAAATGCTAATCGCAGTCGGTGCAGATGGCAAGGCAAGCGCCAGCAAACGACAGCACGGCTTCCCGAAGCGGCACGTGCACTGCGTTTAGACTGCGATCCGGTCCCGGAAGTCGTCGCTGAGTGCCTCGTCCAGCATGCTGGACAGTGAGCTGGCTCGGCGGCGTGCAGCATTTTCGCTGTTATCCAAAGAGCGGAGTAACTCGTGGTGGCGCGCACGTAGCTCCGTCAGTTCGTCTGCAATGTTCAGGGCTGCCAGAACGGCGACGCGCAGGGAATCGACCGTGGCTCCATGTGCGGATACGGCGCGCATTTTGCCGTCTACAAGGCCGGCCAGTGCGGTTATGTGATGCGGGTCCACACCGCTCAAGCGGTAGGTCTGGTCGTAGATCTCTACGGCGACCGAAGTGGTTGCTGCCTTGCTGCTCATCCTTGGGGGATCCTTGGGGTACGTGCTTGTGGGTGTTTCTTAGACTAGTTCGTCCAACTGCTTCAGCATGGCGTCAACGCGGCCCTTGACCTGCTGGCGCTCCTGCTTCATGGCGCTGATCTCTGAAGATAGTGAGGTGTTCTCAGAAGACGCGACGTCCAGCAATTCCTTCAAAGCAGCGACTTCTGCCTCGGCGCTGGCGCGTGCCTCGCG
>CAXUEW010000051.1:0-15983 GCA_964250115.1 uncultured Terriglobus sp.
CGTAGCGAAAGGGCAGGTGGTACAGCAGGTCTTCGGCAGTCTCAACGCCGCGTTTCTTCAGCGCCTCCGCATTCCGCGGACCCACCCCTTTGATCAGATTGACGGGTGTGGAGAGTTCAAGCATCTAGGCGATGCTACCAAGTGGCGAGATTAGGCGCGCTATTGCGGAGGGTGGTCAGGTTTCTAAAGACGTGGGAGAGGAATGCTTGTAGTCTTAGGCCCCGAAAGCGAGACGTGCACACACAGCTTCTGCACGCTTGCCTTAGACTTTGCGAGATGACTCCGCAACGACGGAAAGCGCTTCGACAATATGTTGTCTATCACCTCAAGCTGATAGAACTCCTTCATTTATTCCTTCTGACACTAGAACTGGCCGAGTACAAGCTCTTTCCCGGGAATGTCATGGGGCATGGCCCTGATCGCTTTAAAGAAACGCTACTCAGTACGATCGTGACAATATTCATGAGTATTGCTGACGAGCGCTCAAAGACCACGCACGTCAAGGTCATTTGGCAATCGATCTACCCGCGTCACACCCGTTCGATAGAAAGAATATGGCTCAATCAGATCGCTCCAGGTGTCGAGGTCATGAAGCATTACAGGGATAAAGCTGGTGCTCATGGTGACGAGGTAGAAAAATACTTCGCGGCAAAATTCCGCTTAATGCGTGAACGCGAGAAAGTACTTGCTTCGCTTGACGCATTCTTACGTCTTTCGATTCGATTAACGAAGAAGCAGCCCGAAGAGAATCCCGGCTTTGAATCTGAGATCGAGTCCGTGCTGTTGGACGTGGAGCTGCGATTCAGCGAAGGCTCTTTCAATCGCCGATGGCTGCGCGAGATGCAGCTAATTCCGAGTGGCAACTACACCAAGCGATTCAGCTAAAGTAGGCACGTCCAGCAGCCTTGGATGCAGGCGGTCTTCGTAGCGAAAGGGCAGGTGGTACAGCAGGTCTTCCGCGGTCTCGACGCCACGCTTGCGCAGGGCTTCGGCATTCCGCGGACCTACGCCTTTGATCAGATTTATGGGCGTGGAAAGTTCAAGCATTAGGCGATGGTAGCAAGATGACTCATGTACCTGCCCTGCTCTAGCGAGTTCTGTTATTCCCCATATCTGTGATACTCGGGGTCACTTGCGTGTCACTAGGTGGCGAACCCACGTCTCAGACGCGAAACGTGGGTTCTAGAAGGGGTTAGGGAGCTATCTTGTCGTCTGTCCTTATGACTTTTACACCTTCGGCGAGCACGATAACGGCAACTATCTCCCCAATTGCGCTTTCTAGGGTAGCTACTGTGCCATTACCAGCAACCCTGAGGGTTTCGGCCTCAACAAATGTGTTGCTGTAGTCGCCCTTGATTCCGGAAATCTCGAACTTAGCCATACCTGACCTACTTTGCTTGTTAGTTAACGTTAGCTACAACGAGCTCGATGCTGTTCTCCGGAAAGACAGCTCGCACTTGGAGTGTCCCACCTAGAGCTTGCACATAGTTACTCAGGGTGCCGAGGCGTAAGTCTGAACGTTGTTCAATCTTACTGATCTCGCTTTGCGCGACATTCATGTCTTGCGCTACCTCCTGTTGAGTTCGCCGACGGGCCTTTCGGAGTTCATGGAGTGCCATTTGTTGGAGCGTTGCCGTTGCTCTGTCGCGGGCTTCCTTCTGAGCTTCAGGGGCCATCCCTGAGACCAAAGCCGCAAACTTTCTGGGTAGTTTCGTTTCGTGGTGGTCATCCTTTTTGGCGAGCATGGAGAGTGAAATCAACTTTCAATCGAGATGGACCCCTTTTCACTCTCTGAGTTGTTGCAGGTGGAGTGCGTAGAGTCGTTCTGCTATGGCAATGTTGCGGGTGTACCAATTAGCGTCACCTTGTTTGTTGCCGCCTACCAGCAATAGCGCAACACGCCGTGGGTCAAAAGCGAAGAGCACTCGTAGTGGAGAGCCACTGTGCTGTACACGGAGTTCCTTCAGGTTGCGGTATTTGGTACCGTCTAATGTATCGACCTGAGGACGGCCAAGTGTAGGTCCTTTTTCTTCAAGGACCATGACGGCCGCCGCCACGCTGATCTGCTCAGACTCGCTGAGCGAGAGCCACCAGGTATCGAACGTATCCGTGTACTCGACTTCGTAACCCATTAACGTACTATTCTGTAAACAGAATAGTCTGTCAACAGCATACTGGGTTGGGCTGAGGCGTCCGAGCCCAGAACTGCCAGCAGTTGTTTAAGGTGCCAAGGCGCAGGTCAGCCCGTTGTTCCGATCTTGCTGATTTCGCTTTGTGCCACCTTCATGTCCTGCGCTACTTCGCGTTGGGTTCGACGGCGTGCCTTGCGCAGCTCGTGCAGCGCCATTTGCTGAAGCGTCGGGGCTGCTGCTTGACGGGCCTTTGTCTGTGCGGCAAGGGACATGCCAGCAACCAGGTCTGCGAACTTCTTCGATTCATCGCTAACGTGGAGGGCTGGTATCGAGTGCATCACTGTAGTTTAGGACAATCAGAACTGCCCGCGAATCGTTGAATTCCAATCCTGCCCACGTGAACAGTAAGGAAACTTGAATCGTTGTCCGCTCTTCCAAGCTTTCAACCACTTGTCGGGATCAACAGGGCCGGCACCTTGTTTGTCGGTGATCACAGTGACATGTAAGTTCGGTGTGTCATTCGCAAGGTCTGACAGTAACGACATAACGGTGCCATAGCTTACGCCAGCTTCCGCACGAACCCATACGATCGGTTCATTACGGGTGCTCATGCGTCCTGAAATCTCTGCAAGCAGCACTCTTCGATCAAGCCCCGCATCATTCAGGAAGGTACGTCCGTCGCTCAACAAGGAAATGACCTCGGTCCGTCTGTCGTCTTCCATGTCCGGAGGGCACTCGACCGCAGTCATTACATAAAAACCGCGAGACTCGCGTTGAATCGGTCGCGCGGCCTGAATCATAAAGCCACTCGTGCAGAGCAACGCTCCAACATAAGAAAGTACCTGCATACCGTTACAGACACCACCGCAAACCCGCATGTTCCCGGTTGCAGCAAACCCCACCCCAGAACCCCAGTTCTGCCGGCGAAGCTGGTACAGACAGCGCCATTTAGACTGTTGGCAGGTCAACCCTCTTCATGTCCACAGTTGAACTCGATCATATCCGCAAAGTTTATGAAGCCAAGGTTGCCGTTGAGGGCCTGTCGCTGCGCATTGAGCCGGGGACCATGTTTGGCCTGCTGGGGCCGAATGGCTCGGGCAAGACGTCGTCCATCCGCATGATGATCGGCATTACCGTGCCGGATTCAGGTTCGGTCAAGTTGTTTGGCAAGCCGTTTCAGCGCGACAGCCTGCAGCGCGTCGGCTACCTGCCGGAAGAGCGTGGTCTTTATAAGAAGATGCGGGTGCTGGAGCAGATCAGCTTCATGGGGCAGTTGCGCGGGCTGTCTGCCGCCGAGGCAGAGAAGCGCGGGCGCGCCTGGGCTGAGCGCCTGCAGATTACCGAGGCCCTGCCCAAGAAAACCGAAGAGCTGTCCAAGGGCATGCAGCAGAAAATCCAGTTCATCACCGCGCTGCTGCACGACCCGGAGTTGATCATCATGGACGAGCCCTTCAGCGGCCTGGACCCGGTCAACGGCGCGCTGCTGCAGGACACCCTGCTGGAACTGCGCGCGGCGGGCAAGGCCATCCTGTTTTCGACCCATCGCATGGACCAGGTCGAGCGCATGTGCGACCACATTGCGCTGATCCACCGTGGCAAGGTGGTGCTGGAAGGCAGCATGCGCGACATCAAGAGCGAGTACCCGAAGAATCGCGTGGACATGGTCTACGAGGGCAGCGGCAGCTTCCTGCAGAACGCTACGGTGGAATCGTTCAAGGAATACGGCGGCATGGTCAACATCAAGCTGCGCGGTGCGCAGCCGGACGCGCAGCCGCTGCTGGCCGACGCCGTGGCAAACGGCACGCGCATCACGCGCTTTGAAGTGAAGGAACCCACGCTGGAAGAGATCTTCATCGAGCGTGTGGGAGGGTCTGTGGATGCGTAACATCTGGCTGATTGCACGCCGCGAATACCTAGAGCGCGTCCGCACCAGGGGCTTCATGATCGCGACGATCCTGATTCCGCTGCTGATGGGCGGTGGCATTGCCGCGTCTATCCTGATTGCGAAACATGCCAAGTCCAGTTCGCACATCGTCATCGTGACGCCCAGCATGCAGCTGGGCACGGACCTTGAATCGCAGTTGAAGCGCGACACGGACGGCGGCATGCAGGTGAACCTGATCTCGCCGCCCAGCGGGAATACGCGGGCGTCGCTGGACCGCGCCATCAAGAAGAAGGACATCGACGGCTATATCTGGCTGACGCCGGTGAAGGGCGCGAGGCCGCAGATCAGCTACAAGCAGGGTTCGTCCGCTGACCTGGCCACACGCGACACGGTGCGCGATTCGCTGGAAAAGGTGCTGACGCGCGAACGGCTGATCGAGCAGGGCATGAGCTCCGCCGATGTCGCCGCCATGATGACGCCCGTCGAGATGAACGGGAGCGACGCCGAGCAGGACAACACAAGCGCCAACTTCGCCGGTGCCTACGTCCTGTTCTTCCTGATGTACCTGGTCATCATGCTGTACGGCATGAACGTGGCGCGGTCGATCATTGAAGAGAAGACGTCGCGCGTCTTCGAGGTCATGCTGGCAACAGTAAAGCCCTCCGAGATGATGGCGGGCAAGGTGATCGGCGTGGGCTCGGTGGGTTTGACCCAGGTGACCATCTGGATGCTGGCCGCGGTGTTGCTGACCGCAACGCCGATCATGGCGCACCTGCTGGGCGGCGGCACGCACATCAGCCTATCGGCGCAGCAGGTGGGCTTCTTCATCATCTTCTTCCTGCTGGGCTACCTTTTGTACTCGGCCATGGCTGCGGCGCTCGGCGCGATGACCAACTCTGAGCAGGAGCTGCAGCAACTGAACATGTTCCTGGTCATGCCGCTTGCAGCCTGCATGGTCGCGCTGCCGCTGGTGCTGAACTCTCCTGGCAGCATCTACGCGCGCATCCTGTCGTTTATTCCGTTCTGCACGCCGCTGCTCATGTACATGCGGATCTCGGTTTCACCGGTGCCCTGGTATGAGATTGCAGGGTCGATCGCGATCATGCTGGTCAGTATCTACGCCGTGCTTTGGATCAGCAGCCGCATCTACCGCGTGGGCATCCTGATGTACGGCAAGCGGCCCACGCTGCCGGAGATTACTCGCTGGCTGAAGTACAGCTAACCGTCACAATCCCGTCTAGTGTGGGTGCCCCGTACATGGTGAAGCCATGTGCGGGAGCGACGCCATGGCTGCGCGGGGCTGTACGATAAAAGGCGAGCATGTCCGCACATCCCCATCAGACATCCACGCCCGATCCGGTGCAATTTCAGGCGCTGGAGGCTGCAGGCCACACGCTCATTCCGGTCTATCGGACCGTAACCGCAGACCTGGATACGCCTGTTTCCGTGTTTCTGCGCATTGCGGCGCACGAGCCGGAAGCTTTCCTGCTGGAATCAGTCGAAGGCGGCGAACGTGTCGGCCGCTACACCTTCATCGGCATCCGCCCTTATAAGAAGCTGGTCTCGCGTGGCACCTCAATCACGGCGACTGAAGATGGTAAGTCGCGCAACTTTCAGGGCGACATCTTTGAAGAGCTGAAGCATGCGCTTAGCGAACACACGCCTGCGAAGCTGCCCGGCCTGCCACCGTTTACGGCAGGTGCCGTCGGCTTCTTCGCGTACGACGTAGTGCGGCAGATCGAGCGCCTGCCGGAGCTTGCCGTCAATGAACTCGGCGTGCCTGACGCATGCCTGATGTTCTTCGACGAGGTGCTGGCCTTCGACCACGTCAAGAAGGAAATTTTCCTGATCCTGACCGCAGATCTCACGCGGCAACCGGACGTGGACGCTGCCTACGCAGAGGCTTTGCAGCGGCTCGACCGCCTGGAGCAGGAGCTTGCATCGCCGCTGCCGTCTGTCTCGAAGGCAAAGCAGCGGCACGGTCCGCTGCAACTGACTTCACGCACGGATCGCGCGGACTACATGCGGGCCGTTGACCAGGTGAAGGAGTACATCGCGGCAGGCGACATCTTCCAGTGCGTGCTGTCGCAGCGGTTCGACTGCAAGCCGGAGGTCGATCCCTTCGAAATCTACCGTGCGCTGCGCATCGTGAACCCGTCGCCGTACATGTATTTTCTTCGCTTTCCCATGGCCGCTCCCGGCGCGGTGGAAGAGACATCGGCACACATTGTGGGATCGTCGCCGGAACTGCTGGTCCGCGTGCACGATGGCCGCATTGAGTACCATCCCATCGCCGGCACCCGCCCCCGCGGAGCCGATGAAGCCGCCGACAAGCAACTGGAAGACGACCTGTTGCATGACGCGAAGGAAGTCGCCGAACACGTTATGCTGGTCGATCTCGGCCGCAACGATGTGGGTCGCGTCAGCCGATTCGGCTCGGTCAAGGTGCAGAAGCTGATGTTCGTCGAGCGCTACTCGCACGTCATGCACCTGGTCAGCGCGCTCGAGGGCCAATTGCGCGAAGGCATGGCACCCGTCGATGCCTTTCGATCCTGCTTCCCGGCGGGCACGCTCTCCGGCGCACCGAAAATCCGCGCCATGGAAATCATCGAAGAGCTTGAGCCGACGCGTCGCGGCGTCTATGGCGGATCGATCTTCTATGCGGATTTCAGCGGCAACCTGGATAGTTGCATCGCGATCCGCACACTCTTCATGCACGGTGAAAACGGCTACATTCAGGCTGGCGGCGGTGTTGTCGCCGACTCTGTTCCGGAAACCGAGTTCGAAGAGACTGTCAACAAATCAAAGGCCGTGGTGCGCGCGATTGAACGCGCGCGCTCACGCTAAATTGCAGGGTTCATGAGTCAAGTAGCAGCAGGCCACGCCAGTTTCAACCTTTCCAGCATGTCCATCGGCGATGGCTACAAGCTGATCGCATCGCTCGTCATGCCAAGGCCCATCGCGTGGATTACGTCCATGGATGCGGCGGGCGTGGTGAATGCCGCGCCCTACTCTTTCTTCAATCTTGTCTCGGCCGATCCTCCCCTGGCAGCGATTGGTTTCTCCGCTGCAAGCGACCGCGAGGGCAAGGACACGCTGGCGAATGTCCGTGCAACGGGCGAATTGGTCATCAACCTGGTTTCCGAAGAGCTTGCCGACGCCATGAACATTACGGCAATTAACGCTCCACGCGGCACGGATGAAGCAGAACTGGCAGGGCTGGCCACCGCCGCATCGGAACAGGTCAAGCCGCCACGCATTGCCGACGCTCCTGTTTCGCTGGAGTGCAGCACCTTTCAGATGATTGAGCCGGGCGCGAAAAGCACCATCCTGCTGGCTAGAGTTCTACAGGTCCACGTGCGCCGGGACGCTTTTCTGAATGAGGCTCGCCTGCACATCGACCCGAATGTTCTCAGGCTGGTGGGCCGGATGCATGGAGGCGGCGGATACTGCCGGACACGGGACCTGTTCGAACTGGATCGTCCAAGCTGGCCCGCAGAAGGAAAAAAGTCCTGAATGCTAGCGTGTCTTCGACAGCCGAACGACCATACCGACGGTCACGCCCATGTTGTTTGCCATGGAAGTCACCGGAATCTTAACGGGTGCCGGATCGCCGGGGATGACCTGCACGCTGGAGCGCTTTGACAGGCGATAGCAAATGGCGAAGGCGTCAGCAGACGAGCCGTCTTCCGTATTGAAGTGCTGTGCACCAACGTGACGAGCGGACCAGGCCAATGGACTGGACTCCAGCAGGCTGACGCCCGGGGCGTTTGGCAGGGGAGCGGCTGCGACGCTGAACCGTGAGGATGATTCTTCAGGTCCAGAGTTAGCAGTGGCGGCATAGCGCAGCACGGTATGTATGGAGAAGGCGGTGTTTGCCGGCATCGGCAGATCGGGCAGGGTCTCTGCCACTCCCGCCGATTTGGGTTTGGCTTCAACGGCCGGCTTTCCAACGTGCATGGGCGGAACGAAGGGGGCCGCGACCGCCAGCAGCACGGGACTCGTAGGTTCGGCCGGGTGCTTGGCCGCCGCAAAAGCCACGGCAGCCGGGGCAAGCATGCTGAGCGTAAAGCAAAACCTGGGCAGGTTCACGGCTGTGTCCTTTCTGCGGTTATCGGCTGCTTCCCGGTGGAACTTCAGGGATGTCCCGCATTGTTACGCCGACTACGGATTGGAAGACGCAGTTTCAAAATATGTTGCATCGTTACCCGCTTTCCTGTACCCGCTTCTGCGCCCGTGAATGGCGCAAGGTAAGAACGGTAGACTTAGCATGAGGCTCCCGATGGTTTTCGTCCTTGATAACTACGACTCGTTCACCTACAACCTGGTGCAGTACATGGGCGAACTGGGTGCGGAGATGGTCATCCGGCGCAACGACGAGTTGACGCCTGACGAAATCGAGGCGCTGAACCCGGATCGCATCCTCATCTCGCCCGGCCCCTGCACGCCGCAGGAGGCGGGTGTCTCCATTGACCTGATTCGTCATTACGCCTCGAAAGGGAAGCGAACGCCTATCCTTGGCGTATGCCTGGGGCACCAGGCGCTGGGCGCGGCTTTCGGCGGCCATGTGGTGCGTGCCGCGCGGCTGATGCATGGCAAGACCAGCCCGGTGGACCACGATGGACGCACCATCTTCGCGGGTCTTGAGCCGCGGATGGTCTGCACCCGGTACCACTCGCTGGTCGTCAGTCCTGAGGGCCTGCCAGCCGAACTGGAAATCTCTGCGCACACGCAGGATCCGGAGGGCGAGGTCATCATGGGCCTGCGCCACCGCGAACTGCCCATCGAAGGCGTGCAGTTTCACCCGGAGAGCGTCCTGACCAGCGGCGGCAAAACCATGATCAAGAACTTCCTGGAGATGTAATCGTGACTCCGCGCCCCTTACTCCACTGCGCCGCCGCATTCGCATTGTTCGCAACGGCATGCGGCGTAGCGTGTGCCCAGCAGGCACTTGGCTCCGTCGGCACACAGGGCGTTGAGGTCGGAGGCACGGTCACGGTCAGCGGAGGACGGGCGGTCATTGCGAACAACGGCTCGGTAACCGCAAGCGGACAGGCCGCGGACGTTACGCTGGCGCGTGGCGGCTCAGTCAAGGTGTGCACGTCGTCTTCGGCCCGGCTGTCGCAAGCCGTGGCCGACGTGGCAAAGCCGCCCCTGCTGATGGCGTTGAACCGTGGCGGCATGGAAGTACATACCGTGGCGCAGAGTAACGACGTGATTCTGACACCGGACTTCCGCTTTCAGGCCTCCGACAGCGCTCCGCTCAATCTTCAGATACGGCTGGTGGCAAACGGCGACACCTGCGTCGATAACTCCGGCAAGGACGCGCCGATCATTCATGCGACAGAGGCCTTCGGTACAGGTGCGTATTTCATCCGGCCCGGCCAGCGCGTGCTGTTTGAACACGGCAGCCTGCGCGACGTGGTGGACCACGAGACCAGCAGTTGCGGCTGCCCGAAAACCGAGCCGCTGGTGCTGGCGGGCAAGGGCAAGCGCGGCGACGGCAAGGTGACCGAGGCGGCCCGAACGAATCCATTTCCTGAGGCGGTAAGCCAGGGCCTGCAGCAGCCTGTCGTGCCGCAGGCCCCGCCAGAGGAGGCCCACGTGCAGGTGTCCACCACGCTGAACTACAGCGGCACGGCGAACACCGTGACCGGGCCGCCGGGCGAGATCACGGGAGCGACTTCACCTATAGCGGCCAGCGCCGCTACAGGGAGTAGCGGAGCGGGTGGAGCGCCATCGACTTCAGGCGCGACAAGCCCCGCTTTATCCGGTCCACCTGCTTCTGCCGCACCGGCTCAGTCGAGTACACGCGCCACAGTGCAAGAAGCCGGTCCACCACCAGCGGGCCCCAATCCGTTCCGCTCGATAGGCCACTTCTTCCGGCGGCTGTTCGGCGGCAAGTAAGGGCGGCCAGCGCGCTACAATCGGTGTGCAGACCGGGCGTCCATGGTTCTCGCCACGCTCGCGTTCACGCCAAGTTCAAGTCACATCAGGATTAGTTTTCATGTCGATTCCCGCCACACAGATGCGTCCCGGTATGGTCATCAAGCACAACGAAAAGCTGCACTCCGTCTTTGCCGTGGAGCACCGCACGCCCGGCAACCTGCGCGCCTTCATCCAAGCCAAGCTGCGCAACCTGGAATCTGGCGCCATGTTCGAGCACCGCTTTCGCTCCGGCGATGCCATTGACCGGGTCATCGTCGACGACGTGCAGATGGAGTACCTGTACAACGACGGCGACGACTACATCTTTATGGACATGAACAACTACGAGCAGACCACGCTGGGCCGCGACATCCTGGGCGACGCCGTGAACTACATGCTGCCGAACATCAAGATTGACATCAGCTTCATCGACGGCAAGCCGGTCGGCGTGGAACTGCCCAACGTGGTCGAGATGACCGTCGTCGAGACAGAGCCGGGCATCAAGTCCGCGACGGCGTCATCCGTGACCAAGCCCGCCAAGACCGAAACCGGCCTCACCGTGCAGGTGCCGGCGTTCATCAACGAAGGCGAAAAGATCCGCATCGACACGGCAGAAGGCGCGTACATGAGCCGCGCGTAACGTCGATGAATCGAACTGATCTTGAAGCCCTCGCCCATCTTCGAATAGAAGAGGCTCGTGCGTTACTTGCGGCGGATGCGCCCAGCGGCTCGTACTACCTTGCTGGGTATTCAGTTGAGTGCGCACTCAAAGCCTGTATTGCTAAGAGTACGCAACTTCATGAGTTCCCTGACAGAAGACGGGTCAACGATTCCTATACTCACAACTTGCAGAACTTGCTCATCCTAGCGGAACTCGACGAGCAATGGCGTGATCGCTGTAGGAGCAGTGCAGCCTTCGACACAAACTGGAAAATCGTTCGAGCGTGGTCAGAAGACCGACGCTACGTTATAACGGAAGCTGAAGACGCTCGATCGTTGTTGCAGGCGATCACAGATCCAGATGATGGGGTACTGCCATGGTTTTCCAAACATTGGTAACTGCCGATCTCGAGAGAAGTCACAGGATTGTAGAACGTCTTGAGCGCGATGGCATCCACATCGCGTTAGCATTCTGGGCGACATTAGCAGAGTACGGGGACTGGCGGCTCTTTCTTGCAGGTCCTCAACTTGACGAACTCGGTCTTTTCCAGGCGTACGGACGAATAGCTGGAGCAGGGCTGGCCGATGAGGTTTACAACGAGCCGCTCATTGTCATTCTTCACATGAACGATCCTTTAGCCGTCGGACTGCTTAACCGCTATGGTGGCAGGGACGTCAGAGGTCTCAGGATCGCAGGTCAGTCCTTCGGGCCTCGGTCCATCGAAGATGGCGTTCTTGAGAAGGCTGCTTGAGTGCATACAACCCTGGCCGCACACTGTAAGACCAAGCACCTAGAGCGCCTTTGAACAGTACGGCAAGGCAGCTCAACACACCAGGCTCACCTTAAACGCGCGCGTTCGGTCGCTGGCCAGATGGAACGCCTCTCCCGCGCGGTCCAAAGGCATGGAGGCGCTGAGCAGGGGCGTCACGTCGATGCGCCCGGCCTCAAGCAGGGCGACTGCGAGCGGGTACTCCTCATAGAAGCGGAAGCTGCCTACGAGATCGATCTCGCGCGCCATGATGGCGGGCAGCTTCAGCGATGCGTTTGCCTCCGCTGGTAAAGAGCCAAGCTGCACCACGCGACCGCCTCGCCGCACCTGCTGCAGGCAGGTATTCAGCGCGGGAACGGCTCCGGAAGCTTCGATCGCGACGTCGAAGTCCTCCGACGAAACGGATTCGCGGCCCACGTTGATGGTTCCCGTGGCTCCCAGATGCGCGGCCATTGTCAGCGCTTCGTCAGCCAGGTCGGTCACGACGACCGACGCGGCTCCGGAGAAACGCGCAGCCAGCAGCGTCAGCAGGCCGATGGGGCCGGCCCCGGTAATCAGAACACGCTTTCCCAGCAGGTCGCCGGCGCGGCGCACGGCGTGCAGGCACACCGCCAGCGGTTCGGCACACGCTGCCACGGTAAAGGGCAGGTGGTCGCTGATGGGAATGCATTGCGACTCCTCTGCCAGAAACACATCGGAAAACGCACCCTGCATATGCGGAAAGCGCGAAGCGCTGCCAAAGAAACGTACATTGCGACAAAGGTTCGCGCGGCCTCCCATGCACTCTTCGCATGTCATGCACGCGAACGCGGGGTTCACTGCAACGCGTGTGCCTACCGCAACCTCTGTCGCGTCAGGACCAACGGCTCCAACTGTGCCCGCAACCTCATGACCCAGCACCATGGGCTCCTGTATAACAAACGTGCCCACGCGACCGTGATGAAAGTAGTGCAGGTCTGAGCCGCAGATACCGCCCGCGCCCAAGCGAACCGTCACCTGTGTTCCCGCAGGGACGGGCTCTTCAAGCTCTTCGACTCGCAGGTCGTGCTTACCGTGGATGACACATGCACGCATCGTCGCTCTCCGCGCTAAAGCATACAGAACCGCACCCGGACCCGGCGCATCCAACTCTGCTATGCGCACGCACACTGTCAAAACCGCTCATCTGAAGATCGCTTATGAAGAAGACGGCCCCAAGAGAGGCAAGCCGCTCTTGCTGCTGCACGGCTGGCCCGACTCGCCGCGCACCTGGGACAAGGTGTTGCCGGCCCTGCACAAGGCGGGGTACCGCACGTACGCTCCGTACCTGCGCGGCTACGGCCTGACGGAGTTCCGCTCCCACCTGTTCGGGCGCAATCCCCGGCATACCGGCCAGCCGGTCGCCTTTGCGCAGGATGTGATCGATCTGGCAGACGCGCTCGAACTGCAGACGTTCGACTTCGTGGGACATGACTGGGGCGCACGCGCTGGTCACGCACTTGCCGCGTTGTTTCCGCAGCGGCTGAGCCGCATGGTGACCATCTCCGTTGCGTTTGAGCCGGGCGCTGCGAAACCTCCCGCGCTGCCGCAGGCACAGGCTTACTGGTACCAGTGGTTCCTGTGCTCCAAACCGGGGGAAAAAGCCTTCCGCGAAGACCCCGTCGCCTTTGGCAAGCGCCAGTGGGACACCTGGGGCCCAGAGGGCTGGTATTCGCCCGCGGACCTTGCAGCGGCGGCAAAAAGCTGGAAAGGCAAGGCCTTTGCCGATGTCGTTCTGCACAGCTACCGTTCGCGCTGGGGACACGCGGAAAAGGATCCGGCTTATGCCGTGTTGCAGGCACGGTTTGAGAGCACCGTAACGCTGGGCGTTCCCACGCTGCTGCTGCACGGCCTGGAAGATCACTGCGCACTGGCGGAGACCACCGACGGCGCAGGCCGCTACTTCACGGCAGGCTACAGGCGCGTGCTGCTGGAAGGCGTCGGGCACTTTCCTCAACGAGAAAATCCTGCAGCCATGGCCAGCGAGATTCTGCGGCACCTGCAGGGCAGCGGATCGTGAGCGAGGGTCTGCCCATTATCGTGCGGCACTACCAAGTGGAAGGCCGCGTGCAGGGCGTTGGTTTTCGTTGGTTTGTGCACCGTGAGGCAGCCGAACTGGGCCTGCGTGGATGGGTTCGCAACACGCATGCCGGCCATGTGGAAGCCGTTGCAGCAGGTACGCCCGAGCAGATCGAAGAGCTTGAACTAGCCCTTCGTAAAGGTTCGCGCGGCAGCCGTGTGGATCGCGTCCACATCCACGATCTGACGGAGGCGGAAGGCGCTGCGCTCAAAGAGTTCGTGATTGAGGGTGCGTTCTGACGCTCCCGGTGCGTCCGAGACGTTCCGCTCGGGTGCTCCTGCTTGACAGCGAAAATCGAGTTCTACTGCTTCGCTTCGTCATTCCTCGAACGGACGGAATGTATGAGTTCTGGGCTGCGCCCGGTGGTGCTGTAGAAGCGGGAGAGACCGACGCGGAAGCCGCAAGTCGTGAACTGCAAGAGGAATTGGGAATCGCTGTAACGATTCAGACGCCGGTGCATACGGCTGAGGGTCAGTTTGAATTCGGCGGCTACTGGAATCTCAGCACCGACGTTTTCTTCGCAGCGTCCTGGGATGGATCAACGCCGACGCTGGCAGGCGTAGGCCAGGTGGAGCAAGAGGCTCTGCATGAATGGCGGTGGTGGAGCGTTGACGATATCGTGCAGAGCACACAGCCAATCTTTCCGGACGATGTCGCCAGCGTACTGCGCCGCCTCAGTACAATAAAGACCATGTCCCACCTGATCCAATGCGAGCCGCTGAAAGATCTCATCCGCACCGTACCTGATTTCCCCAAGCCAGGCATCCTGTTCTACGACATCACCACTCTGCTGAAGGACAAGGCCGGATTTGCGCAGATGATCGACGCCTTTGCGGCGTACTACATCGACAAGCAGGTAGACCTGGTCCTGGGCATCGAGGCGCGTGGATTCATCTTTGGACCGGCCATGGCATACCGCCTGAACGCGGGTTTTGTGCCAGTGCGCAAGCCGAAGAAGCTGCCCGCACCTACGGCCAAGGTGACCTACGACCTGGAGTATGGGTCCGACTCGCTTGAGATCCACCTGGATGCGATTCAGCCCGGGCAGCGCGTCGTCATCGTGGATGATCTTTTGGCAACCGGCGGCACCATGCAGGCGACCGTGCAGCTGGTAAAGCAGCTTGGTGGCGAAATCGCTGGTGTGGCCTTCGCCGTGGAACTGGACTTCCTGAAGGGCCGGTCCAAGTTTCCGGACGTCGACGTGTACAGCCTGCTGCACTACGACGAGTAGGTGCGTCTCTCTGCCGCATCGTCCTCCTGAGCGGAGCACGAAGTGCGAAGTCGAAGGGTCTGCTTTCAGGGCTGTGCGGCTGCCGAGGAAAGCAGGTACTTCCGCTTCGTTCGGTCAGGATGACAGCGGTTGGAGTTCCATCACGCGCAACGCCTCATCCGCTCGCAGGTAGCCCTTGCGCCGGAACCAGGCTTCCATCCGCTCCTGCAGCAGATCGAGTGGCACCAGCAGGCCCGCTTCCAACATGCCGTCTGCAATGGGCAGCGTGTCGTCGAAAACAGCGTCGTTGGTGAAGTTGCGCATGGCGAAGTTGTCGATCCATGCGATGGGGCAGCGGATCGCATCGCCGGCTGGCGTTATCCGTTCGATGCTGAGCCGCCGCAGAAACACGGGCCTAAGCCCAAAGCACAAAACACGCACCCGGCAGCTTGGTGCTGCTGGCCTGTTTGGCCAGCATGCCGGTCTTGGGGTCGCGCGGATACACGGCGATGTCGCCCGTCTTCACATTCGCCGCGATGAACCATTTGCCCGTGGCATCCAGGCACACTTGGCGGTTCTGCGCTCCGCTGGATGGCACGAACTGCACCTGTGTCAGCGCCCCGTCACGCCCGACGGACCAGGTGACGAAGCTCTCAAGTGTGCGGTTGCTGCTGTACAGAAAGCGCCGGTCGGGCGACAGCACTATATCTGCCGCATGGCAGTTGGGCGGCGCATCCGCGGGCAGGGTTGACACGGAAGATTGCTTCGTCAGCGTGCCGGCCTTCGCATCCCAAAGCAGCAGGTCGATGGTATTGGAAAGCTCGTTGATGCAGTAGATCCACTTGCCGTTGGGATGCAGCAACAGGTGCCGCGGTGCAGAGCCAGGCGCGGCTTGCCAGAACGGCGTGGTGTGCGGCGTCAGCTTTGCAGTGGCCGCATCCAGCGTGTAGATGTAGATGCGGTCGGCACCAAAGTCGTTGACCAGCACGAACCTTCCACCGGGAGCGACCAGGATGCTGTGGCAGCGGCTGTGAGGCTGCGACGGCATGGGACCATGGTTCGCTTCGCCGTACTCGATGTGTTCGACGGCGGGAGACAGCGCGCCGTCCTTGTCTACCAGGTAGGTGTTGATGCTGCCGCTGCCCCAGTTCGCCTCCATGACCACGCGGCCCGTCGGGTCCAGCGAGATGAAGTTGGCGATGTTGCCCTCAGCCGATTGCTGGTTGATCTGCCGAAGCGGCGATGTACCTTCGACGATGTCGAAGCCTGCCGCGTAGGCCTTGCCGTCAATGGCACCGGT
>CAXUEW010000052.1:0-1101 GCA_964250115.1 uncultured Terriglobus sp.
CCCAGCAGACCTTCCGCGCGTCCGAAATCGTCAACGGCCTCCTGAATTTCTCGCGTACCAGTTCGTCCGTGTTCGCTTCGCTGGATCTGAACGCTGTGCTGCGTGAAACGCTGACGCTGCTGGACCATCAACTGCGCACCTCCCGCATCACCGTCGAAACCGATCTGCAGATCCCGCTGCCGCGCATCTACGGCAGCCAGGGCAAGCTGCAGCAGGTCTTCCTGAACCTGCTGCTGAACGCAAAGGATGCCATGGCCGAGAACCCTGCCGGCGGCATCCTGCGCCTGCTCACGTACACCCATGGCGACGAAGTCACGGTGGAAATCGGCGATACCGGCGGCGGCATCGACCCCGAACACCTTCACCGCATCTACGACCCGTTTTTCACGACCAAGAACGCACCGCGCAAGGGTCAGCACAAGGGCACGGGGCTTGGGCTGTCCGTCTCTTACGGTATTGTTCAAGAGCACAACGGGCGCATCCAGGTAGACAGCGCGGTAGGCGCGGGCACCACATTCCGGCTCGACTTTCCCATTGAGAACCGTCCTACGCAGCAGGAGCCAACGCAGATGAACCAGATTGCTGAAGCAGGAACGGTACATGCCTGAGGCTGCACTGCATGGCAGCGCCAGTGACGCAGGCGCAATCGACGGCCGCATCCTCATCATCGACGACGAAGCGGCCATTCGCGACTCGCTCGAAGCCCTGCTGATACTTGAAGGCTTCCAGGTCGAGTTGGCACCGGAGGGCACCTCCGGCCTCGACATGCTGACCGGCAGCGAGTACGACCTACTGCTGCTGGACCTGTCCATGCCCGGCGAAAGCGGCATCGACCTGCTGCCACGCATTAAGCGCCTTCGGCCTGAAGTGCCAGTCATCATGATCACC
This sequence comes from uncultured Terriglobus sp., assembly GCA_964250115.1. GTDB lineage: Bacteria > Acidobacteriota > Terriglobia > Terriglobales > Acidobacteriaceae > Terriglobus. The sequence goes on from CAXUEW010000052.1 coordinate 889, forward strand.
GCCTACGGCACCGTCGGCAACGTCGTTGATGCCCTGCGGGCCGGTGCAGATAATTTCGTCCAGAAGCCGTGGGATAACGAAAAGCTGCTCGCTGACATGCGTACGGCGATTGCGAAACAGCGTTCTCAGCAGGAAGTCGTCCAGCTGAAAAAGACGCTGAAGCAGCGCTACTCCTTCGGCAACATCATCGGCAAATCCGACGTCATGGCGCCG
>CAXUEW010000052.1:1111-15467 GCA_964250115.1 uncultured Terriglobus sp.
TCCGCCGCCAGATCGCCCGCGCCGGGCTCCGGCTGGCGCGGCTGCTGGATACGGTCGCGCAGGTCGCACCGTCGCGATCCACGGTGCTGATTCAGGGCGAAAGTGGCACCGGCAAGGAGCTGATCGCTAAAGCCATCCACCTGAACAGCCCGCGCAAGGACAAGCCGTTTGTCGCCATCAACACCGGCGCGGTACCGACAGACCTGCTGGAGTCCACGCTCTTCGGCCACGTCAAAGGTGCCTTTACCTCTGCCGTCTCGGCGAAGAAAGGGCTGTTCGAAGTCGCCAGCGGCGGCACCCTGTTCCTCGACGAGATCGGCACCATGCCGCTCGACACCCAGGCCAAAGTTCTGCGCGCGCTGCAGGAGCGCCGCTTTATGCAGGTGGGCGGCACCACCGAGGTACAGGTCGATGTTCGCATCGTCGCTGCCACCAACGTGAATCTGCAACAAGCTGTAAAAGAAGGGCGTTTCCGCGAAGACCTGTACTACCGCCTATCCGTCATTAACCTTGACCTGCCGCCGCTGCGTCAGCGCAAGGAGGACGTGCCGCTGCTGGCCGCCCACTTCCTCAAGTATTTTTCCGAGGAGAATGGCTACCCCACGCGTGCACTCGCACCCGAAGCCCTCCGCGCCATGATGGACCACGAGTGGCCGGGCAACGTCCGCGAGCTTGAGAATGCCATGGAGCGCGGCGTCGTGCTCTCAACCGGCCCAGTCATCACGCTCGACCTGTTGCCCCAGCAGTTTTCCGGCACAGTCTACAACGCATCGGTTCTCGACCACCGCACCGATGCCTCCCTCTTCGACATCATGGAAGAGATTGAACGCCGCATCCTGAGCGACCGGCTCGAGCGCTGCAATTGGAACCAGACCGAAGCCGCCGAGTTCCTGAAGATCCCACTATCGACACTGAACCAGAAGATCAAACGGCTGAATGTTGAGATCAAGAAGCGCAAGGATCGTGACTAAGACGCCTGACAGGGATCAGGCGACATACGCTTCAGGGATCACACGCCGAGGCTGACTTATAAGTAATGGCCCAGCCACTCACGTAGTCTTCTGAAGAGGGTTGGTGGACAGCTTCTAGACCTTAGAGGTTGCGATGTTGGCACAGTGCCAGCTAACTCTCCGTGACATGGGCAGGAGCAGCGGAATGGGTTGGGGCCACTGTAGCTAAGATGACAAGAAGGGTGCTTTGCAACTGCACAGAGATGACTGTAGCCAGCGGGTGGGGGCCACACTCCACCTCGACGCCCGACCTCATTAAGCCAGTCATGATGCAGAGAAGCACGCCATGCCTGTTCCTGCTGCCTGCTCTTTTCTAAGGTGGCGCTGCTAACGCGTTGTCGGCCAGAACGCAAGCGTCCCAGAGCGAAGAGCTTGTACGTACTCGTACGTTGCTTGATCGACCGCATTTTTATTCACCTCGGGTTAGGAGTGGCAGACTTGCGGGAGATCTTGGTGCGACAGTAGTTCCATGTGTAACACACCATCGTCACCGTTACAGATAGCGTAGAAGCACCGGCGAAGAGCACGATACCCCACCAGACGTACCACGGAATCCAATGACCGGTGGACCGCCAGAAAACTGAAAACCCAACAGCAATGTAGGAGACAAATAACACCCACAGGTTCTGGTTCAGATTGATCCTAAACAGTTCTGCTTCGCTCATTGTTCACTTCTCCTTCGCTGTGTCTATTGGTTGCTATCCTGAGTAAAAGCGAAGATCCCTGCATGTTCACGAAGGCACAAATGTGGAGAGTCGCGGTCGAAATATGCGGACGATGGCGGCCAGTGTGCGGATACTTCACATGGCTTATGTCCAAGGTAAGTTTGCAGGCCCGTGAGACTGAGCCGCTTGGTCTGACCCCTTACCCGCAACATTGTTACACGCTAGATTAGCGCTGCTGTATGACAACCTTCATCGAGTTCGCAACCGGGTGCGAGGCCAACTCGATCCCCGCCACCGCATCCTTCAGCGAAAAGCGATGCGATATCAGCCGTGTCAGATCGAAGCTGCCATCACGGTAGCCGTCGAAGACCAGTTGGACCGCTTCATCCTGGATAGCTACGGATGACGAGTAAGAACCCATCAAAGTCTTCTCATCCATGCAGACGGCGGCGGGATCAAACGGAGCCTCGCCATGCTGCGTCTGCGCGAACAGGCACACGCGTCCGCCCGGTCGAACGGCGTTCATGGCCAGCGTGATCAGCGAGTTGACGCCAACCGCAAGCAGAGCTACATCTGCACCGCGGCCTTCAGTGGCAGCCTTGCACTCGTTGACAACGTCGGTATTTGCATCCAGCGGATGATCCAGCCCAAAGGTAGCTGCAACGGCATGCCGCTCCGGATACAGGTCGCTCGTCAGCACCGTAAGTCCCTTGCGCTTTGCCAGCGCCGCCAGCAGGATACCGATGGGTCCCTGACCGATGACCAGCACCGTCTCATCGGGCTGCAGGTCCAACAATTCGACGGCCTTGTAGCAGGTGTTCACCGGCTCGATCCACGCGGCCTGCTCGAACGGGATGTCGTCAGGGATGTGAACCAGCCCGCGCTGCACGATCCAGTCCATGACACGGATATATTCGGAAAAGCCACCGCCGGAAGGTTCGCCGTAGCCAGCGGTTGCGCCAACCTTCTTGTAGGTCTCGCATTGCGCGAAGGTCTGCTTGCGGCAGTAGTAGCAATGGCCGCAAGGGATGTGATGAAAGCTCATCACGCGGTCACCCACTGCAAAGCCCTGAACCTTGTCGCCAACCGCGACGATGGTCCCGGCCATCTCGTGCCCAAACACGCGTGGCGCGGAGTGGGATCCCGTGTGAATTTTTTTCAAGTCTGTACCGCAGATGCCGCAGGTGTCGATGCGCATCAGCACCTCACCCGGCCCAATTTCCGGCACCGGCACCTGCTCCACGCGCACATCGTTCACGCCGCGGTAGACTGCCGCACGCTGCGTGGTGGGCAGGTTGCCGACTTCCTGAACGTCTGCCAGTGTGCTGCTCTTCATCGTGGTCTCTCAGTTCCGATTTCGTCCGCGAGTACCTTGCAAAGGTTCTCCGCCGCGTGCTTTGCCTGTTTGCCGAACTGAGCCAACCCCGGCCAGTGTTTCGGCTGCAGAGCCACATGGGCAATGAAGCGAGCCGTGGCAAAGCTGCCATCGTCCTTGACGTACGGATTCATGTCCGGCAGGTCTTCCGGCAGCGTGTCGCTGATGGCCTTGATGGCGCTGAAGTCCAACTGGTGCGCCTGCGCCAGCCGCGCCAGCGTTGCAGCTTCCATATCGACTGCAACCGCACCGTCGTAGGTGCGCGCCAACCGCTGCTTCTCTCCCCGTGTGGCGACCCGAGCAGCAGTCAACAACAGGCCGCCGGTGCCGACAGCCGAAAGCATTTCGCCCGTGCGCAGGTCGCGCACCATGCTGGCGTTCAGCACTGTTCCGGGTAGTTGCTCTTCTATCAGCCCGCCAGCCCAACCTGCGGAGATTAACCGGATCGGCTCGCAGACCTGCCGCGCACGGGCAAATGCACGCGTGGCCGCGGCTGATCCCATGCCGCCGCAGAAGGCCATGATGGGGCCGTTCGGGTGCTGCCACCCATCCACACCCTCGCGCGTTTCCAGCGCCGCCCAACTGCGCACCAGCGGCTTCAACTCGCCGTGGAGTGCCGCGATGATGACGATGGCATCGTTCATCGCGAGCCGCCATACGCGGGAGCATAGCCGTTGGCGACGAACCACTCCATGGCCGCACGCAGCGCATCTTCCACGGACTTCACGTCAAAGCCAAGCTCACGCTCTGCCTTTGCAGACGACGCAAACATCATCTTGCGCCCCATCTTCACAGCTTCCATAGTCGCGCGTGGTTCCCTGCCGCGCAGCTTGCCGGTGACGGTCTCATCGAAGAAGGCGAATGCCATGGCGACCGCGTGCGGCACCTTCATCGTCGGCGACGGCAGCCCGGAGATCGCGGCCATGCGATCCAGTATCTGCTTCAACGTCAGATTTTCGCCGCCCAGGATGTAGCGCTCGCCCGGCGTGCCACGCTCCAGCGCGACGACGTGCATGCGCGCAACCTCACGCACATCCACAAGGTTCAAACCGGTTTCAACATAAGCCGGAAACTTCCGATTCAGGAAGTCCACCACGATGCGGCCCGTCGGCGTCGGCTTGCGGTCGGCAGAACCGATCGGTGTAGTGGGATTGAGGATCATCACATGCTGCCCGGCGCGCGCTGCCTTGATGGCTTCCTGCTCCGCGAGCCACTTCGACCGCTTGTAGTGACCGATCATATCGGCTTCGCTTACCGGCGTCGTCTCGTCGACAACGGTGTTCGTCTTCGTGAAACCCATGGTCGCAACGCTCGAGGTGTAGACCACGCGCTGCACACCCACCTCACGCGCGATGCGCAATAATTCGCGCGTCCCATCGACGTTAGCCTTGTACATCGCGACCGGTTCTGGAACCCACAGCCGGTAGTCAGCAGCCACATGCACCATGGCATCGCACCCGGCCAGCGCAGAGCGCAGTCCCTCCGGGTCGCAGAGATCCCCAACCACAGTGTCCGCGGCAAGGCCCTCAAGCGAAGCAAGATTGCTGGTTTTACGTGTAAGCAGCCGCAGCTTTGCACCCTGACCGGCATACGCATGCGCAACATGGCTCCCCACAAAGCCGGTCGCTCCGGTCAGGAAGACGTTCATGCTCCAAGCCACTCTAACCTAAGTAGACCTTTGCTCTGCAACTGCAAGAATTCGCGATCGCCCGTTACCAAAGGAGCGTTCAATCGCATCGCAAGTGCAGCGGCGAAACAGTCCGCATAGGAGCAGGCGTTTGCCTTCTTTAGCTCGGTAGCTGCGTCCACAAGGTCGTCATCGATGGACACCCGCTCAAATGGAAGGTGTTCGACAACAATTTGTGCATCGAGCAAACGCTGACCCGAGAACTTCTTCGAAAGCATGCAAGCAATCTCTCCGTAGTTGATGCGAGAGATAAGAAGTTGTGAGTCTTCTGCGACCTGGCTGTTGATGAAGTAGCTGAAGCGGCTACCCACAGGTTGCTTGCCTTGTAGCCACTCCAGAACCGGCCAGGCGTCCACAACAAAGGTTTGTCGAAAATTCATCCGAGGTGTAGATCAAGTGCATTTTCTCGAATGCGCTCCTGTTCGAGATCGGCATTGAGATCGATGTCGGAATCAGCCAATATTCCCTCGAAGACTTTCCAGTCGATCGCCTTTGGATTTCTCGTCAGATAGCTAAGCAGCGATGAAACCTTACCAGTTGCTGGCGAGACCTGAAGACAGTCTCCTTCCTGAAGCTGCCACCGTCGTTGCAGTTCTTCAGGCACTTCCAGCTTGCCATCGTGATAGGTGAGATAAGCGCTTGCAGCCATAGTCCGCTCCTGCTAGAAAGTCTAGCGCAACATGTCAGTCTAGCTTTTCCGGCTCGATCTGGATGTTCTTTTCGCCGGCGGCTTTTTTTGCCCAGTACTTCTTGACCCAGGCCTCGAAGGTGCGGCCAGCGGCGGTGTCACGACCGCTGAAGGTGAGCGCGGCGATCTCACCATAAGGGATGGATCGACGGCTGCGATCTTCGCCCTTGGACGGCATCAGACGAACCAGCGAGTCGGTGAGCGTCTTCCCTGTGCGGCGGTCGTAGATATAGCCTTCCACCACCTCGCCGGAGCGCAGCGTCAGCGTCACATCACCGCGGTAATCGAAAGCCTTTTCCAGCGACTCGCGAACCTCGGACTCGGTTGCCAGCGCCGGAATCCAGCCCTCCAGGTTTTCCCGCTCGCGACCGGCCATAACCTCGAGTTCATCGGGGTTGTGGCCTTGCAACTGCTCGATTTTCAGATGTTCCTGCTGATCGGTCGCCATCAGTCGCCTGCCACCAGGCTCTCGGCGTGGTTTACCTGCTCGGCTTCCTTGGACAGGATGCCGGAACCAATCTGCACCAGTTGGCCGTGGTTGGTTGGTCGCCAGTCATTCAGAATTTTTTGCGCGCCATCGTCCTTGTAGGTGCTGGAGAAGATAGCTTTCGCCGTCTGCAGCAGGCCCTTCAACGAGCCGAAAGTATAGTTGACGCCGCTGGCCTCATAGCCGGAGTGCACCATGCAGTTCGCGCAACGCGGATTGCCGCTTTCGGTGCCGTAGTTCGCCCACTCCACCGACTCCATCAGTTCCGCGAAGGTATCGGCGTAACCATCCTGTAGCAGGTAGCAGGGCTTCTGCCAGCCGAAGATGGAGTAGGTCGGCATGCCCCACGGCGTGCAGGTCAACTCCTTCTTGCCCATGAGGAATTCCATGAACATCGGCGAAGCATTGAAACGCCACGAGCTTTTTCGGTTTGAAAGAAGAGCGCGGAACAGCTTCTTCGAGCGTGCGCGACCAAGAAAGTGCTTCTGATCGGGAGCCTTGTCATAGGTATAACCCGGCGACACCATCATGCTCTCCACGCCGGCCTCCATCATCTGATCGAAGTGGCGGCGGACAGAATTAGGATCGGCACCATCGAACAGCGTCGTGTTCGTAGTCACGCGAAAACCCGCGGCCACGGCCGCATGCACGCCTTCCATGGCGATGTCGTAGCCGCCCTCGCGGCAGACGCCAAAGTCGTGATGCTCCCGTTCGCCATCCACATGGACGGAGAAAGACAGGTACTTCGATGGCTTGAAGAGATGCAGCTTCTCTTTCAGCAGCAGCGCGTTCGTGCACATGTAGACGTACTTCTTCCGCTCCACCAAACCGGCAACAATCTCCGGCATACGCGGATGCAGCAAAGGCTCGCCACCAGGAATGGCGACCATCGGTGTGCCGCACTCCTCCACCGCCTTGAAGCACTCCTCAGGCGTCAGCTCGGCTTTCAGGATGTGCGCGGGATACTGAATCTTGCCGCAGCCGGCGCAGGCCAGGTTGCAGCGGAACAGCGGCTCCAACATCAGCACCAGCGGATAGCGCTTTCTGCCCAACATCTTCTGCTTCAAGACGTAGGTTGCAACGGTCCATGCCTGGGAAACTGGAACTGCCATTTGCTCTGCCTCCGGTGAACGCCTGCGCAGGGGCAGGCTTGAAGTGAAACTTGTTACGCTTCGCTGCGCGACATCGCCTTATCGTAGGTGGTCAGCGCCAGCAAAGGGAAATACTGTTTGTACAGGTGGTACCCAAGGTAGAACACCCGCGGAAAGCCTGTGCCCGTATAGTAACTTTCGCCGTTGCGGCCCGGCACAAGTTCTGACCACGAACCATCTTCCCGCTGCTGCTCCACCAGCCAGCGGACGCCTTTCGCCACGGAATCAGAACGCGTATCGCCGCCTGCCAGCAGAGCCAGCAAACCCCACGCTGTTTGCGACGGCGTGCTGGGACCGATGCCACGCTGCGCCGGATTGTCGTAGGTGCCGCAGCTCTCGCCCCATCCACCATCACTATTCTGCACAGAACGTACCCACTCAACGGATTGCTGAACGGGAGCCTCATTGTGGTCGTAGCCGATGGCCTCCAGGCCGCGCAGGACAAGGAAAGTTCCATACAGGTAATTGACGCCCCATCGGCCAAACCAGCTGCCGTCCGGCTCCTGCTCTTTTAGAATGAACTGCACCGCAGCTTCCACGCGCTTGTCGCGGCGGGTGTAACCATACGCGGCCAGCATCTCCAGGATGCGTCCCGTGATGTCCACGGTTGGTGGATCCAGCATCGCGTTGTGATCCGCGAACGGGATGTACTGAAAGATCATCTTGGTGTTGTCGCGATCAAACGACGCCCATCCGCCATTGCGGCACTGCATCGCGAACACCCAGGCAATGGCCCGTTGCGCGATCTCGTGCTGCTGCCGTTGGTGCGGATGTTCAATGGCCTTTAGCGCCAGCAACACCTCGCCGGTGTCATCCACGTCAGGGTAATGGATGTTGTTGAAGAAGAAGGCCCACCCACCCGGCTCGACGTTCTTCACCTTCTGTGCCCAGTCACCCTTGTAGCGGCTTTCTTTGCTGAACAGCCAATCGGCAGCCTTCAGCATGACCGGATCGGTGGACGAAACACCTGCGTCGCCGAGTGAAGACACCACCTGCGCCGTGTCCCATACGGGCGAAAAGCAGGGCTGCATGCGGAAGGTCGGCGTTGGGTAATCCGGCGTGCCTTCCGGACAATCGATGCCTAGCTTCTCAAACTCGTCCATCGCGCGGATCATCTGCGGATCGTCAAGCGAGTAGCCCAGATGGCGCAATGCAACGATCGCGTTCAGCATGGCTGGGTAAATTGCACCCAGGCCGTCTGAACCCTCGAAGCGTTCCAGCATCCACTGCTCAACAGCCTTCAGCGCCTTCTTGCGTAAGGGACGAATGTGCACACGCTCATACCACTGTGCAACGCGGTCCCAGAATAGAAAAAAGTTGCGCCACGAGACGGGGTGCTTGCGATCCCACCTCAGATGGAGATCAGAATTTGCACGGCCGCCAACGAACAACTCTTCAATGCCCTGATCCGGCAGCAGCTTCTTAAAGGGCTTCTTTGCATACGTGACCGTTAGCGGCACCAGAATGCCGCGCGACCACGATGAGATTTCGTAGATGTTGAAGTAAAACCAGTTAGGAAACAGAATGATTTCCGGCGGTATGGCCGGCACGGCGTCGTAGTCGTACTGGCCCAGCGCGCAAAGATAGATCTTGGTGAAGGTGTTGCACTCAACCACGCCGCCGTTCGCCAGAATCCAGTCCCGCGCCTTCACCAGCACGGGATCGTTCGCGGACCAACCCATCAGCTTCAGGGCCAGGTAGGACTTGACGCCGTAGTTAATGTTCGAGGGTCCGCCTGGATACAGGCTCCATCCACCATCGTCGTTCTGATGACGAAGAATCTCATTGATGGCGCGGCTCATCTTGCCGGGATCGCCGGTGCCCAGCAGCGTATGGAGGTAGATGTAATCCGCCTCCAGCATCACATCGGCTTCCAGTTCGCCGCACCAGTAGCCATCGGCATGCTGCTGGCCCAGCAGCCAGTCTCTGGCATCTGCAACAGCCTTGCGTACCCGGTCAAGGCCGAGATCGATACGCCCGAAGCGGGGCTGTTTCATGACGCCGGTGCCCGTCATCTGTGACGACGCGACCGGTCTGGAGTTTTGTTCCTGCATCCTGATTAGACGATCCCTAAGGCGTGCGCGGTGCGGCTAGGTTTAGAGGGTGGAGGCAGAACCAATCGTTTGCGATCCCGGTGCCGACGCAATGGCCTGAACGATCTCAGGTGGCAAACCAAAACGCACGTTTTCAGGCATCACTTCCACCTCGTCGACTGAGCCGTAGCCACGCTCCTGAAGGTAATTCACAACTTCCTGCACCAGCACTTCAGGGGCAGACGCACCTGCCGTAATCGCAACCCGCTCAACACCTTCAAGCCACGCCGGCTGAATGTCCTGCGCCTTGTCGATCAGGTAAGACGTCGTGCCAAGATTCATCGCAACCTCAACCAGGCGGTTGGAGTTGGAACTGTTGCGCGAACCCACCACCAGCACAAGGTCTGCGCCGTGCGCGACATTCTTTACTGCTGTTTGACGATTCTCCGTTGCGTAGCAAATGTCCTGCGCCGCAGGTCCCACAATCTTGGGAAACTTCTTTTTCAACGCCTCAATCATGTACTTCGCTTCGTCGAGTGAAAGCGTGGTCTGCGTAAGGTACGCAACACGGTCCGGGTCTGGAACGACAAGTTGCGCAACCTCTTCCACTGTGGACACCACCTGCGTCACATCCGGCGCCTCGCCCTGCGTGCCTTCCACTTCTTCATGGTCGCGATGCCCCACCAGCACAAGCGAATAGCCTTGCTTGGCAAACTTGATGGCCTCGACGTGGACCTTTGTAACAAGAGGGCAGGTCGCATCGATGACCTTCAGGCCTCGTTCTTTTGCGCGCTCACGAACAGCCGGCGATACGCCATGCGCGGAGTAGATGACGCGCTTGCCTTCCGGCACCTCATCCAGTTCGTTGACGAAGATTGCACCCTTCTGGCGCAGATCGTCCACCACGTAGCTGTTGTGCACAATCTCTTTGCGGACGTAGATGGGCGCGCCGAAGGTGTCCAGCGCGATCTTCACGATGTCTACCGCACGCACCACGCCTGCGCAGAAGCCACGGGGCTTCAGAAGCAAAACCCGCTTCGTGGACGAGGTGTCACCGGAAGTGCCATTCTGCATAGTATTAGCAGGGTTGAGCGTCAATGTCGTCACAAGGAAAGTATACCGCGAAGCACCGCGCAGACAGGCTGGTTTGAACCATGCCGGGTGCAAATCGGAATGTCGGCAGGGTTCGGCGGGGAGTACCTGGGACGGCCAGCTTCAATCGCCCAGAGTCCCTCTGAAAACTACGAGCTAGCCTTCAGCATCTGCTCCGCATGCCGCAGACTGGTTTCCGTGACGGTTGCGCCGGAGATCATGCGTGCAATCTCACCGGTCCGCTCTTCGTCCAGCATCTGCCGAATCTGGGTTCGGGTGCGACCGTCGCGTTCCGACTTCTCAACCAGGAAGTGCTGATTTGCAAACGCCGCAATCTGCGGCAGGTGCGTTACGCAAAGCACCTGCTGGTGCCGTGAGAGCGCCTTCAGTTTCTGGCCGACGGCTTCTGCTGCGCGACCACCAATGCCGATGTCAATTTCATCAAACACGAGTGTGCGCGGAAGAGCAATGCGGCGCTTCGTACGTTCTGTTCCGCCCTCTTCCACGGAGACCTTCAGCGCCAGCATCACACGGCTCATCTCACCGCCGCTGGCAATTTCCTCCAGCGGCTTCAGAGGCTCGCCTGCGTTGGTCGCGATCAGGCATTCCACATGGTCCCAACCCACGCCGCTCCAGAAGGTTTGCTCCTTCTGCGATGCAACCTCGACGCGGAACTGCACCTTCATGGCCAGGTCGTTGATCTGCTGCTCTGCCAGCTTCTCCAGCCGCCGCGCGGCTGCCGTCCGCATCTCGGTCAGGTCCTGCGCGACGCAGGTATAGATGTGCTCGGTCTCTCCCACGCGCTGCTTGGCTGCCGCGATCAGTGCATCACGATTCTCAATCTCCTGCAGCTTCGCGGCAACGTCTTCCCCGTACGCTATGACCTCAACCAGGGTGCGGCCGTACTTGCGTTTCAGCTTGTCCAGCGTGGCAAGCCGGTCTTCAATCTGCTCCAGCCGTTCCGGCGATGCGTTGATGTTCTCGGCGTAGTCGCGGACGGTCGAGCTCAAATCGGCCACAGTCGCGCGGGCGTTCGCCAACTGTGTCGCAGGCTCCACAAAACTGCTGTCGTACCTTGCGAGCTCTTCCACGTGCTTCTGCGCAGCAGCCAGCGTTGTTTCGGCCGAGCCTTCACTTTCGTACAGGGCTTCATGCGCGCTCATGGCGGCGGTGTAGAGCTTTTCCGCGTTGGCAAGGACGCGCTTCTCGGCTTCCAGCGTTTCGTCCTCATCCGGACCCGTGATGGATGCCTCGTGGATCTCGCCACGCTGAAAACTCCACAGGTCGGCCATGCGCAGGCGCTCCTGCTCTTCGCCGCTCAGGCGGTCGAGTTCCTCACGGGCCTCTCGCCACAGTGCATACGCGGTGCGGATGTTCTCGCCCGCCTGCGCAGGGTCAAGATTCTTGCGGCTGCGCAGGCGTTCGCGCAGATCGAGGCTCAGCTCACGGCCCGGCGGCAGCGCCGTATTGATGCCGGCAAAACGGTCCAGCAAGCCGCGTTGCTGCGCCTGGTCGAAGCTGCCCATGGTCTCGCTCTGGGTATGCACCAGCGCAAGTTCCGGCGCAAGTTGCCTCAAAACGCCAACGGTAGCCGGCTGATTGTTCAGGAAGACGCGGCCCTTGCCGTTGGCATTCACTTCGCGCCGCAGCAGGATTTCGTTGCCCTCAACATCAATGCCGTTGGCTTCAAGCACAGCTTCGGCTCCAGCGGTCGATTCGAAGACGCAGGAGACAACGGCCTTTTCCGCGCCATGCCGCACCACGTCGCTGGCGGCACGGCCACCCAGCAGCAGCGCAAGCGCGTCCACCAAGATGGATTTGCCAGCGCCGGTTTCGCCTGTAAGGAGATTCAGGCCACTGCCAAACGTTGCTACTGCGTGATCGATGACGGCATAGTTTTCCGCGCGAAGCTCCAGCAGCATGTTCGCCTCACCTTCGCGCACAGCGTAGCACGGGACGGCATTTGCACAGCCCGAAATGCATGGAAAGGGTGCCCAAAACGTCACTCTTGAACAGGTTTAGTACGCCTTGTTTGCACCACGGGTGATGCGTTTACAGCGTTTTCCTGCGTGCAGAAACGTACTTTTCGCGCACCAATAGCGATACCTGTGCGCCGAAACTTCACAACGCGGCCACTAGACTGAAAACAAATATGTCGATTGCGCTTTTACTACTCTTTTTCCAGGAAGACCCCGCCGGGAACGCAGCGGCAGCACCCGCAGCGGCCGGCTCTTCCGCACTGGGCGAGATGCTGCACAACAGCGGACCCATCGCGATGGCCGTGTTGGCTCTGCTGCTTGTCATGTCGATTTTTTCATGGACGATCATGCTTTCGAAATGGACCGCCTTTCGAAGCGCGCGGTTACGCGGCCAGGCATTTCTGCGAGCCTTTCGCAAGTCATCAAGGCTGAGCGAGATTGCCGCAGTTGCTGAACAGTACAGGCCCTCGCCTCTAGTCTCTGTCTTCAGCGAGATCGTCGAGGAACATGGTAGACAGAGCGGCGGACGCGGGCTGGCTCGCAATTCAATCGCGCTGGAGCGTGCCGCGCAAACGGCTTCGAGCGAGGCGCTTACCGTACTCGAAAGCCAGTTGACGTGGCTTGCAACCATCGCCGCCGTAGCGCCGTTCATCGGCCTGTTGGGCACTGTGATGGGCATCGTCGATGCCTTTCACGGGCTTGGAACCCAGGGCGCGGCAACGCTGCGCGCCGTGGCTCCCGGTATTTCCGAGGCCCTGATTACAACGGCTGCGGGACTGGTCGTAGCGATTCCGGCAGTCGTCGGCTACAACCAGTTGACGGCACGATTGAAGGAGTTTGCCGCGCGCATGGACGATTTCTCTCGCGAGCTTTTGAATGCGCTCGAAGGTGCCGCGGGCTCACAGCAGGCAGCGCCGCCGCCGGATGATCTCAGGCCACGTATTTAGCTTTATTAACTATCAGGAGTTTTCCATGGCCTTCTCAAGCGGTGGCCGCACGCAGAGTTCCCTTGCCGAGATCAACATCACGCCGTTAGTCGATGTGGTGCTGGTCCTGCTGCTGATCTTTATGCTGACCGCGCCCGTCCTGCAGTCAGGCATTGAGGTTGCAGTGCCGCAAACGCGAACGGTTAACCAACTTACCGAGGAACGCACGGTGGTTTCCATCGACCACGAGCAGCGCGTCTTTCTGCAGGACAAATCAGTCAACCTGAACGAACTGCCCGGCCTGCTGCGCACCAAGGGTGATCCGTCGAAGAAGGTGATCTACCTGCGCGCGGACCAGAAGGTCCCCTTCGGCGCATTCGCTTCCGTGATGGATGCGGTCAAGCAGGCGGGCATTACCAACATCAGCATCGTCACACGGCCTTTCGAGAAATAAGGCCATGCCAGCGCTGAAGGAGCACACCGAAGAGCAGACTGCGGCAGCCGCCGCCACGAAGAAGAACTTCGTGGTGTCTCTCCTGCTGCATGTGCTGGTGATCGGTGGCCTGCTCAGTTCTGCACTGCTTTTCCACAAGCGTGGTGAAGCCTGGGGCGATAAGGCAGATGTTGCCGGAGCGGTGCAGGCGACCATGGTCAACTCCATTCCGCTGCCGCCCAAAGTTCAGCCGAAGCAGGACAGCGTCCTCGCATCGGAGTCGCCAAGCCCCGCGCCTCCGCCACCCACACCGAAGTCTGAGCCGCCACCGAAGCCGACCGACATCCCTATCGTCAGGCCGCCGGAGAAGAAGCAGCCGCCACGCATCGCGGAGAAGGCAACGCCTGAGCCGCCGAAACGCCCACAGCCGCAGCAGCCCCAACCGGACCGCGCCACCAGCGGCGAAACCGCAGGCCTGCGCGTGGCGATGACCGCCGTGGAGAACCGTGCCGGCACATCGTCCACCAACGTTACCGACTCAGCGTTCGGCCAGCGCTACGCCTACTATGTTCGGCAACTCACGCAAAAAGTCGCCTCGCAGTGGTACACTCAGACACTCGACAGCGGCGCGCCCGGCCACCGGGTGTACATCAGCTTTCGCGTGGCACGCGACGGAACACCTTCGGACATCACGATTGCCAAACCCAGCGGCGACGCCACGCTGGACAACAGCGCACTACGCGCCCTGCAGCGCATCGACACCTTCGCCCCGCTGCCCGATGGCTACTCAGGGTCGTACATCAATGTGCAGTACTACTTCGACCCGAAGG
>CAXUEW010000053.1:0-2054 GCA_964250115.1 uncultured Terriglobus sp.
CGTGCCCGAGGGCGATCCTGTTTCTGCTCCGCTGTCAACCGCGGCTGACCTTCGCAACACGCACCACACCATTGTGGGCGGGGGCGGCCACCAGGTGATGGACTCCATGGGCCATTTCTGGGAAGGCCAGCACGTATTCTCCAGCGGTAACCTGGTCTCTGACCTGCTGCACAACTTCTTCCTGGAAACGGGCGCGCGCCTGCACAAGCATCGCTGCTACCAGATGACGACCAACGCTGCCGCGCGTAACGTGATTGGCTACCTGATGGTTCGCGGCGGAGTTCACCAGGCCGCGTATGCCATGGCACTGCGCAAGATCACCGGCGTCGAGATGACCAAGATGCTGCCCACGCCAAACATCGACGACTCGAAGATCCCCGAGGCTCGCAAGTGGCAGGCGATCGGCAGCCATCGCAAGCTGTACACCTTCTCCGACACGGACTACGGCGATGTTGCCGGCATCTGGTCCGGCAATGCGGATTGGGCTGACGGCGAACCGCTGGAAGTGATCACCGGCACGCCGGAATACGCCGCCGAAGGTCCTGTCATCGGCGAGTGCCCGACGCTCTTCTCGCCGGATTACGCGACAGAAGAGATTTACGAGATTGCCGCGCAGTTGATGGCAAAGGGCGGCATCTCGCCACTGCAACCGAACGACGGTAAGCACTCCCGCTTTCAGGGCAGTGTTGCGGACACGGTTGGAGCGACCGCGCAGCCGGACCGTACCAACGCAACCCCTGCAGACTATGCGAAGAAATCCAAGAAAAAGAAATAGCGCAAAGCACGTAAGAAGGGCGGCCCGATGGGCCGCCCTTCTTGTTGTTGCAGAATGTCCGGGTGCTTACGCGGCCTGAACGTTCTCTGCCTGCCAGCCCTTCGGTCCCTTGACTACATTGAAGGTCACGCTCTGACCCTCCTGCAGCGAACGGAAGCCGTTGCTCTGGATGGCGGTGTGATGAACGAAAACGTCCTCACCATTCGCGCGGCTGAGAAATCCAAAACCCTTTGCGTCGTTGAACCACTTAACTGTTCCCTGTTCCATGTTTGTATCCTTGTAACCCAAGTGTGGGCTGATGTACCGCCGAACGCGTTTGGTAAAGTTTGCGTGTACAGGCGGACCAAGCAATACAAACCAGATCGGATTCTACGATCAATTCAAACTATACCTGCACGGCACGAACTTTGCAAATCGGTAATCAGGCAGTGGGTACCTGCTGCTGCTCGACGGCGATGGTCACATTCTCATGCTTGATGTCGAGCCGCAAACGGTTGAACAAGCTCATGTACACGTTGGCGATGAAGACCAAGGCAAACTCAGCAAGGACGTAGCCGCGCCATCCGGCATACAGCAGCTGGAACCTCGAAAAGAACAGCACAAGTGCCGTTATGTAGTGGCTGAAGCAGTACTCGCAGGTGAACAGGTAGAAAAACTTGCGCTTGGGCAGCGAACCTTCTTTTTGGCTTTTTGCCTTGCAGTAGTCCCTTGGCTCACGGAAAACCTCTTCGTGGGTGACCGTCCAGCTCATGCAGGCAATCGGAATGGCCAGCAACAAAAGCACGCCGGTCTGTTGCGTCAGCGTCACATATGCCCCCATAACACCTCCTGACGCGGCCGCCCCTTGCACCAATTCCGTCATCTTACGTTTACCGTAAGATGCGCTTCGTGCGGGTAGGATTGTGCAGGATGGACTGGAAGAGCAGAAAGATCGCAGCGGTGATGGAAGCCGCACTGGCCGAAGACAAGGCCATTAATGACGTAACCACTGCGCTGGCTATCGATCCTGCTCAGCGCGCATCGGCCACGGTGCTGGTACGGGAGGACTGCGTCATCTGCGGCTTGGGTGTGATCTGTGCCGTGTTCGACGCCTTCAGTGCCATGCAGGCACGCGCAGGCGTGAAGAGCGGCGGCCGTTACGAGGTCATCAGCCATCCCGAGATCTTTGACGGTGTGCGCGTCCGCAAAGGCCAGACCGTCGCCGTCATCGCCCCCGGCGTGCAGACCTCCGTCCAGGACCTACCCGGGCGTACCGGCCTGTGGTCGGTCGGCGTACCTC
>CAXUEW010000053.1:2064-7975 GCA_964250115.1 uncultured Terriglobus sp.
CAGACCGTCGCCGTCCTCCGGCACAGCGCGGCGACCATCCTGTCATGTGAGCGGGTGATTCTGAACCTGATGCAGCGCATGAGCGGCATCGCCACGCTGACCAACGACTTCGTCCGTCTGACGCGTGGGACCAAAGCAAAAATCCTGGATACCCGCAAGACGATGCCGGGCATGCGCCTCCTGGACAAGTACGCCGTCACTAGCGGCGGCGGCGCGAACCACCGGCTGGATCTGCAGGACGGCATCATGCTAAAGCAGAGCCACCTGCAACTCGCCGGCGGCGTTGCCATTGCCGTAGAGCGTGCCGTGAAGGGGCGACAGCAAGGCCAGAAGATTGAGGTGGAAGTCACAAATCCTGCCGAAGTGCAGGCCGCGGTGAAAGCTGGTGCGGATGTTCTGCTGCTGGTGGGCATGTCGCCGGCAGGGGTTGCAGATACGGTGGAAGCCGTGCGAGCGGCGGCACCAAAGGTGCTGCTGGAGGTGGCGGAGCATCTTTCGCTCGACAATGCCCGTGAATACGCTGAGACGGGCGTCGATTATCTTTCCGTTGGCGCGCTGACACGGTCGTCGGTGGCAGTGGACCTGAGCATGCGCATCACCGCCGATGTGTACTAAGACGCGATGAGTCCCTTCGACGAGGAACGCGTGAATGAAGCACTGCGCGGAACCCTCTTCCACGGCAAACTGCACCACTACGTTTCTATCGACAGCACCAATACGCGGGCGCTTGCCGATGCGCAGGCAGGCACCGGTGCCGGTCAGGTCTACATCGCAGACGAACAGACCGCTGGGCGCGGACGCGGCGGCCACACGTGGCACTCCGAACCAGGCGATGGCTTGTATATCAGTGTTCTGTTCCGGCCTGCGCTCAGCGCGGCAGCAGCGCTGCAGATGTCGCTCGCGGCAGCCCTGGCGGCGCAGTCGGCTGTCCTGTGTGTGTCGTCGTATGCCCTCGATATCCGCTGGCCCAACGATCTCGTCACGCCACCAGGATCCCTTCCCTCGCGAAAGGCTGGCGGAATCCTTACGGAAGTGGCTTCCAGTGCTGACGGCGCATTGCGGCATGCTGTCATAGGGATAGGCATCAACCTGAACCAGGAGAGTTTTCCGCCGGACCTGGAAAAGACGGCCACTTCCATCCGCATCGAGAGTGGGAGCTGGATCTCGCGGGAGGATGTAGTGATCCAACTGCTGCGTGAGCTGGAGTCGGAGATTTCCGCGCTCGAGATGGAAGCCGCCGGATTGCGCAAACAGCCGCATCTTAATGGCCGCTTTCTGCTTTCCAGTACCTGGGCACATTGCAAACGCGTCCGGGTCAGCGAAGAGGAAAGCTATACTGGCACGACGGACGGACTCACAACCGCAGGTCTTCTGCGCGTGCAATGCGACGACGGAACATTGCGCATCGTGCGGCATGGCGGGGTACGCGAACTGTAAGTAGAACCACACGCACGGAGCTCGATGCTGCTGGCAATCGATGTCGGAAACTCGAACATGGTACTGGGCCTGTATGGACGCGCCGGCATAGACGCACCCGCTGCCCTGGTGCATCACTGGCGCATGACCACGCCCTTGCGGCAGACCGTGGACGAACTGCGCATGACCATGCGTTCGCTGTTTACCCTGGATGGCGTGGACACCTCCGCCATCACCGGCATTGCCATCGCATCCGTTGTGCCGCCCATCGACTCGTTGCTGCGGGAAGTAATCGAGAAAAGCTTTGGCATCAAGCCGTTGTTTATTGAGCCCGGTGTCAAGACGGGATTGCCCGTACTCACGGACAATCCAGCAGAGGTGGGCGCTGACCGTATCGTGAACTGCGTTGCGGCCTTTGAGCGTTATGGAGGTCCAACCATCGTCGTCGACCTGGGTACTGCGACAACCTTCGACGTGATCTCCGCAAAGGGAGAATTTTTAGGAGGAGCCATTGCGCCGGGCATCGGCATCTCTGCCGATGCCCTGTTCAGCAGCGCTGCACGCCTCAGCCGTATCAACATCCGCAAGCCCGCAAAGGTCATCGGCACAGGCACGGTCGATAACATCCAGATCGGCCTGTTCTACGGCTACATCGGCCTGATCGACGGCATCTGCGACCGCATGATCGCGGAGCTTGGGCCGGAGACAAAGGTGGTTGCAACCGGCGGATATGCAAGGCTGCTGGCAGAGAGTTCACGGCGCATTGCAACGGTCGATGACAACCTAACGCTCGACGGCGTGTGCCTTATTTACGAGCGTAACCAGGACCGGATGCGCCGGCGTGGGCAGCCTTCGGCCACTGCGGCCGGCTGACAACGCAGCACCGTGCAAAACTACTTCAACTACTTCACGGAAATCGAGACACGCTTCCAAAGCAGGCGCGGCAGCATCCTGCTGCTGTCTACCCTGGATTGGGCGCTGATCGAGGCCTGGCGCGAGGCCGGCATCCCGCTGGAAGCCGTGCTGCTGGGCATTGACGGCGCTTTTGACAAGTACGACGCACGATTGCACAAAGCACGCGGCAGGCTGCGCAAAGTGAACGGCCTGGCCTGGTGCGCGCAAAGCGTCATGCTGGCGACCGAGGCGATGCAGGAAGCCGCTGTGGGGACCAACACCCCGGCCTCGCAGACGGCCCGGGAGAGCGGCTTTGAGGAAGTCCGCGTCGCAACCTATCTGACGGGAAATGCGCAGGCGTTGCTGGGCGCGAAGCTGCCCGGGAATGCAGGCGAAACACTGGCAGAAATTGCGCAGCGCCTGAACGCCATGGCCGCTGAACTGCGCGAGCAAGTGGCGGCACAAGGAACAATCAGAACGGAAGAGCTTGAAACCAAGCTGACCGCGCTGGAAGCCCGCATGTTTGCTGCGCTGACACTGAACAGCAGCGAAGATACCCTGCTGGCACTGCGCGAACAGGCCGCACGGGAGCTTGCGCCCTACCGCGGCAAGATGTCTGCCGTGCAGTTGAAGCAGGTCACCGAGCAGTTCCTGCACAAGCGCCTGCTGGAAGGCGCCGGCCTTCCGCGCCTCAGCCTGTTCTACATGAGCCTCACGTGATGCGGCCCTCGCGCAGCACGCCTGAGACAGTCTTGGCCTCGATCACAGAAGCCATGCCGGAACGTGTTTCGCCCCGGTGCCTGCACTTCGGAACATGTGGTGGCTGCCAGTTGCAGCATCTGCCGCAGCAATCCCAGTTGGCGGCGAAAACAGAGATGCTGTTGGAGGTGCTGGGACGCGCCGGACTGCGCGATGTGCCCGTGCCTGAAGTGCACGCGGCAGAGCCGTGGGGGTACCGCAATCGCGCTCGCATGCGAGTGGAGGACGGCCAGATTGGCTACAGCAGGCGTGCCAGCAACGACTTTCTCCCCATTGAGGAGTGCCCTATCGTGTCACCTCTGGTGTGGCGCGCGGCGCAGGCGCTGCAATCCGTCGTGAACGGCAAAAGGGCAAAATGGCCGCAAGGAACACGGTCATTTGAGCTGTTCACGAATGGCGACGAGTCCGCCTTTCAGCTCTCGATTCATGTAGACGCAACGGTCACAACGGTAGACCGCGATGCGCCGCGCGATCTGCGATCCCTCTGTGAGGCTGTTGCTGCAACTTTGCCGGAGCTTGACGGAGCAGGTTTGCTAGTCGCGGCAAACCCAGACCCGACGCAGTCACGTCGCGTGCAGGAGAGCGGGCGGGTCGAGATTGCGCGCTGGGGTCAGCCTGGATTGCTCTACCGGGTCGAGGGCACTGGTTACCGCGTGACCCGCAACGCTTTCTTCCAGGTCAATCGTTTCCTCACGGAGACCATGGTGCAGATCGTGACCGGTGGACGTGGCGGCGCATTGGCATTTGACCTGTTCGCTGGAGCCGGGCTCTTCGCTGTGCCGCTTACCAGGCATTTTCAACAGGTGACCGCAGTCGAGATCGGCGAACCGGCTGCGACCGACCTTGCGATGCATCTGCGTGCCTGCGGCGATCAACACTTGGCAGTCCGCAGTACAGCACTTGATTTCCTTCAGCGAAACAGCAGCAAGGATCGGCCTGACCTGATCGTGCTGGATCCGCCTCGCGCAGGGCTTGGTCCGCAGGCGACGCGGGCGCTGGCCGCGGCGAATGCACGCGAAATCGTCTACGTGTCCTGTGATGCGGAGACCTTCGCGTCCGACGGCAGAACGCTGGTAAACTCCGGCTACACGCTTGCAACACTGCACCTCCTGGACCTCTTTTCCCAGACCTTTCATACCGAGACGATCGCCGTCTTCCATCGTTGACGAAACGGCTCGCCAGCAAGGTTTGCCATGCGGGGACTAGCACGGGATGGACAGCGTGGCGCACACAGCCTGCTGGCACGCGAAACGATCTCACATCCAGCCCGCTTCTCGCAGGTAGATCCGCTGCATCTGCGCGATGTGCCCATGCTTCTGCTGGCACTCTGCTTTGCAGCAGGCCTGTTATGCCGAAGCTGCTGGCAGCCTGCAACGCACATGGTTGCCACATGCCTGCTGCTGCTGACGGCAGGCGCGGTCGCTTGGTGGCGAGCTCCACGTCTGATGTGGGCGTCCACCGCAGTCTGCTGGGCCGCACTGGGATGGACCGCCGCGACACTTGAGCCGATCCCCGCCGACACCTCGCTGCTGCGCTATGCCGACAGCCTGCAGAGGACCGTAGAGGCTCGCGTGACCACCATTCGCAAGCTGCCGCCGCGTCCCGTGCCTATCGAAGCCCAACACCCTTCGGAGGCTGGCGGAGATGAAGAAAACGCGTTTGCCGCACGCGAACACCTTAGCCAGGCCACCTACACCATGGACGTGAAGGTACAAGCCATCGAGGAGGTCACGCCGGACGTGTCGCGCATGGTGCCGATCGCGGGAGGCGCACAGGTCACGCTGTTTTCTACCCTGGGGCAAGCCGCTCCGCCACCGCCGTGCGGTGCGCGGGTGCTTCTGACACTACGTCTGAAGCCACCACAGCGCTATCTTGACCCAGGTGTGTGGCAATACGCCGATACGCTGGCGCTACGTGGCGTTAGTGCTGAAAGTAGCGCCGATGCAGGAGGTGTGCGTGTGCTGGACAGCAGCCGCCCGACCTGGCGATGCCGCTTTGCCGCAGCCCAGCACTGGTCGACGGATCGCCTGCGCAGTCTCTCGACACTGCCCACGTTGACTCATCTGCCGCAAGTGTTCCGGCTATCCCCGACAGACACCGCCATGCTGAGCGCTATGCTCGTGGGCGATCGCACACAGTTGGATCGCGGCCTACGCACCGCTTTTGAGCGCACCGGATCCTTCCACCTGTTTGTGGTGGCGGGCGTACACGTCGCCCTGTTACTTGCCGGGCTGTACTGGCTGTTGCTGCGCGTGCGGGTTCCTCGCTGGACCGCGGCAGGCATCGCGATAGTACTTACCGCTCTTTACGCCATGCTGACGGGCTTTGGAGCGCCTGTGCAGCGCGCTTTGCTGATGTCCGCCGTCTACCTGTTCACGCACCTGATGGGCCGGGGACGCAGCCCCCTGAACGCGCTGGGCGCGGCGGCGCTGGCCATGCTCCTGCTGCATCCGCATGCGCTGTTTGAGAGCGGCTTCCAGATGACGGTGCTTGCCGTGGTCGCCATCGCGGGCATCGCGGTGCCGTTGACCGAGCGCACCCTGCTGCCCTATCTGCGCGCTTTGCGCGGCATTGAGTCTGTGCGCAACGACCCGTACCAGCCACCACGCCTGGCACAATTTCGCGTCAGCCTGCGATGGCTGGGCGAAGAGCTTTCGCAGCGGCCCGCAAAGACGGCGGGAAGCAAGCCAAAGCAGCCGGACCTGTTCGCACGAGTTCCTGCGTGGTGCATGCGCGCGCTGCTGTCGGCCGGCGAACTGGTCGCAATCACGCTGCTCGCCGAGATGATCCTTGCCCTGCCGATGGCCGTCTACTTCCATCGCGTAACGCCGTTCGCCGCACC
>CAXUEW010000053.1:7985-14891 GCA_964250115.1 uncultured Terriglobus sp.
CCCATGGTCGGCCTGCTGATGGGCTGTGCCACTGCGACGTTCACGGCGTCATTGATTCACCCCTGGATTGCAGTTCTGCCTGCGGCCATCACCGCTCTGCTGCTGCATGGCATCACGTGGGTCATCGGTGCGATCAGTTCGTTGCGGGGTTCAGACGTGCGCATTCCACCGCCGCTGCTGCTGTGTGCATGTGCAGCCGTGCTGTTGTGGTGTGTTGTCATCTTCCTGGTGCGCACTCCGGCGCGACGCACGGGGTGGCTGGCGGCATCGCTCTTGCCGCTTGCTCTTCTGCTGATCCTGTGGCCCCGACAACCCTCTTTAGTCCATAAAAGCCTTGAGTTCACCGCCATCGATGTGGCCCAGGGCGACTCGCTGCTGGTCGCCTCGCCTGACGGTCAGACCATGCTGATCGACGCCGGAGGCCCCACAGGATCGGCCTCGTTGACAGAAAGCAGCAGCTTCGACGTTGGCGAAGAGGTGGTGTCGCCCTACCTGTGGTCTCGTGGCATCCGCCGTCTCGACGTCCTGGTGCTGACACATGCGCACAGCGACCACATCGGCGGCATGGCCGCGGTCCTGCGCAACTTCCGGCCACGCGAGCTGTGGGTCAGTGTCGATGCAAACACGCCGCCCTTCCGTGCCTTGTTGCAGCTTGCGCAGTCGCGTGGGACGGTCGTGCGGCACCTGCATGGCGGCGATCTGCAAACGTGGAGTGGAACGTCCTTCCAGGTGCTGAATCCGCTGCCAACGTACCACCCGCACAAGGTACCCACCAACGACGATTCGCTTGTGCTCCGCATCGCTTACGGCAAGGCCTCTGTACTGGCGGAGGGCGATGCCGAGCGCCCTTCAGAGGCTGCCATCCTGACAGAACACCCAAGCCCAGTGACACTGCTCAAAGTGGGCCACCACGGCAGCAACACGTCGACGTCCGACGGCTTGATTGCAGCAATGCATCCGCAATGCGCCGTCATCTCCTGCGGCCTGGGCAATCGCTTCGGCCATCCACGCCTGCCCGTTTTGCAGCGTCTGCAGGCCGCAGGCGTTCGCACAGCGCGAACCGACCACATGGGCGCGGTGCAGTACCTGCTGCAGGCTGACGGCAGCATCCAGACGCACGTGATCGCGTCTAATCCGTGACCGTCACTGGAGGGATACCATGGACCAGGAACCCGTCTCCGACCCTGTAGCCGCGCCTGTCACGCTCACCGACCGGCTGGAGGCAGAGCGCATCGCGGAAGAACGCAAGCAACTGCGCCGCCTGCAGATGATGATGAACATGTGCCTGCAGGTGATCGCGCAGGATGGTTCGCTCTCTATCGACGAAGCCTCGCGGATGATCGCCGACAGCCGCGAAGCCGCGCTGAACATGTTCCCCGGCAAGGAACTCGCGTATGACCTGATCTGGAAGCCACGCTTTCAACGCATGATGATGGACCGGTTCCGCCTGCAGTAGAGGACTCTGCGTTGTGCGTAGCGAAGTCGAAGACCTGCTTTCCTTTGGACGTGGCTCTGCGGCCGTTTGGATGCGAATCCCTCTGCGTTGTGGCGCCATAGCCTGGCTTCTGCATGTGGGGATGCTGTGTTCGGCGGGAGGGAGTGCTTTAAACACGGTGGTCACTGAGGTTTCACGGAGATCACAGAGAACGCATGGAGAGGTCCGTCAATGCCACTGTATCCGTTTCTCCGTGCATCCTCCGTGCACCCCGTGTTCAAAGCAGGGGAAATGTCCCGTCTTCCAGAACTCATCGGCTCCGGCCAACTGAGTTACCGGCTGCCGGAGGTGGCGATTGGCTGCGCTGCGAGATGACAAAGGTGAACGGTGATTAACACCTACCGCCTTCTACTGCCGCGCAGCATGTGCGCAATTGCCTCTAGCGTGCGCTCCGGTGCACTCTCCGTCGGCACCGCGACTTCCATCCTGCGGCACAACCCGTCCAGCAGGCGCGAAGCGAGATTCGCACGCGTCTCCATGGGCAGCGCAAAGGCCCTCGCCAGGTAGCTGTCGATCAGTCGAAGATCGTTCCCGCGCAGCAGAGCAATGCGGTCTGCCGATAAACCGCCGGGCAGGTCGGCTGCTGCCGGATTGTCGAGACGACCTGCGGCGAAAGGCACTGCAAGATAACCGGCAAAATCATCCACCCGTTCATGCACCACCAGGGTATCTGCCACCAGGTCGCCCAGCCGCTTGTTCGACTTCGTCAGCAGAATGGAAAGCACGCCCACCAGGTAGACGCCCGGCAGTGCATCCACCACGCGCAGCAGGTTGCGTGCCAGTGCCTCGAAAAAAGTGATCTGGCGTCCGCTGTCTTTGATGACGCGGATCTTCAGAACGCGTTTGCCTGGCGTCTGGCCGTTGCTAAAGGCTTCAAACAGCGAGAAGTATCCCCAGAACAGCAGGAAATAGATCAGGATGATGCCTGCCACAAACCACTTCCCCGCTGCGTCGGACATGCGATTGAGCGCGCCTGCCTTCGACGTGGCGGCCAGTGCCACCGCAACGATGATGACCAGGAGAATATTCGCGGCAAACTGGATGGCAAAGTCCAGCAGCAGGGCCAGGAAGCGACTGCCGATCCCCGCTAACGGGAAGCGCAGATCCACCTGTTCGGGCGTGTTAATGGCGTGCTCGTCGTACCCGCCTGCATGACCTTCGCGCAGGTGGTTTGCTAGCTGATCTCCGTTCACGTTTACAGTCTCCCGGTTAGCATCAGTGTATGGTCTCGAACGGCTGGATCGCCGCGCACCGTGACAGCTGGGAACGGCTCGACAGCTTGACGCGCAAGGTCGAAAGCAAGGGCTTAAAGGCGCTGTCCGCGGATGATCTCCGCGACTTTGGCCTGCTGTATCGTCGAGCCGCTGCCGACCTCTCTGCCGTGCGCAGCGATCCCACCGCGCAGGCGCTTGCCGACCACCTGAACCGGCTGGTCAGCCGCGCCCACAACCATGTGTACAGCGGCCAACGCACCAGCATGCTGAGCGTGTGGCAATTTTTATCCGTTGACTTTCCTCGACTGTTCCGGCGCCTGCTGCCTTACGTCGCGGCATCCGTCGCGCTGTGTCTGCTGGGTGCTTTGCTGGGCACACTGGAATCGATGGTGCGGCCGCAGTTCATGCGTGCCACCCTTGGGCCTGAGATGGTCGCCACCATTGAGCGGCATGAGATGTGGACCAAGAGCGTGGTCAGCGCAAAGCCGCAGGAATCCAGCTTCATCATGACCAACAACATCACGGTCACCTTCATGGTGTTTGCGGGCGGCATTTTAGGCGGTCTGCCGACGATCCTGATGCTGTTCTGGAACGGCATGAGCGTCGGCATCATCTCCACTGCGTGTGCCCAGCACGGCATGGCGCTGGACCTGTGGAGCTTTGTCGCGGCACACGGCGCGCTGGAACTGCCCAGCATTTTCATCGCGGGCGGTGCGGGCCTGCGCATCGCCAGCGGCCTGTTATTCCCGGGCACGCTGTCCCGACGCACGGCCCTTGCAGTAGCCGGCAGCGAGGCCGTACGGCTGCTGGCTGGGACCATTCCTCTGCTGTTCATCGCAGGTGTGCTGGAGGCATTCCTGTCGCCCACCGCAGCACCTCGCGCGGTAAAGTTCGCCATCTGCGGCCTGTTGCTGACGGGACTGGCTTACTGGCTGAGTGAAGGCGGCCGCGAGCGATCCGGAGAGATTGCTGCGGCAGGCCGTAGGATGTTTCGCCGGGCAAGTTGCTTGGCCTGAACTCGAACACACCGTCATCCTGAGCGGAGCGCAGCGGAGTGCTCTGCTCAGAATGACGAACTAAGGGCGACTGCTCAAATGAGCGCATCTGTAACAACGCGCAGCATGTCGGCCTCAGGCGCTTCTTTGCCAGTCCAGAGTTCAAACTGCCTGACCCCTTGTGCGACAAACATGGCGGCACCCGGAATCGTCTGGATGCCGCGTCGCTTTGCCACGAGCATCAGCGGCGTTTGCAGCGGGTTGTAGACCAGATCGAAAAACAGGTCACAGTTCATCTCGCCTGCTTCAATGGGCGGCTCGATCTGCTTACCGCGCATGCCGTAGGGCGTGCTGTTGAGGATGATGTCGAAGTGCTTGCCTGCGAGTTCTTCCCGTTGCAGTACGTGAGCGCCTGACTCTCGGGCAAGCTCCTCTGCCCGCGCGGCGGTGCGGTTCAGCAGGTACACCTCAGCCCCGCGCTCGCGCAGTCCGAAGACGGCGGCGCGGGCGGCGCCGCCCGCACCCAGCACCAGCACACGTTTTCCGTGCAGTGATAGCCTTTGCTCCAGCGGCCCGACGATCCCTGCGACATCCGTATTGAACCCTGAAAGGTTGCCATCGTCGCGCAGCAGCAGGGTATTGCATGCATCCATGGCGTCGACTTCCGGGCTGCGACTCTTCAGCAGCGGCAACACGGTCTCCTTCAGCGGCATGGTAATGCTCAGGCCGCGAATGCCGAGCCGGTCGATGACGCCGCGCAGTTCCTGAGCGTCGGCTGTCTCCAGCGGGAGGTACACAGCGTCCATACCGGCAACGCGCAGTGCGGTGTTGTGCATGCGTGGCGACAGGGAAGCGCCAATGGGCGATCCTGCCACAGCGTAGATCGCTGTTTCGGCTGTGATGTGATCGATCCGGTACAGATCGCGCAGATCGCTGACACTCACCTGGCCGGGCGCGGTACCGCTGCCGCCGTCAGGTGCGGCAAAGGTGAACGCCGATCCAAAGCGCGGCCCCAGCACGCGCGTCAGTATGCCCGGCTGCCCCATGCTCATCGCGATCAAGTTGCCGTCGCTGCCGTGCCGTTCCAGCAGGTCGATCAAGCGCAGGCTGTCGGCGAGCGTCTGCGCCATGGGCACGATCTTGACGAAATCGGGCGCAAAGGCCGCGATGCGCTCGAATACCGGCTCCAAGTCTGGCGTGCGCTTGAAGTCGTGCCAACTCAGGATGACCGCAGCTCCCGCGTGGCGAAACATGTCCAGAACGCCAGTCCCGGTTTCTTCGGCTGTCTCCACTTCAGCGTCCACCAGCCTGCAGCCCGCACGCGCTGCTGCTTCCAGGATGCGGACCTGCTCCCGAGCCGATCCCGCGTAGCCACCGCCAAATGCAGTCCGGCGGCAGGTTGCGACGGCAACGACGTCAGGGTGACCGGCAATGAAGTCGCGCAACGCAGGTATCAAGCCGGCAGGATTTGCTAAGGAATCGAGCCGAAACTCAAGAAAGCGGCACACCGGCAGGTTCGCTGCGGCATCCTCAAGCATTCGAATGCCGGAAAGAGCGACGCAAACCCTCCCGGCTGCCGTTCGTAGCTGGTCCGGCGTGACGGGCGTCCTTTGTGGGGGAGTCGAGAGCATTCGAGGCTGATGGTACCGGGCAGCCGGGTCCGCCGCAAACCGCGTGCGGTGTAGCGGCCGCATCTGGTATCGTCGGACTCACGGAAATCGAACGGAGCAGGGGCAATGGCAAAGGGCGTCAACAAGGTAATGCTGCTGGGCAATGTGGGCAAAGATCCCGAAATGCGGGCAACACAGGGCGGCATGGTCATCGCACAGTTCACGCTGGCAACCGCCGACCGGCAGAAGGACCAGACGGGCAACTGGACCGACAAGACGGAGTGGCACAACCTGGTGTGCTTCGGCCGCACGGCAGAGATCGTCCGAGATTACGTGAAGAAAGGCTCGCAGCTTTTCATCGAGGGCAAGATTCAGACCCGCTCCTGGGATGACAAGGAGAGCGGTCAGAAGCGCTTCAAGACCGAAATCCTGGTCAACGAGCTTTCACTGCTGGGTGGGCGTGGCGGTGGTGAAGGTGGGAGCGGCGGCAGCCAGTACGCCGGTGGCAGCAGCTACGGTTCGCAGGGCGGGGCGGCAAAGGGCGGCGGCAACAACACGGCCAGCTTCGATCAGCGTTCGCAGCCGCAGAACGATTATGCGAACGAAGGCATCACGGACGACGACATTCCCTTCTAGGCGCACCCGGGCTCCGGTGGCTTCGGCTTTCCTAGGCTCGCTTTTCGTGGCTTTAGCCATAGAGAATAGCAATCGACCTATGAGCGTATGCGGCTCTAGCCGCTGAGATGATCATCTCGGCGGCTAAGTCGCATTTGCACTTGCTCTCCTTCTATCTCAGTGGCTAAAGCCACTTGGTGTATCGATCCTTCTCTTTGAGACAGGTTGCCGGGGCACCTGAGAGGGTTCGGTGTGCGCGGCGTTAGACTGATTGTCTATGGTGGATGAACAGATCTTTCGCCGCGATGCCGATCGCGCGCTGGAGCAGTTGAAGCAGAGCCTTATCGAAGCCGAGGAAGATGGCGGCTTCGAAGCCGAAGAAAATGGCGGCGTGCTGAACGTGGTCTTCGAGAAGCCCGGAACGAAGTTTGTCTTTACGCCAAACACACCGGTTCGTCAGATCTGGATTTCCGCCTTGACCTCCAGCTTCAAGCTGGACTGGAGCGACGGAGCGTTCGTGCTGGCGAAATCCGGCGAAGACCTGAAAGCACTGACCGAGCGGCTGCTGCGTGAGCAGACGGGCAACGAAGACATCACACTCGTCTAGGCGCTCACCCTTCCTTCGTCATCCTGAGCAGGGCGGTGCGCCATTCAGTATCTGCGTAGCTCACAGCGCTACGTCTTCTTCATCCTGAGCGATGCGCACCTCACTATTTCGTCATCCTGAGCGGAGCGCAGCGCAGCCGAAGGACCTGCTTTCTTCCGGCCTTTGCGGCACACATAAAAGCAGATCCTTCGGCTACGCTCAGGATGACGGTTCAGTTACTCCGCCAGCCCAATGGCACTCATCATGCGTCCTGTAAATCCATCCTCTGCGCGATGTGAGAAGAAGCGGCCTGTATCTGCGGCGGTGTCCTCGCCGGCTACCGTGATGTTTGCAGCGGGGACGCCGGCATCCAGCAACTGCCGGCGATTGG
>CAXUEW010000053.1:14901-15345 GCA_964250115.1 uncultured Terriglobus sp.
CGACCACCGACTCGATCGTGTCCTCGGGATAGCGCGCCGTCAGGAACAGCAGCGGATATTTCTCGCGGATCGGGTCGGAGTCGTACACGTCCTGGAACAGCTCGTCCGCGTAGGCGAACTGCGAACGGAACTCGTGCTGAACTTCTTCACCGACGCTGTAGCTCTGGGGGCCGATGGATGGCCCGATGGCCGCAATGAGGTCTGCCGGGTCTGATCCGTACTGCCGCCGCATGGTGCCGACGCCGCGCTCCACGATGCGCGCCAGTGTGCCTCGCCACCCCGCGTGGAAGGCAGCTACGACGCTTCGCGCAGGATCGAACAGCAGCACGGGGACGCAGTCGGCGGTCTGCACCGTCAGCAGGATGCCGGGGACGTCCGTCATGGCAGCGTCGCCGCGCATGGCCGCGGGTTGCAGGAAGTCGTCCGTTACCTCGTTGGCCGAGG
>CAXUEW010000054.1:0-1500 GCA_964250115.1 uncultured Terriglobus sp.
ATCACGCAGACCGGCGGGGTGGTGGGCCTGCGCGGCAATCTTGCGCCCGAGGGCTGCGTGGTCAAAGTCGCCGGGCACGAGCGCGTGCTGCACACCGGCCCTGCGCGTGTCTTCGATTCGGAAGACCTTTGCTTCCATGCCGTCGAGGCGGGCGAGATTAAGCCGAACGATGTCTGCGTCATCCGCTACGAAGGTCCCCGCGGTGGCCCGGGCATGCGGGAGATGCTGGCCGTGACCGCTGCGATCAAGGGCATTCCCGAGCTGAGCGAAACGGTAGCCTTGTTAACCGATGGCCGCTTCTCCGGCGCCACGCGCGGACTGATGGCGGGCCACGTGGCGCCCGAGGCGCAGCTTGGCGGACCGATTGCGTTTGTGAAGGAAGGCGACCGGATCACCTTTGACATTCCGAATCGTGAACTTCGTTTGGAAATCAGCGATGAGGAACTTGAAGCACGCAAGCAGAACTTCAGGGCACCCGAGCCACGGTATAAACGTGGCGTGTTTGCGAAATATGCAAATAGTGTAAGCAGCGCTAGCATCGGCGCAATCACTAGCTAATGATAACGAGGCGCAAAGTCGTCTTGGTTGCCGCCGGAGTCGTTGGCTCGGCGCTGGTTCTGACCGCGCCTCTGTGGATTTGGTTCGCATCGAACGCTGCTGCTGGAGTGCTTTCCCTTGTACTTAACCGGAAACCGTGTGAATCGGAAGTGACCGGAAGTTATATGTACAAAGCAGAGTGGGGAGAAGCGCACCTAGACTTGGACTCTGACCACAAGTTTGAGGAGCGCGTCGCAAACAAAGATGGCAGTAGCAAGTAAGTGGAACGTGGTCATCTTCGGGACGAGAGAACTATCTAGACCTGAGGTTCTCTTCTTTCTTGGGAGTACAAGACGAAGACCACGGTAAGCAGCAGGGCATCTCCGGTCTACCTGCTTTCAAGCGGCGCTTGGGTTCGGTATACGTGCTCATCAACGATGACGTTGGCGAACAGTTCAACAAAGTGAAGTAAGTTTTAGGAGCCGCCACATGGAACAAACTGTGACGAACCACACAGACATGCCACACCCGCCCACACTAACGGGTGCAGAGATCGTATGGGCCACGCTTGCGGGCGAAGGCGTTACTACGGTCTTTGGGTACCCGGGCGGAGCGATCCTGCCTATTTACGACGCGCTGCGCAAATTCCCCATTCACCATGTGCTGGTGCGGCATGAGCAGAGCGCCGCGCACATGGCTGACGGTTACGCGCGTGCCAGCGGCGATGTGGGCGTGTGCATGGCCACCAGCGGGCCGGGGGCAACCAATCTCGTGACCGGCCTTGCAACGGCTATGCTCGACAGCATTCCGCTGGTCGCGATTACCGGGCAGGTTGCGTCGAAGGTGCTGGGCAGCGATGCCTTTCAGGAAGTCGACATTACCGGCATCACGCTGCCGATTACCAAGCACAACTTCCTTGTGACGCGTGCGGAAGACATCGCTACCACCGTGCGCGAGGCCTTC
>CAXUEW010000054.1:1510-15027 GCA_964250115.1 uncultured Terriglobus sp.
CAGATTGCGCGCAGCGGGAGGCCCGGCCCTGTGCTGGTCGACATCACGAAGGACGCGCAGCAGGCCACCGCCATTTTCGATTTCGCCATGTCGAAGCCACGCGCGTACCGTCCGCACCCGATGTTGCACTCGGCCCTGGGTGATCGCAGCCGCGCGCTGGAACTGATCACGCAGTCGCGCAAGCCCATCATCTTCGCTGGTCACGGCATCATCCAGTCCGGTGCCGAACAGGAGGTTCTGGCCTTTGCGGAGCGCCACGGGATTCCCGTCGCGACCACGCTGCTTGGCCTCGGCGCGTTCCCCGCGTCGCATCCGCTGGCGCTCGGCATGATGGGCATGCACGCCGAATCGTGGGTAAACCACGCCATCCAGAATGCAGACCTGCTGCTGGCTTTTGGCATGCGCTTTGATGACCGCGTCACGGGCAATCTTGCTCACTACGCGCCGAATGCGAAAAAGATCCATATCGAGATCGACCCTAGCGAGATCAACAAGAATGTGAAGGTGGATGTTGCGCTGATCGGCGACCTGAAGGAAGTGCTGAAGTCGATCGAGTCAGCCACCGAAGTTGCCAAGCTTGATCGCACGGCGACGGCCGCATGGCGCGATGAGATTCGTGACCTGAAAGGTGACGCCAGCGTTCGCGACATCATCAACCTGCCCGACAACGGTCACCTTTACGCCGCGCACGTGATCCACGACATCTGGCAGGAGGCTAGTTCTGCAGGTCGCTTGAGCGAGACGATTATCGCGACGGACGTCGGCCAGCACCAGATGTGGGAAGCACAGTACTTCAAGCATGAAGACACGCGTTCGCTGATTACGTCCGGTGGCTTAGGCACGATGGGATTCGCGTTGCCCGCTGCCATCGGTGCAAAGATGGCCTGCCCTGATAAAGACGTCTGGGTGATCGTCGGTGACGGCGGCTTCCAGATGACCGCTGCCGAACTCTCGACCATTCAGCAGGAGAAGCTGCACATCAACATTGCCGTGATCAATAACGGCTTTCTGGGTATGGTGCGGCAGTGGCAGGAGGCGTTTTATGACAAGAACTATGCGTCGTCGCCGATCCTGTCGCCGAACTTCGTAAAGCTCGCGGATGCTCATGGCATTGCCGGTTCACGCGTCTCGTCACGTCCGGAGGTTCTGCCAACCGTGACGCGCGCGCGAACTGGTGAAGAAAGTTACCTGATTGACTTTGCAGTGGAAAAAGAAGACGGCGTGTACCCGATGATTGCGCCGGGAGCGGCACTGCACGAGATGGTGCGTCGACCGAAGCAGAATCCGCTGCTTGAGACGAGCGAGGAGTAAGCGCATGCTGCATTTAGTCATCGCTCTCGTCACTAAGAAGCTCAGAGTGTGTACGCGCACGGAACGTCGGGATGCGAGAAAGGATGGGTGCGCTACAAGCGGGCTGAAGGCACGCGCTACTCTAGCCTGGGGCGAAGCCCCAGGTTGCCGGTCTTTTGCGAGATGCGGGCTGAAGGCACGCGCTAAATGCCTAGTCCCATACGAAACGCTCGTCAAAAGCGACGCCGTATTGCGTGAACATCGCCCGCATCTCCGCCTGAAAGTCACGCCGGCTATGATGTGCGGCCTGGTTGTCGATGTACTTTACCAACGCCGACCGGTCGCTCAGGCCGACGGAAAAGGCCGCATAACCACGTTGCCAACCGAACTTTGCAAATTCGGGACCTTTGGCTTTGATCCATTTGGAGGAGGCGATTTTCAGGCGTTCCGCAATGCGCGATATCGTCTCCGTTCGCGCCAGAAACAAGGCGATATGGACGTGGTCGTCAACGCCGCCGATGCGCACGCAGATGTTTTCGGAGTTGCTCAGAATCGTTGCCAGATAAGCGTACAGTTCGGGCCGGATCGTGTCGGTCAACAAGGGCCTGCGGTCTTTTGTGCTGAAGACGATGTGCACCAGCACATAGGCGAGCGACTGCGGCATGGGGGCGAGTATAACGTGGAGCGAACTGTTACCGCACGGCAGACCTTTAACGCGTGCCTTCAGCCCGCAATCGCAAACGCGTACCTGACCTGGGGCGTTGCCCCAGGCTACGGTAGCGCAGGCCTTCAGCCTGCGGTTCTTCAACATTCATCATTGACGGGGTGCTGCCACGATGAAGGCCTTCGGCCTGCGGCAGGTTTTCCTTTTCCAAAGGCTGGATAATGCTGCATACATTTATTGCACTCGTAGATAACAGGCCCGGCGTGTTGACGCGGGTGGCTTCATTGTTTCGGCGCCTCAACATCAACATCGCCTCGCTGACTGTGGGCGAGACGGAGCGCGAGGACGTGTCGCGCATGACCATTGTGTGCGATGCGCCAGAGAACGCTGCGTTTCGCGTGCGTGCTTCACTGTACAAGCTGGAGACGACGCGTGATGTGGATGAGGTGGGCCGCAGCGAGGCGGTCGTGCGTGAGCTTTGCCTGATCAAGGTGGCGGCTGGTCCAAACGCGCCGCACGGTCTGCATTCGCGAACGCAGGTGTTTGAACTGGCGCAGGTGTTTCGCGCGCGCGTGGTCGACCTTGCACCTGATAGCGTAATGCTGGAAATGACAGGCTCTGCCTCGAAGATCGAGGGGTTGATCCAGGTGTTGCGTGAGAGTGGGTATGAGATTCTTGAGGTCTCGCGGACGGGGCGCATGGCGATGCGGCGCGGCGCGCACAGCAGCAAGGTGATGAAGGCGCTGGGCAGCAAGGCACACCAGACCGAATTCCAGCGGAACGATGATCCGGATGCGCTTGACCCGATGGATAGCCTTCCAAATCAGTTTGCGGAGCATGATACCTAATTCGGTTCTCTCTGTTGTCATCAGCGCAGCGAAGGGATCTGTATTTCTCTTCGGCTTACCGAAAACTTTGCAGCGGGCCGACATACATGCAGATCCCTCCGCTTCGCTGCGGGATGACAAACTAGACTGTGCTCAAACTAATCGACAGATAAACAAAGAAAGAGACTTACAGACCAATGGCAAAGACTTATCACGATCAGGACGCAGACCTTTCTCTTATCCAGGCGAAGAAGGTGGCGATCATCGGCTACGGCTCGCAGGGCCACGCGCACGCGCTCAACCTGAAGGACAGCGGCGTTGAGGTGAAGGTGGGCCTGCGCGAAGGCTCTAAGGGTGCGGAGAAGGCGAAGGCTGCCGGACTTGAAGTGCTCTCCGTTGCGGATGCGGCGCAGTGGGCCGACACCATCATGGTGCTGGTGCCGGACCAGACAGCGGCGGCGGTCTACAAAGAGATCGAGCCGGGCCTAACTAAGGGTAAAACGCTGATGTTTGCGCACGGATTTAACATTCGCTTCCGCACCATTACGCCGCCTGCGGACGTCGATGTATCGCTGGTTGCGCCCAAGTCGCCGGGTCATCGCGTACGCGAAGTGTTTACCGAGGGCGGCGGCGTCCCCGGCCTGGTTGCGGTGGAGCAGGACGCCAGCGGCAACGCCTTAGCGCAGGCTCTCAGCTATGCCAAGGGCATCGGCTGCACACGCGCAGGCGTGCTGGAGACCACCTTTACAGAAGAAACCGAGACCGACCTGTTCGGCGAGCAGGCCGTGCTGTGCGGCGGCACCGCGGCGCTGGTGAAAGCTGGATTCGAAGTGTTGACCGAGGCCGGCTACCAGCCGGAGCTGGCTTATTTCGAAGTGCTGCATGAACTGAAGCTGATCGTCGACCTGATGTATCGCGGCGGCCTGGAGTACATGCGCTACAGCATCAGCGACACGGCAGAGTGGGGCGACTACATTGCCGGTCCGCGCATCGTGACGCCTGAGGTCAAGGACGCCATGAAGGGCCTGCTCAAGGACATTCAGGATGGCAGCTTTGCCAAGCGCTTCATCGAAGACCAGAACAGCGGACGCAAGGAGTTCACGAAGTTCCGTGAGCAGGATCGTGAGCATTCGATTGAGAAGGTGGGTGCGGAACTTCGTGCGGCCATGCCGTTCCTTGATCCGGTCAAGGTGGAGAATGGCGCTGTTGTGAAGGCTTAGCGCTGGGCAGTCAGGGCCTGCTTTCTCCCGAGAAAATTATGCCACTTCGAAAGAAAGCAGGTCCTTCGACTCCGCTGCGCTTCGCTCAGGATGACGAATATGTGGATGCGCCAGCTTTTTGGGAGAAGCGCATCCAACGGTCATGGAAGCCACAGCACTCCGTCTCTCGGGCGACTTCAGCATTGATGCGCTGACGTTTGACACAATTCAATCGACCGACCCTGCACCGCATGAGGTTATTGTGCGCATGCATGCAGTGTCGTTGAACTATCGCGACCTTCTGCTGGTGCAGGGCAAGTACGACCCCAACGTGCAGAAGCCACGGATTCCCTGCTCGGACGGAGCAGGAGAAGTCATTGCGTGCGGCAAGGACGTGACTGCCTTCAAGGTGGGTGACCGCGTGGTTGCACCCTTCTTCCTGGATTGGCAGGATGGGCCTCCGACATCTGCAGCAACAGCGTCTGCGCTGGGTGGAGCAGTTGATGGAACGCTAACGACGCACCGGACCTTCCCAGCGGATGCGCTGGTCACGATTCCGCCTGAAATGAGCTACGAAGAGGCGGCTACAATGCCCTGTGCGGCGGTTACTGCATGGCATGCCCTGGTCAGCATTGGCAACATCTCAGACAAGGACACCGTGCTACTGCTTGGAACGGGCGGCGTCAGCATCTTTGGCCTGCAGATTGCGAAGCTGCGGGGCGCGCGCACCATTATCACTAGCAGTTCCGACGAGAAACTGGAGCGGGCCCGCGCGTTGGGCGCGGATGAAACGATCAACTATCGCCAGAGGCCTGACTGGGACAAGCGTGTGCGTGAACTGACCGGTGGGCAAGGTGTAACCCACGTGCTGGAAGTCGGCGGCGCTGGAACGCTGCCGTTGTCTCTGCGTTCCGCGGGTATCGGTGCGCAGGTCAGCGTGATCGGTGTGTTGACGGGCCTGGAACAGCCCCTGAATATTGGCCAGATCCTGATGAAGACTCTGCGCGTCCAGGGCATCTACGTTGGCTCGCGTGCCATGCTTGCCGACGTTGCCGAAGCCTTCGCAAGGCGTGGGTTGAAGCCAGTCATCGACAAAGTGTTCACCTTCAGCGAAGCCTCAGACGCGTTCCGTTCGCTTCAAGCAGCGGAGCACTTCGGCAAAATCGTGATCGCCTTTTCGTAAACCATGCGCATGCGTGCGTCTAAAGACCATGATCAGGCCCGTTTTCCTGCTTTCACTGAACCTGCTCTTTGCCATGCCTATACAAGCCATTTCGCAAGGCAGCACCGTGACGCTGGAATCCATACGTGACCGTCAACGCATACTGCTGGTTTTTGCGAACGGTGACAACGAGTTGGCGCAGGCGCAGTTAGCCGTCGCTGCGAATCACGCTGTGGGCTTCCGTGAACGGGATCTTATCCTGGCCGGTATCAAGGGAACCGATCCTGCAGCGCCAACTGTAATGCTCTCCGCTGCTGGAGACCGTGCGGCTCACAGCCGTTTCCACGTGAAAGCGGGCGAGTTTACCGTCGTCCTGCTGGGCAAGGACGGTGGCGAAAAGTTGCGTTCGCACCAGCCGATCTCGTGGGAGACGCTGCAAAGCACGATTGATGCCATGCCCATGCGCCAGGATGAAATAAAACACCGCTGACACGATGTTCATGGCAGCGGAACCTGCGCCGCCGTTGCGTCGTATTGCCACTGGAGCCCGGAAAGTGGCTGATGGCTGCAAGTTTGCTGTTCCGTCCGTGGCAAGCCGTCTAGCATGTTAGGGAGGAGAACGATAATGGTCTCAGCACCCGTGTTGCCCCCTGTTCAGGAACTGCTTATGGCTGACGGGGAGCCCCTGGACCGCTTTCTGCCTGAGACCCCCTCCCCCGTAAACGAGATACTTGACGCGCTGCGGCGCGTCAAGGCACTTGAGAGTCTGCAGGAACACGAACTCCATTGGTTGGCGACGCACGGCGCAGAACGCATTATGCGCGATGGTGTGCCAATTTTCCGCAGTGGTCAGCCTGTACACCACATGACCGTGCTGCTGCGCGGTGAAATCCACGTGCGGCGCAACAGCGGCCCGGTGCTGTATTTCATAGGCCGCAGTGCCCACCTGACGGGCAAGCTGCCGTTCAGCCGCATGCAAACGTATGGCGGTGACGGCTACGCAGTGGGTGACGTCTGGACACTTGACTTTGACGAAAGCCGGTTTCCAGAGATGCTGGACGCCGTGCCGTCGCTGGCGCAGTTGAGCGTTTCAACCCTGTTGGATCGCGTGCGCGAGGTCACGCGTATGGAGCAGCAGGCAGAGAAACTGAATGCCCTTGGAAAACTGGCGGCGAACCTGTCACACGAGCTAAACAATCCCGCGTCCGCCGCGCGATCAGCTGCCAACAATCTCTGGACAGAGTTGCGGCACTACGGCGACCAGAAGTTCAAGCTGGGCACCTTGTGCTTCGACGATGAGACCAAGGCGGCTTACGGCGCGTGGCTGTCTTCCATACGGCACCTGGTGCAGGACGACGGCCGCCCCATGCGCGCCAACGCCATGGACGTAGCGACGCGCGAGGATGATCTGCTGCGCTGGCTCGCCTTACACGGTGTCAGCGAAGGCTGGCGCATTGCGCCTGTGCTTGCCGAAACGCAGATTGAGACCCGCCATCTGGATGGACTGGCCTGCATCGTGCAGGGTGAGGCACTGGCCATCTCCATGGGTGCGTTTGCGAGCGCGCTGCACGCCGAGCGCATGACCGATGCCGTAATGGATTCCACGCGCCGCATCTTTGAATTGATTACCGCAATCAAGGACTACTCCTACATGGATCAAGCTCCCATTCAGGAGATCGATCTGCGGGAGGCGCTTGATAACTCCCTCACCATGCTCAATTCCCGGCTTGCCTCGGTGGAAGTGCGGCGAGAGTACGCCGACGATGTGCCACATGTTTCTGCCTATGGCGGTGAACTAAACCAGGTATGGACGGCGCTGCTGGAGAACGCTCTGGATGCCATGGAAACGTGCGAAGACGGTCAGCCTTCCGTGCTTACGCTGCGGCTGTCCTGTTCGGGTTCCACGGTACTGACTGAGGTTTGCGATAACGGGCCAGGCATTCCGGAAGATATCCGATCGCGCATTTTTGAACCCTTCTTTACCACCAAGGCTGTCGGCGCCGGCCTGGGGCTTGGCCTGGACACGGCAAACCGCCTGGTGACTAAGCACAAGGGCCAACTTCGTGTAGAGAGCAGCAAGCCCGGTCAAACCTGCATCCAGGTGCGGCTGCCGATTGAGCAGACTGGCGCTTACTAGCTCCTTCGCCATCCCTGTCTTTGCCCACACCGTGGCCGGCAGGTAAAATAGCCTGATTTGATAAACGTGTGAGTTTCACCTGAAGGAGCAGTTTTGCCCAAACGCGATCGTTTTCTGTTTACGTCCGAGTCCGTCACCGAAGGCCATCCTGACAAGATTGCCGACCAGATTTCTGATGCCATCCTGGATGCCTGCCTGGCGCAGGACCCGATGAGCCGCGTGGCATGCGAGACGCTGACCTGCACCGGCCTGGTAGTAGTCGCCGGTGAAATTACCACCAAGGCATACGTGGACTTCCAGAAGCTGGTTCGTAGCACCGTTGCCGGCATCGGCTACACGCACTCGGAGTATGGCTTTGACTCCAACACCTGCGCTGTTATCTCGTCGATCAACTCGCAATCGCCTGACATCGCCATGGGAGTGGATACAGGCGGCGCAGGCGACCAGGGCATGATGTTCGGCTATGCCAGCAACGAAACGCCGGAACTGATGCCCATGCCGATCTCGCTGGCGCACAAGCTGGCGGCGCGGTTGACCGAAGTCCGCAAGAGTGGACAGCTTGGCTACCTGCGGCCCGACGGCAAGAGCCAGGTGACCGTGGAGTACGACGAAAATCATAAGCCTGTGCGTGTGGATGCCGTCGTGATCAGCAGTCAGCATGGGGAGTCGGTTGACACCGACAAATTGCGCGCTGACATCCTGGAGCATGTGATCCAGGCCGTCATCCCGGCCGAGCTGCTGGATGCAGACACCAAGTACCACATCAATCCCACCGGCCGCTTCGTTGTGGGCGGCCCCATGGGCGACAGCGGCCTGACCGGGCGCAAGATCATCGTGGACACCTACGGCGGCATGGGCCGTCATGGCGGCGGTGCCTTCTCCGGCAAGGACGCCACCAAGGTGGACCGTTCTGCGGCCTACATGGCACGCTACATCGCGAAAAATATCGTCGCCGCCGGTCTGGCGGACCGCTGCGAGGTGCAGTTGGCCTATGCCATTGGCGTGGCAGAGCCGGTCAGTGTGCTGGTGGAAACCTTCGGCACGGGCAAGGCAGACGCGCAGGAACTGACAGAATTGGTGCGAAAGAACTTTTCGCTAACGCCGAAGGGCATCATTGAAACTCTGGATCTGCGCAAGCCCCGGTTTCAGCAGACCGCGGCTTACGGTCACTTTGGCCGCTCAGGCGATGCATTTACCTGGGAGAAGACGGACAAGGCCGAAACGCTCAAGGCAGGCGTAGCGCAGGCAGTCGGCGCGGCGAAGTAAGCGTCTTTAGAACAAACTCACATGGCAAATGGCCGCCCACTCGGGCGGCATTTGCTGTTCTGGGGGAGGATAGGAGCTTACTGAACGCGTTTGTTGTGCTTGTCGCGGTCGATGCGTTGGCTCTCCTGGTTCTGCTGGTTCAGTTCAGCCGCATCATGTAGAGAAAGAACACCTGGCAATTCATGCAGTTGCGAGAAAATGGAAAGTATATTTCAGCGTGCCGCAGCAACATGTTGCAGGAAGCGGTGTCAGGAAAAACCTGATTTCCGGCATAAACCGGAAACATCCGCTCTCTTTCCGCGATGTGGCGCGTCTACCTCGCATCGTACAAACGCTGCACGAGCCTGCTGGGACCCGTAGCGGAAAGTCGCCCCGGCGCATACAATCGCTAGAGCATTTCACTTCCTGGGAATGGCATGGACATGGGCGACAAGTTTGTCGCGGCAGCCTGGGAATCGAAGGAAACACATGAAGTTGAGTGGAAGCGGCCGGTTTGTTCTGGCCTGTTCGGTATCTGTAGCGCTTGCGCTAGGCATTTCTTCTTGCGGCGGCGGTACCATCGGATACCTTTGGGTGTTGGAAGGCAAGACCTCCAGCAACAGCGCCGGCAATACCATTACCGGGTACAAGATCGATAACAACACCGGCAACCTGACGGAGATTGTGCGTTCGCCCTTCACCTCCGGCGGCGTCAATCCGGTAATGGGTGTGGTCAGGCCGGGAGGCCGCTACGTCTATGTCCTCAACGCGGGTGACGCGCAGAACTCCGTGGCGGAGTTCAGCGTCGGCGGCGACGGCGTGTTGACCTTTCAACAGGCTTTTGCCAGCCAGGGCGGCACACCGCAGTGGATGGACATCAGCGTCGGCGGCGATTATCTGTACGTGCTCGATCAGATTTCACCCAACACGACGACCTTCTGTAACTCCGCGACGGGTCTTCTGACAAAGACTCCGTGCGGTTCCGTGACGGTATTCGCGATTGACCCTGATACGGGCCGACTGACGCTGGTGCAGAACCAGTCCGTCAAGGTGAATGGAACATTTCTTACCTACACCGCCACTGGGCCTGCACCAACCCGGATCAAGTCCACCTCATCCGGTGCCATCGTGGTTGTGAATGGCGATCAAACGGTAACCACGTTGCAGGTGGGTGGTGCCGGGCAGCTTACCGTCAATGCAAACTCGACGCAAGTGATCGATTCTCCGCCGACGGTCACAACGATCACTTCCATTACCACGGGCGGTTCATTCCTGTACCTGACGGACGGTGCAAACAACCGCATCCTGCAGTACACCGTGAGCAGCAGTGGCGTACTGCAGCCGGTCACAGGCGGCCAGGTGGCCAATCTGGTCCCGAATGTGACACCGGTTTGGACACTGACCGATTCGTCGGGTACCAAGCTTTATGTGCTGAACCAGAACAATACCTCCGGCACATCGCCGAAGAGCAGCATCTCTGGCTTTACCGTTCAAACCAACGGCAACCTGACGCCGCAATCGACGAACCTGAATCCTTACGCAGTTGGGTCTGGCCCGGTCTGCATGGTGGAAGATCCTTCCAGGCAGTGGGTCTACACGTCGAACCAGGACGGCACGGTCACCGGCTACCACATCAACCACGTGGAAGGTACGTTGAACGTGCTGCAGCGTGGGTCCACGTTCCAGGCGCAGGGCAGGCCGTCCTGCCTCATCATCAGCGGTATTACAAGCTAAGCATTCCAGAACGGTCGCCGCTTCACCTGGCGGCCACGATCTGTATCCAGTTGAGGGAAGTCATCGCATGAAGTTCAACAGCATCTGCCGGGTCGGCGCAGCCTCTTTGCTCTCGCTTGCCGCCTGCCTCGGGCTGACCGCCTGCAGCCGGAACTACACGGTCGGCTTTCTCTATGTCACTTCGTCTCGCGGTTCCGCTGCCAGTCCCAATGGCATCCTGAACGAGTTCGGCATCGATTACCAAACCGGCTCACTGATCCGGCTGGCCAGTTCCGGCCAGGACTCAGGCGGCCGCAACCCAGTTGCGCTCACCATTACCGCGAACCAGAAGACCGTATTCGTAGTGAACCGCGACGACTCCAACATCGTCAACTTTCAGATTGGCACGGACGGCAAGCTGTACTCGCAGAAGACCGTAACTACCTCCGGCAGCTTTCCAGTAGCGCTCGGCATCTCCGGCGACAGCAAGTTCCTTTACGTCCTGTTCACTTTCCAGCCTGGCTACACCACGGCAAATGTAGGCCCCGGCGGGCTGGAAGTGTTCCCGCTGACGACAGACAGTTCCGGCCTCGTTTCGCTGGGTACGCCGCTGTCGAACGGAGGGCTGAATTATTTTCCACTGGGCGTGGCACCCAAGGGCATTGCAGTCAGCGCGAATGTTTCGAACACAAGCGTGACAGCGACTAACGGAGCCGACTGCACCAACACTTCGTGCTCGAGTTACGTGTACGTCATTGAGCAGGATGGCCGGACCACCAACAACCTGCTTGCTTTCAAGCGCGACCTGAGCACCGGTGCTGTCACCGCTATCGGCAACACAACGATTGGTACAGGAACAGCAGTCTCTACCGGTTATCCCGCAGGCATTGTGGCAAGCGCGATTACTGTCGCTCCGCTTGGCAACTTCCTGTATGTTGCAGATTCTTCGGCAAACCAGATTATCGCCTATAGCATGAGCGCAGGCGGCATCCCAACGGCGATCACCACCGGGCCGTTCGCTACGCAGTCGCAGCCGGTTGGCTTGACCATCGATCCGCGGGGCAAGTTCCTCTACGTCGCGAATTACAACGCCAGCACAATTGGGACTTACGCCATTGCGCTGGGCAGCGGTGCGCTTTCCGCCACCAGCACCGGCGCTCAGCCAGCGCGTACCGGACCGACGTGCGTCACCATTGAGAACGCGCTCGGCATTTACCTGTACACGTCGAACTTCCTGGACAACAGCGTCACCGGCATGCAGTTGAACTCCGCCACCGGCAACCTGGTCCGTGTACGCAACGACCCCTTCACGGTTTCTGCCGGACCGACCTGCGCAGCCGCCATCGCAAATGGCACGCACTCGTCGCAAATCATCCAGTAACTTTCCACTTCCTCGGAAGAAAACATGGGCTTCGCTTCGGCGAGGCCCTTGCCGTTCGCCCGGTAAGATCCAAGCGTTGCGCCGCTAAGATAGAACAATGCACCGCATTGCCCTGCTGACCACCGGTGGCACCATCGAAAAGCGTTATGTCGAGCAGGCCGGTTCGATGGAGAACACTGAGCCTCAGATTCGCCGCTGCCTGCAGATGCTGCGGCTGCCGGAGACGGAAATCGTCGTTGAGGAATTGATGAACAAGGACTCGCTCCACATGACCGATGCGGACCGCGATCTGGTCGCCATGCACGTGCTGCGGCACATTAACGTGGGAACTCCAGTGCTGGTCACGCATGGGACGGACACCATCACAGTCACAGGGATGTCTTTGGCAGCAGCCATCGCGGATCGAGCGCCGAACAACCAAGTGCCCATCATTTTCACAGGTGCCATGACGCCCTTCGGCATTGAAGGATCCGACGCCCTCCAGAACCTGACAGAGGCTCTTCTTGCGACGCGGCTGCTACCTGCGGGTGTCTTTCTGGCCTTCCACGGGGATGTCTTACCTATCGCAGAAGCAGAGAAGGATCGCGAAAACAGCCGCTTTGTCCGGCGGTCGGTATGACGCCTGCGCTGTTCGGCCTGAGGCGGTAGACTAGGTGTGCGTGCGGAAGTGGCGAAATTGGCAGACGCACTAGACTTAGGATCTAGCGGAGCGATCCGTAGGGGTTCAAGTCCCCTCTTCCGCACCAAGAATCCCGCAACACCAGAGAGATTATGGCCGACAACACAAACATCGAACCGACCCTTCGCGTCACCCAGTCTGACGATTACAACGACGTGTACGCCAACAGCGTGCAGATCCGGATGAGCGTTTGGGATTTTCAACTGGTCTTCGGGACCATGCAGTCCTCCACGCCGGAGGAAGTTACCTTCCTGACCAAGCAGGGCATCTTTCTGAGTCCGCAGCAGGCCAAAGCGCTCTTCAACATCCTGGGCCAGAACCTGGCGCAGTACGAAGGCACCTTTGGCGAGCTGAAGCTGGAACCGCAGGGCATGCAGCAGGGTGGCGGACCCATCCCCGTCAACTAACTTCTTCGCAGCACAACGCCGGAGCGAACAGCCGTGACCGAAACAGCCGTGGGAAAGCAACGCCCACCGCTCTCTGTCCTGCTGCTGTTCGCTCCGGTTTTCGTTGCAGTCTACCTGCTGCACTGGACGCTGCTGCGACTCCCTTATTACTGGGACGAGGGCAGCTACTACATCCCCGCGGCGTGGGACTTTTTCCGGCTAGGCACGCTGATCCCAGAGACGACGATGCGCAACGCGCATCCGCCGCTGCCGTCCATCCTGCTGGCAGGCTGGTGGAAGCTTGCAGGATTTCACGTCTACAGCACACGGTTGCTGATGTGCCTCGTAACAACGGCGGCCCTGCTTGCGGTCTTCCGGCTAACGCGGCTGCTGCTGGACGATCGTGCGGCAATCACGGTCATGGTGCTGACCGCCATCTATCCGGTGTGGTTCGCGCAATCCACGCTTGCGCATGCGGATACCTTTTCCGTTGCATTCACGCTGTGGGCGCTGGTGTTCTACGCAGACCGGGAGGAGTGGACCGGCAGACCTGCTGCGCCGGTTTCGTCAAACGCGATCAGCGCGGCATTGCTGTTCGGCCTAGCGGCGCTGGCTAAGGAGACGGCCATCGTCATACCGGCTACGTTGTTCCTGCTGGAGTCTTGGCTGCTGCTTAGGTGTTTCAGCCTGACAAAGCGCTGGGACAGCCCTAAGGAGGGAGGAGCGCTGCTGAAAAAAGCAGGTCCTTCGACTGCGCTCCGCTCCGCTCAGGATGACGAAGCTGAGGTCGGTGCCAGGCTTTCAAGCGGCAGTCCCCGACGT
Organism: uncultured Terriglobus sp.; assembly: GCA_964250115.1. GTDB lineage: Bacteria > Acidobacteriota > Terriglobia > Terriglobales > Acidobacteriaceae > Terriglobus. The sequence continues at coordinate 15,016 of CAXUEW010000054.1, forward strand.
CTGAGCCGCCGG
>CAXUEW010000055.1:0-1272 GCA_964250115.1 uncultured Terriglobus sp.
CTGGCGGGTCTGCCGGCGGCCGTGCTCAGCGAGGTGCGGGCGCGGATCACCGTGACCGACGGCGTGCCCGAGCTGGTCGCCGCGGTGCACGCGGAGGGAGGCGCGGTCGGCGCGGTGTCCGGAGGCTTCGCCCAGGTGCTCGACGTCGTCGCGCTGCGGACCAACGGTGGAGACGCCGCGGCGGACGTCGTCGGTGCGCGCCGCAGCCAGCGCTGCCGCATCCCGTTCACTCATGTCGCGTGGATCGGTGGGCGCGACCGGCTCCGCGCCTATGGGGCCGGCGACCGGCCTGCGCGCCTGCGGCAGGTAGTTGATCGGGGAAGAGCGCTCCACGCGGCGCGGAGCTACGGTCACAATCGTCAGTTCGGGCAGGCCGTGGTCGGCGTCCACCCAGCTTGCGAAAAACCAGCGGAGGTCGCGCTTGCCCGCCACACGCTGCAGCAAGTCTTCCATGGCTGCGGTTTCCTGCGCTGCGGTTCGTCCAGGCTGCTGCGCCTGTTGCACGGCCCAGCCTGCAATGGCTTGTTGCAGTGCAGCATCGCCCAGCATGTCGCGCAGCATTTCAAAGACATACGCTGCCTTTGCGCGGGCGCAGAGGGGATCGCCGCAGGTGGCCAGCGGAGTCGCCGGTACCGGCGCGGCGTCGCTGGGCAGCGAAGAACTAATGCCCGTCGTCTCCGGCGGGATGGCCTGCGCACGCAGCGCGTGGAAGCTGCCGGCCAGCGCGGTCATGGCAGAGGCTCGCCCGGTGGTGCGCTCCACCCAGACTGCTTGCAAGAAGGCCGGCAACCCGTCGCGCAGCCACGGCGCTGCAATGCCCGCGGGCAACCACGCCGCTGTCAGTGGCTGCACCAGCGTTGGAGCCAGCACCGCCGGTGCGTCTGTCGTCAAAGGAGCTACTAGCAGTGCGCCATCGGCAAAACTTATGGCACTGGGAACCGGCAGATCGATGACTTCCAGCCGCCGCTGTGGCGCAGCGCCGAGCCATTCTGAAAGCATGGGACGGATGCGTGCCGTTGCGTCTCTCACCGCGACGGCTGTTTGCGTATCGCCGGTTGACACGCGTAGCAGGCTATCCGCGGCGTCCTGCGAGGTATTGCTCGCAACAAACAGAGAAGGCGTGTGCAGGCCCAGCTGTTCCCGGGTCCACTGCGCTGTGACAAAGCCGCCTTCGCTGTCGGCTGTAGTGTCCTGCGCTACGGAGACCAGCAGTTGGCGCTCGCCGCAAAAAAAAGCGGCTGCCGGTCGGGTTCCCGAGTACTGCAGGGTCAG
>CAXUEW010000055.1:1282-14987 GCA_964250115.1 uncultured Terriglobus sp.
GTCAGCCTCAGCCCAAAGCGGGCATCTGCGCCGGCCGCCCGGCTGTGCTCAACTGCGTCGGTCACCGCTGTGCCGTTGCGCAGGGACGCAGGGGGGCTAGCGACTGGATACCACAAGACGCTACCCAGGCCGCGCAGGCCGGTAAAGGTGTCGGTGACGGTGTCCCAGTCGGTCAGGGCAGCGCGCCCCGGCGGCGCTCCAAGTGTGGTCAGGCGCTGCGTGTTGGCCGCCAGTGTTCCGCCGTAATACAGGTCCAGCGATACGGTTGCACCAGGTGGTAGCGGCTTCGGCAACTCGACTGCCAGTTCGCGCGCAACGCCGGTGTGATCCAGGTCGTCCGGAATCCCATGTTGCTGCAACGGCAGAGCGGTAGTCGATCCCGCCACGCGAACGCTCTCCCAATGCAGTGCGCCGGAGATGCGTAGCGGCACCTGCTTCAGCGGCTCCGCGCCGATATTGCGGAGTAGCAACTGCGCGCGCGCCTCTGTCTGTCCGGTGTGCGAATCCAGGTGCAGGTCGAGATCCTCGGCGATCACGGTGACAGACTGTCTTTCGAGGTCTGTTACTTGCCGTGCACCCTCCGCGTCTGCCGCGGTAAGGACGATTGTGCCTGCCTGCCCGCTCCCGGCAGCGTCCTCCAGGCTGGATGAGGCCGTGGGTACGTCAGCCGGTTGCTCCGCGTCGCTACTGTTTGCTAATGGTTCCTCTGCAGGCGTGCGGCGGCGTAGTGTCGTGCGCGAGCGGTGGTTGCTGGACGAAACTCCAGGCTTGCCGTCCTCCGGGATCGTCTTGCCGTCCACGTCAGTAGGAGCAGTTGCCGGACCGTCCGTTACCACCGGTTCGTGCCGCTCAAACAGCACCTTGCCCTTGGGTGAAGGAGCCTGCTGCGAAGCAGGCGCTACCCCCGTGCTTTGACCGCGTGCACTGTGCAGCCCGCCGCCGGACAGCGCGAGCAGAAGCAGGACACGGCTTGTTGTCAGGGAAGGATGCATGAAGGAGCGCGCAGGTCCGGGACCGTTCAGGAGCCGAGACCCTTACGTGGTTTGGACGGCTTTGGAGCAGCTTCGGCAGCCGGACGTGGGGCAGCGGCACATCGCCGCTGCCGTGCAGCCTCGTACATAACGACGGCGCCCGCCACGGAGACGTTCAGCGACGGTACCGCGCCAGCCATGGGCACACGCAGCAGAAAGTCGCAGGTGCGGCGCGTCAGGTCATGCAGGCCGGCACCTTCGCGTCCCAGCACCAGCGCAATGTCGCCGCTGAAATCGAACTGGTCATAGTCCATGGTGCCGCGCTCATCCAGACCCACGATCCAGATGTTCTGACGCTTCAGATCTTCCAGTGCGCGCACAAGATTCGTCACCCGCGCGACGCGGACGTGTTCCGTCGCCCCTGCCGACGCCTTCGCGACGGTACCGCTCAGGGGGGCTGAGCGGCGCTCCGGCATCAGGACACCGTCGACACCTGCGCCGTCGGCCGTACGTAGCAGCGCACCAAGGTTATGCGGGTCTTCCACACCGTCCAGCGCCAGCAGGAAACGCTTTGCGGAGCCCAGCGGTTGCAGCAGATCTTCGAAGGAGAGCGCCTTCCGTTCACGCAGAAAGGCGACGGCACCGCCGTGGTTTTCCGTACGGCTCATGCGCGCCAGCTCATCCCGGCTGCCGTGCGCGATGCGGACCCGTGCATCGCGGCAAAGCTCTAGCAGAGCAGCCAGGCGTGGGTTCGGCGGCCCAGCCAGCACGGTCACATGGTCCAGGTCTGCCGGACGCACGCGAAGAGCCTCGGTTACGGGATGCACACCGAACACTATCTCCATACGGCTCTGCTTTCGCACGGTTGCCGTGGATGGAAGTCTAGCGAGGCCTGCTGACAAGTGTTCACTCTAAGAAGTTTACGCGGACGCGGTATCCGGGCACCGAGGCGGGACCTATACTGAAGAGGCGGGTAATCTCTTCAGCACCCGGAAACCAGATCATGCCTTCAGAAAAATCTTTCGGAACCCGCGTCTTTCCGCGGCTGGGTGGCGTCAACACTCATGTGCAGGCAACCCTTCCCATTTCCGCTGCGATACTTGAGGCCTGTGAGCAGGAAAATGCCGAGATCGCGCGTGGCCTGAAGCGGCAGGACCCGGAACTGCTGGACCGCCTGATCGAGACCTACCAGCACCGCCTGATGCGCTACCTGACCTTTCTGACCGGCAAGCGCGAAGTCGCGGAAGACCTGTTTCAGGAAACCTGGATGCGCGTGCTGCTGCGCGGTGGGCAGTACAACGGCAAGGCCCGCTTCGACACGTGGCTGTTCACCATTGCACGCAACCTCGTCATCGACCTGTCGCGGAAGCGCACCATGGCATCCCTGGACCAGTTGCGTGACCCGGAAGGCGATGAGCGGCAGTTTGAAATCGCCATCGACGAGCCCTCGCCCTTTGAGAAGTTCTGCTCTCGGGAAGATGCGGCAGAGGTCACCGCCGTCCTGCTGGAACTGCACACCAGCTACCGCGAAGTTCTGGTGCTGCGCTTCCACGAAGAGATGTCGCTCGAAGAGATTGCAGCCGTCACCAAGGCCCCGCTGTCCACGGTGAAGTCGCGGTTGTATCGTGGCCTGGCCGCACTCAAGCCCCAGATTGAGCGCCTGCGCGGCGAAAAGAACCAGGTACGCCGCCTGTCCCACGTGGGAGGGCTTGTGTGAGCATGGCGCTCTCCGGCGAAAATCCTGTCCCAACGCTCAATGCACGCGCTGCCATCGTCAATCGAACGCACCGCGTCATCCGCGAGCGTGCGGCGGCCATGCAGGCCCGCAAGCGAACTTTCCGCGACCTAATTGTGCCGTGCCTTGTCTGCTCGGTGCTGCTGCTGCTGATCGCCGGTGCCGTATGGACGGTTGCGGATGAGGGGCTTTCCGGCTGGGAAGGTGGGCTTTGGAAGCGCGTGCTTGACCTTGGAAGCGATGCCGGCTCGTCCATCAGCATTCTGCTGGTGTGGTTCCTGCCGATCTCCGTCATCACTGCAGCCGTTGTGCTGCTGCGGAAGAGCCGCACACAAACCCGCAGTAACGGAGTTTTCCGGTAATGCTGCTGAATAGTGACAGTAATCAACGACCGGATGTGGAAGACGGCGGAGACGAACTCAAGCTGATCCCACTCTGGTCGGTGATTCTCTCGCTGATCGTTTTTGCGTCGATCCAGGTGCTCAGCTTCTCAGGACACGGTGGACCGCAACCCCCGCGCCACGGCAATCCCGTGATGCACGTCATCGGCAGCTACAGCTGGGGCGCAGCCCTGGCAAGCTATGTGCTGCTGATCGGCTACATTAGCCGCGATGTCAAACGGCGCAACATGCGTCCGGCGTTGTGGATGCTGATCGTGCTGGTGATGCCTGGCGGCATTGGTGCAATTGTTTACTTTCTTCTGCGCCAGCCCATGATGACGCGCTGCCCGTCATGCCGCACGGAGGTTGCCAGCTCATTCCACTTCTGCCCGCAGTGCCAGTTCCAGATTTCGCCTGTGTGCGGCCAGTGCTTTCGCGGTGTCCACATTACGGATGTGTACTGCGTGCAGTGTGGGCACGATCTTACGCGCGATGAGATGCCTGCACGGCTGCGGTCGTACAGCGACTAAGCCGCTGTGGCATAAGACCGGAAACAAGGAAGGCCAGCGAATCTTCGCCGGCCTTTCTCGTTTGCATGTGCTTGCCTCTACTGGGGAGTCTGCGTACCCGGCGCATCCGGCAAGCGAGGCCGCAGACCGTTGGTTGGGATACCTGTCTGGCGGAGCTTGCTGCTGCTATTGGCCATGGCGGAAGCCGCCGCCGCATTGCCTTGCAAGGTGACAATCAGAGCTTTCGCGGGGACTTCCGCGGCATTGCCATAGCTGTGCGGCGTGTTCGCGTCAAAATAAACCGCGTCACCTGCTTCCAGGCGGTGCTTGCCTTCGCCATGGACGATGTCCAAGCTGCCTTCCAGAACGTAGAGGAATTCGCAGCCAGGATGCTGGTGTGCGCGCCGACCGGTCATGTTCGGCAGAAACTCTGCAAAGTAGGGGTCCAACTGCCGGTCAGGAACCAGGTAACCCAGCGACTCGAAATAATACGAAGGATCGTCCGTACCGCTCTGTGGCAGGCGGATACGGTCTTTGCCACGCTGAACGCGAAACAGCGTCTTAGGCTCCGGCTCAAAGAAGTAGCTTAGATCTTTAGAAAATACCAGCGAGATTCGCGCGAGGTTGCGCAGTGTGGGAACGACGCGGCCCGTCTCGAGTTGCGAGAGAAAGCTGGCAGACAAGCCGGTGTGGCGACCCAGTTCAACCAGCCCCATCGACTTCTTGAGCCGAAGCTGTTTGATGCGCTCGCCAAGCCGCTTCTCTGAAATAAAGGATTCCGCAGCTTCGGTTGCAACGCGTGCGTCCTGGTCTGCGGGAATTTCCGCTGCAACAGGCGGGATAGCAAGATCGAGGGGGGTGATCTCAGTGGCCATAGATAATTCGCTCCTGACGCTGCCTGGCCTTTGCTATTAGCCGAACAGATGTTGAAACGCCGTCGAAAGATGTACGACTGGATTTTCCCGTCGGATTGGATAATTATCGGCGCACTGTGCCAAAACGATATCAATAGTTCCGGCGTACGAATCAGGATGGGACCGGTGCTAGGCTTTGTGTGTGAGAAGGCTGGAGCAATCGCTACCAAGACATTGTTGAGAAAGGGTCCCAGCACCGGCAGCATCACCAAACTGCATGGCGACATTGGCAGGCTTCTACCAGGTCTGGCCGCGGCTTGTGTCCTTGCAGGGTGTGCCAGTCAGGGTCCTCTCAGGCCACCGTCGCTCTACGTGCCTGCGCAGGTGCGTGGTCTCGCTGCAGACCGGGTAGGCGATGCCGTTGACCTCCGCTGGACAACTCCCACCCGGACTACAGATGGCCTGCCACTAAGCGGTAAGCACGTCCCCGTGCCTTTGCAGGCAGAGGTGTGCAGGGAAGATCCATCTGTGCCAACTTGTCTTCCGCTGGGACGGATTGCCGCTACCGGTACCCATACGGGCAGCTTTAAAGATCTGCTACCACCCTCTCTAGCCTCCGGATCGCCCCGTATCCTCCACTACCGCGTGCGCATGCTGAACGGCAGTGGCAAGGGTGCTGCTGCAGTCACAGTGGAAGCACTTGCCGGTGCGGCTCCTCCTATCCTGCACAATGTGAAGGCAGCACCAGCGGAGAACGGTGTGCTCCTCCGCTGGCAACCCAGTCCCGGCATGGAGGATGGCCGCATTCTGCTGCGGGTCAGGCGCGGCGATCCCGCGGTTGGCTCTGTTGCTCCTGCAAGATCACCCCAGCAGGACTCAGAGCGAGCGAAGTCCGCCGACACGCTTTTGTCTGTTGAAGTAAAAGGGAACGATCCGGCGGGGACGCTGGATACCGGCGCGAAGCCGGGCATCGCTCAGCAGTACAGCGTCTCGCGTGAGCGAGTGGTGCGTGTCGGGGGGGAAGAACTCTCCATGCGCAGTTCACCGGTGCTTATCCTGCTGCCGGCCAATGCGAAGCTGCCTTTGGTGCCGCCGCCGACGGGTCTTGAAGCCGTCGCAAACACGTTGAATGCACCCGAGATTGATCTGGTCTGGCAACCAGCGACCGCAGCAACTGGCTACCGTGTCTTCCGCACCGAAGGTGCCGGTACTTCAATGCTGCTGACAGTGGAACCGGTACGTGGCCTGACCTACACTGACACGGCGGTGCGGCCGGGTGCGCGTTACCGGTACAGCGTGTCCTCCGTAGGCCGCGACGGCATTGCAGGACCTAAAAGCAGCGAAGTGGAAGAAGGGGTACCCGATCGCTGACGAGTCCGCTCAGTCGTTGTTGCTGCGTGAATCCTCCTGCCGCAGAGTCTTTGCATCTGAGCTTTGGCGCGTATCATTAGGGCGAACGATTGCACGAAGGAGATTTGCAATGCCTACACTTCTGGATAGTCTAAAGCAGTACACCACCGTGGTTGCAGACACGGGCGACATGAAGTCGATGGAGAAGTTTAAGCCGACAGATGCCACGACGAACCCTTCGCTGATTACCGCGGCAGCGGGCATGGAAAATTACTCGTACATCGTGGACGACGTGCTGAAAGAGGCCAAGCAGAAGGCTGGCGCGAACTCCGATGACAAGGCTGTGGCCGCCGAAGCCTTCAAGACCTTAGCCGTAGCCTTTGGCCGCAAGATTCTCGACATAGTTCCGGGCCGCGTGTCGACCGAGGTCGATGCACGCCTCTCCTACGACAAGGAAAAGACGCTGGCTGAGGCGCACGCCATCATCAAGCAGTACGAAGATGCGGGCGTCGATCGCAAGCGCATCCTGATCAAGATCGCCTCCACCTGGGAAGGCATTAAGGCTGCCGAGGAATTGGAGAAGGAAGGCATCCACTGCAACCTGACCCTGCTGTTCGGCATACACCAGGCCATTGCATGCGCCGAGGCGAAGGTCACCCTGATCTCGCCGTTCGTGGGCCGCATCCTCGACTGGTACAAGAAGGACACCGGCAAGGATTACGCCGGCGCGGAAGACCCCGGCGTACAGTCGGTCACCACCATCTACAACTACTACAAGAAATTCGGCTACAAGACCCAGGTCATGGGGGCCAGCTTCCGCAATATCAGCGAGATCACCGAACTTGCAGGCAGCGATCTGCTGACCATCGCTCCGAAGCTGCTGGAAGAGCTCAACAGCAAGGAAGGCACGTTGGAGCGCAAGCTCGATCCCGCAAAGGCTGCAGGCCTGGAAATCGAGAAGATCCCCATGGATCAGGCGACGTTCGAGAAGATGCATGCCGAAGATCGCATGGCGCATGACAAGCTGAAAGAAGGCATCGAGGGCTTCAGCAAGGCACTCGAAGAGCTGGAACAGCTACTCGAAAAGCGGCTGAAGGAAGTTGCTGAACCGGCCCACGCTTAGCTGTCTGACACAGAATTCCGGCATCCCTAACAATGCCGGGGTTTCTGTTGCGTTTCCTTGTGCGTTGACGCGCTTACTTCTTGCCGGAGTTCTGCGGCAGCACCGATGATCTAATGGCGCAAGCGGAGTTGTGCGGAGGCAACAGCAGGATACTTGTGCCTGTTGCGGATGATCCTGAGCCCATTGGGCCTCCATAGGTTAGTTGCGGTGTGCGCATTAGGCCCGTTGTAGCTGCCGTATCAGAGCCCTGGTCACTCCGAGGAAAGCAGGTCCTTCGACTACGCACTCCGTGCTTCGCTCAGGATGACCAACCAGAAGGCGAACGGCTACAGGATGTAGCGGCTTAGATCCTGATTCTTCACGATGGCGGCAACCTGCTGACGGACATACTCCGGGTCGATGACGACGACGCGTTCCACTCCGCCTTCCACCTGCCGCTCCAGCACCGGCAGGGGATGCGCGTTGCCGGGAACCAGCGGGGCGGTGCCTTTAGGTGGCTCAACCGTGCTCGGTTCCACCTGTGCGACGACACCGTTTTCGGCGGGCTTCGCGTTCTTGATCAGGTCCGGCGCCTGGAAACTGATTTCATCCAGCACGCGCTCCATGATGGTGTGCAGGCGGCGCGCACCGATGTTTTCTGTGGTTTCGTTGACGGAGAAGGCGAAGCTGGCCATCTCCTCCAGAGCCTCCGATTGGAACTCCAGCTTGAGACCTTCGGTTTCAAGCAGTGCGATACTCTGCTTTACCAGTGACGACTTCGGTTCCGTCAGGATGCGGATGAAGTCCTCGACCGTGAGCGACTGCAGTTCCACGCGGATGGGGAAGCGGCCCTGCAGCTCGGGGATCAGGTCGCTGGGCTTGGACACGTGGAACGCGCCCGCCGCGATGAACAGGATGTGGTCAGTCGAGACAAAGCCGTACTTTGTGTTGACCGTGGTGCCTTCCACGATGGGCAGAATGTCGCGCTGCACGCCCTCGCGGCTGATGTCGGGGCCATGGCCGCCCTCGCGTCCGGCGATCTTGTCGATCTCGTCGAGGAAGACGATGCCGGTGTCCTCCACGCGCTCGATGGCGACGCGGGTGACCTGGTCCATGTCGATCAGGCGGCCTTCTTCCTCGCTGATCAGGTACTCAAAGGCCTCGGAGACCTTCATCTTCTTCTTGCGCGAACGGTTGCCGAACAGCCCCGGCAGGATGTCCTTCAGGTTGACGTCGGTTTCTTCACCGCCCTGCACGCCCACGATCTCGAAGTTGGGCTGGTTGCGGTCGCGCGCGTCCACCTCGACGATGCGGTCGTCCAGCTTTCCCTCGCGGAACTGCTGGCGCAGCTTTTCGCGTGTCCGATTTTCGGGTAGTGGGTCGTCGGTCTTCGGCTCGTTGGAGGCGTCGAAGTCAATGGCGACAGGCATGGTCATGGTCTGTGCCTGCTCGCCTGCGGCGGCTTCCTGCGCGGCCTTCATCGTCTCGGGTGGCGCGGGCGGCAGCAGCAGGTCCAGCAGGCGTTCTTCGGCGCTGTGCTCGGCCTTGTCTTCGACCTCTTCCAGCTTCTCTTCGCGCACCATCTCAATGGCGGTTTCGACCAGGTCGCGCACGATAGATTCCACATCGCGGCCCACATAACCGACTTCGGTGAACTTGCTGGCTTCGACCTTCAGAAAGGGCGAGTTGGTCAGCTTTGCCAGCCGCCGGGCAATCTCGGTTTTGCCCACGCCCGTAGGTCCGATCATGATGATGTTCTTCGGCATGATCTCGTCGGCAATTTCAGGCGGCAGCTTCTGCCGGCGCTGCCGATTGCGCAGCGCAATGGCCACGGCGCGCTTGGCCGCGTGCTGGCCGACGACATACTTGTCCAGCTCCGCAACGATTTCGCGCGGCGTCATCTCTTCGAGGCCGACGGCTTGGTTTTCTGCTACTCCGGGGAGGTAAATCGCCATCTGCTTGGCTCGCTCTCTCATTTTGTCATCCCGCAGCGCAGCGGAGGGATCTGCTTTTTGCTTGGCAATCGCGAACTCAGCAGCGCGGGCACACATGCAGATCCCTTCGCTACGCTACGGGATGACAAGCGGGTTATTACAACTCTTCAACGGTGATGTTCTCGTTCGTATAGATACAGATTTCCGCCGCGATCTTCATGCTCTTCTCGACGATGGCGCGGGCGGAAAGATCCGTGTTTTCAAGCAGGGCCTGCGCGGCACTTTGCGCAAAGCTGCCACCGGAGCCGATGGTCATGATGGCGCCGCCTTCAATCACGTCCGGTTCGATCACGTCCCCGTTGCCGCCCAGCAGGTACATGTGTTCCTTGTCTGCGATCAGCAGAAGCGCTTCCAACTGGCGCAGCAGCTTGTCGGTCCGCCAGTCCTTGGCCAGCTCGACGGCCGCGCGCGGCAGGTTGCCGGCGTACTGCTCCAGCTTGGTTTCAAAGCGTGCAAACAGCGAAAAGGCGTCGGCGGTGGAACCCGCAAAACCGGCCAGCACCTTGTCGTTGTACAGGCGACGAAGCTTCCTGGCACCACTCTTCATCACGGCAGAGCCGAGCGTCACCTGGCCATCCGCCGCCATGACGACGGCACCGTTGCGCCGCACGCAGAGCACGGTAGTGGACCGGATGCGACGACCGTCCGCCGTGTCGTACGGGTGAGCGGAGCCTACGGCTTGCTGCGAATTTTCAGAGTTCACTTGAAGGGAGCGAGACCGGCCAGGAAAGCCAGCACGGAACAGTTGCATCCAGTTAGAATATCGCAGTCTTGCCTGAAACCCAGTGGAAGTATACGCTTTGCGAAGGAGCCAGCTATGGTCGACGGGAAAGAAGTAAAGGTCACGTTCTCGACGGAACAGCTCGACGAGTTGAAGCGCGTGGCTGACATGCAGGGCATCAGCGTCTCAGCAGCCCTTGGGCAAGCACTCGCGCTCAGCAGTTTTATTGTGAATGCCAAGTCCCGACGTGACACACAGATCCTAGTAAAGCGTGGGGGCGACATACAGGAATTGGAACTAGCGAGCTGATCCATGGCTGAAGTCGACGGCAGTCAGAGTCTCGACGCCCGGTCCAAGGGTCTGCCGGTGCAGAGCCACCCATCCAACTGAAGCCTTACGTTCCGGAGCGGCAACGTGACTGGGTACGTACACTGGTCAGCCTCGGTCTCCTTGTGTCGTTCTCTGGACTGATCTACTGGGCGTGCAGGCAGAGTGTCTCGTCCGCAGCACAGTGGGCACAAACCAAGGAGATGTTGCAGATTCTGCTGCCTGCCATCACGGGACTGCTCGGATCAGTGATTGGTTTTTACTTCGGTTCCGGAGCCGGAACCACGATGACGCAAAAGTAGCTACAGTACCGGATCTGTGTCACCCCGGGTGACAGCCCAGGCCGTTCGCATCAGCACTGCCACTAGCACTAGTGCACCCAGGTACATGTAGCTCTGTAGCACATTCCATCCGTGGAACGGAGCCAACCGGTTGAAGCCCAGCAGCGCATTCAGCGTAAGGAAGGCAGCCAGCCCCAGCATCCAGGACCGCTTCGTCTGCCAGCAACCATAGGCGAACCACGTCCAGGCAAGCACGCCGCAGACAATACCGTAGTGGTGCTCCCAGGCCATGGGCGAAGCAGCGACTGATACCAGACCCATGGCCGCAAGATCACCCGCCGATCCGCGCAACCGGCCCCACGGGAACAACAGCACACCGCCTACTAGCAGGAGGGCCGTCGTTACCGTTGCCAGGTAAACCCAGCGGATGTACGGCGTGTACACCAGCGGTGTGTAGCCCAGGTTCTCACCGTTGCCAATCGCGCGGTTCAGCGTACCGAACATGGACTGGTTGGCAAAGTGCGACTGCGCCTTGCGGCTAAGCCCGGCGAGCACATGAAGGTAGTCCAGGTTGTTGTGCCAGCCGCAGACCAGCGTCGACAGCGCAACCAGCAGGATCGCCGTTGCCAGAAATGCGGCAGCTGCATTCCACTTGCGGCGCACCGCCATCCACACCAGTAGAAGGACGTACTGCGGCTTTACGAATGCCAGCAGTGCGGCTGTCATGCCACTGGCGCGCTCCTTGCCACTGCTCCAGAGCAGCAGAAGCAGGGTGAATCCAAAAGACAGAAATGTCTGGGCGTTACCCAGTGCGTACCCTTTCAGCAGTGGATAGCAGAAAACAACGAGCCCACAAACAGCAACGACGGACTGCCAGTCCAGCCGTTTGTTTCGCGCCAGCAACCGCTTCGCCATCAGGAGAGAGACGGCCGCCACCCCAGCGAGAGCCAGCCACGACGTCGCCGCCAACAGACGCAGCAGTGCGGCATTGCCCATGCCCATCTGCTTCAACAGCCACAGCGGCAGAATGCTGGCCAGCGAATAAATCAGCGTGTCATAGAGGGGAGCGTAGTAGATCGGCAGATCCGGATGGGCCCCAAAGTAATCCACTGACTGCATCATGGGCAGCCAGGAATCGGTCCATGTACGCATGTGCAGAAACGATAGGAAGTCACCCTTCAGACCGCCCGGATTTCCCCATCCCAGCAGCCGGAATAGCAGCCACTGGCCCACATTGGCCAACAGCAGGCTACCCGCGGCGAACCAAAGGAGCCGTTTGCCGTGGGCGGAATTTTGCGATGGGTCAGGCACGCGGCTCCATTCTCAAGGGCATAGTCAGGCTGGTCCGGCAGCGCAAGGTGGCCCACAGCATCAGGCCTCCTGCTCGTCGTCACTGTCTTGCTGTCTCGATCGTGATGGCAGCCGTTGAAACGCAGTACCCCTGTCGGCTAATCGAATCCGCCTGCGGCAGCGGCCGCAGCGCCAAGGGTAGACGCCAAACAGGGGCAGCACCACCTGCTCCCACAGGCCTTTCCGGCCACAACGATTCAGGTTGCCGCGCCCGCACTCCGGGCAAATGTGCTCTGCCATGAAATTGGTGGTCCGCCCCTGGTAACACGTTCAGTCTAAGGCAGGCGCGGCGGCCCTAAAGGATTCCTTATCGGTAGCTTGGCGGGGGAGGATTCCGCGAGAACTGCCGCTGGTGCCAGTAGGGGTAGGCGACAGGACGATCGCTGGCCTTGTCCAGCTTTTCGACCTGTGCTGGAGTCAGCACAAAGCTGGCTGCCTCCAGGTTCGCCTTCAACTGTTCTGCGTTGCGCGCGCCAATGATGATGCTGGCCACTGTCGGCTTCCGCAGCAGCCAGTTGAGTGCAACCTGCGGGACTGCTTTGCCGGTTTCGGCTGCCACTGCGTCCAGCGCATCCACCACATTGTACAGGTACTCCTCATCCACCACAGGACCACCGGCCTGGCCGTCGCTGTAACGCGATCCCTCAGGCGCAGGATGGCCGCGGCGAATCTTGCCCGTCAAGCGTCCCCAACCAAGCGGGCTCCAGATCAGCGCGCCTACGCTTTCCGCCATGCCCAGCGGCATCAGCTCCCACTCGTAGTCGCGGCCCACCAGCGAGTAATACGCCTGGTGCGCCACGTACCTCGCCCAGCCGTACTTTTCGCTCAGGTCGAGCGATCGTTGCAGGTGCCATCCGCTGAAGTTGGAACAGGCAATGTAGCGAATCTTGCCGGCGCGCACGAAGTGATCCAGCGTGCTCAGCACCTCTTCCATGGGCGTCTGCGCGTCGAAAGCATGCATGTGGTACACGTCAATGTAGTCGGTCTTCAGCCGCCGCAGGCTGCCGTGCAGTTGCTGCGTGATATGGTAACGCGACGATCCCGAGTCATTCGGCCCCCCTCCGAAGCCGAAGGTGGACTTGGTCGAAAGCAGCAACGATTCGCGTGGCAGGTGCGCAATGGCTTCGCCCAGAATCTCCTCAGAGCGGCCTTCGGAGTACACGTCGGCAGTATCGAAGAAGTTGACGCCCGCCTCCATGCACATGTCGATCAACTGCCGGGCCTCGTCGACGTCGGTTGAGCCCCACTTCTTGAAGAACTCATTCGCACCGCCGAACGTACCCGTGCCGAAGCAAAGTACCGGCACCTGTAGACCACTCTTGCCAAGCTGACGAAATTCCATAGAGTTATGGATGCGGGCCACCCGCGCACCGACCCAAACCATCCAGCAAATTCTCTGCCAGGCAAGGAGCCATGTGAGCGGACCGATATGGAATGCCGTAAGCCGTTTTCGACCATCCCGGTGTAGACAGGGCCGACGGCATGCCGTCTCATGGAGCAGGATGCAGACACCCCGCAAAATTCAGGCTGCGTTTCTGCTTGGGGCCGCCTGCCTGATCCTTCTTGCAGGCGTTATACCTCGAAAAATGCAGGCACAGGCCACCACGGCAACGGCCAGCCGCGCCGCTGATCTGCAGCTTGGCGGCGGCTTCAGCTACGGCAAGCACGACTACGCCTTCACGCCGCTGGAAGACGGCACGCGCATCAGCGGCTTGTCGCTGTACGGCACGCTCGACTTCAAGACGCACTACGGTGTGGAGATTGCCTTTCACCAACTCGGCACGCACAAGGCCGACCACGAGTACGAGCGAACCTATGAGATCGGCCCGCGCTACGTTCTGCATTTCAACCGCATAAACCCATACGTCCGCGTAATGTACGGCCGGGGCGTCTTCAACTATCCCGGCGACGTGGCCAACCTGGCCTACAACATAGGCGCGCTCGGCGGCGGTGTCGACTTCAACGCGCAGAAGCACGTGAACGTCCGTGTCGACTACGAATACCAGCGCTGGTACGGCTTCCCGCTCTACAACCTGCAGCCGCAGATGGTCACCGTGGGTGCCGCCTACCATTTCTAAGCCGTCATCCTCGGGGTACGGCAGCTAGTTCTCCACTGGCGGATTTCACTTAC
>CAXUEW010000056.1:0-14805 GCA_964250115.1 uncultured Terriglobus sp.
GGTCTACGAATCCGAACAGCGCAATCGCGTCCTCACGCACCTGCGTGTTGATGTGGAGGCTTACTTCGGCACCTTCTACTGGTAGCACGGAGAAGGTTGGCACGGAGATACTCACGTCATACCCGACGCCGCCGCAGTCAATAATTACCTGGCTCGGAGATTTACTCAAGAGGTTGCCGCGAAGGTGAGCGATCATACAGTCGCGATTGTAGAGCGTACCCGCAGATCCAGGGCCTGAAGCCCTCCTATCCGCGACGGCGGTACAGGATCTGGAACTGGTAGCCGTCATTTGCCGGGAACAGCTTGTTCACGGCGCGCAGCCGCTCCGCCAGCGCCGGTGCCGACAGGAGTGGGTAGTCCCGCTCACGCAAGTCGGCGTAGTCGAAGTCGACTGATAGCGACAGGAGATAGATCGCAAGCGCATCGGCAAAGGCTGATGCCTCGTAGGCTGTCCGAGCCTTTTCGTCGCTGCGGCCTGCGGGGCCTGACGATGCGGCGAGCTGTTTGCCAACTTCAGGTAGAGGCTGGCCCAATGCGGCGGCACGTTCTTCCCAGGCATCCACGGAGGTTTCACCGCGTACGTTGGCGGTTACCTGCTTCCACGCCAGCTCCGCAAACTCGCGCGGTGTGCCGGTGCTGTCCACAAAGTTGTGGGCGACATTGATGCAAAACTCGAAGGCTAAGGCAAAGCCGTCGGCCTGGAGGCGGCTGGACAGGAAGACGTACTCTGTGCCGCCCACCTGAGCATTCCGGTGGCAGATGGCCTTTTCCGCCAGTGCTGCGTCGTACTGTGTCGCAATCAGGGTACGGTCGGCCTCGCCGAAGGGACCGGATTCCGCGCCATCCATGCGTGCGCCGGAGAGTGCCAGCGGCACAAACAGGTAGACATGCTGCGCCAGGCCGGCGGCAAGCGACTTTGGGACCGCACCCACCAGGCGCGCCAGTTCCGTGGGCGAGCTGTTGGTGCTGTCCAGCTTGCCCAGCGAAGCGTAGCGCACGCCGTTTGGAGCGGTGGTTGCCGTGGCCTGCTGTGCGGCTTCGGCGGGTGTCAGCAGCACGGCTTGAAGTGTGTCAGGCATTCAAAGGTATTCTACTGGCAGGCCGCGTTCGTGGTGCGGCAGAGAAGAGAGTATGGCTGATACGACATCCACACCCGCCAGGTACGCGCCAGAGTACAACGGTCCCCGCCTGCTGGGCGCGCCGGTCGGTGATTTTTCCGTGTTGCAGACGCTGCTGATCGCTGGGGCGACAGGGGTGGCGTCGTTCTTTGCCGCGACCTTTCTTGCCATCATGACCATCCTTGTGCTGACCGAAGCCACTAGCCGGAAGATTGATTTTTCCATCGCCTACAAATGGGTGGGTCTGCCCATTGGCATCCTGATGTTGTTGGCTGCCGCCATATACCTTGGATCGCTGCTGCTGCTACGCGTAAAGCGAAAAGCCGCCTGATTTTAGCTCACAGCTTTTGGAGTGGGATGGCTTTAGCCATGCCATCGAAAGGCGAATGAGGGACAGCTTCAGCCGCTGAGGCAACCGAGCAGGCGAAAAGCTGACCTTCAGCGGCTGAAGCCCTGTGTTGAAGAAGTATCTTCACGGCATGGCATGGCTGACGCCATGCCCCTCCAAAAGCTGTAATGTCTCACCGCAGCTATTCTGCCGCGCCGACAGCCCATCCACTACACTTGCGGAGCATGCCTGCCCGCAGCCTCATCCGCGATTATCGAGCACCTGAGCCCTACCGCTGGACCATCGCCCTGCTGCTGGGCGCGGGTGTGCTGGTCAACTACTTTGACCGGGTAAACCTGTCCGTCTCGCATGACGCGCTGGTGACCAGCTTCGGCATTACGCCGGCGGTTTTCGGTCAGTTGTCGGCTGCCTACTCCTGGACCTATGCCGCGTGCCAGTTGCCCACGGGCGTGGTGCTGGACGCATTCGGCGTCCGCAAGGTTTCACTGGTATCCATCCTGATCTGGGGTGTTGCGTCGGTTGCCGCCGCCTTTGCGCCGGGTGTTCTCTTCTTTTTTGCGGCGCGGCTGCTGCTTGGCATCGGTGAAGCGCCAACCTTTCCGGCCAACGCCAAGGCAGTAGGTGCCTGGTTTCCAGCAGAAGAGCGGTCACTGGCCACAGCCCTGTTTGACAGCGCGGCAAAGCTGGCAAATGCTGTCGGCGTGCCGCTGTTGGGGCTGCTGCTGCTGCGCGTGGGCTGGCGCATGTCCTTCGGGTTTACCGCGGCGCTTTCATTCTCATACCTTCTGCTGTTTGCGCTGGTGTACCGTGAGCCGCATCGCTTCTCCATGCGGAATGTCGTTCTGCAGCATGAGCACTCGGGCGACCCACAGGCGTCGCTGGCACCGCCGCTGCCGCTTTGGCGGCTGATGCGTCAGCGCAAGATTGTCGGCCTGGCCATTGGCTCTGGCGCTTACAACTATGTCTTTTATCTGCTGCTGACGTGGCTGCCCACGTACCTCGCGCAGTCGCTGCATATTTCGCTGCGGCAGTCGTTTCTGTTCACCGCCGCTCCGTGGCTGTTTGCGGCAGCCTGCGGCCTGTTCATTGGCGGCTTCCTTGTGGATGGGCTCATCCGGCGCGGCTACAGTGCGCCGCGTGTGCGCCGGGCTGTGCTGGTGGGTGGCACCGTCTGCGGGCTGGGCATTGCCGGTGCCATCTTTGCGCACAGCGCAGTCACGGCGCTGCTGCCTATTTCGCTCGCCATCGGCGGGTTGTCTGCTGCATCACCGGTGCTTTGGAGCATGCCATCGTTGCTGGTGCCCAACTCCAGCACAGGCAAGGTGGGCGGCATCATGAACTTTTCGAACCAGATCTCGGCCATTGCCGCGCCCATCATCACCGGCATCACTGTTCAGCGGACACACGCGTACACATGGGCATTCGGCATTGCGGCGGCTTACCTTGCAATCGGCATCCTGGCCTACCTGCTGCTGCTTGGCCGTATTGAGCCCCTGCATGTGCGTGGCGAAGCGAACCCGCCACCGGCTGTCACCTAGGGCATATCGACATATAGCTTTCCAAGGATCAGGCCGAGTACATTTGCGGATCAAACCTGAGGCTTTAGCCGCTGAGATAGCTAGAACTTTAGCCGCCGAGAGTCCGATCTCAGCGGCTAAAGCCGCGTTGCCAGACTGATTCTGTTACTATCTCGGCGGCTAAAGCCGCAAACAGGTACAAGACCTATATGTCGATACGCTCTAGGTTCTAAGGAATCACGGAATGGTGCCGTCTTCAAGTTTGTCGATTGACCACTGCGCGAGTGGATCCAACCGTGATGCCGCCGTCAACCAGCAGCGTTTGCCCGGTTATGTACCGCGAAGCTTCGCTGGCCAGAAAAACCACCGCGCCATCCAGGTCGTTGGGCGCGCCAGGTCGATGCAGCGGGATACGCTCCTTCAGGTACTCGACCCATTCCGCGTCCTGGTACATCACCTTGTTCTGCTCGGTCTGGAACCAGCCCGGAGCAAGGGCGTTCACGGTGACGCCGTGCTTGCCCCAGTCGTCCGCCAGGCTCATGGTCAACTGGCGGATGCCGCCGCGGCTGGCACCGTACGGGGCCAATCCCGCATAGCCGAAGACGCTGGTGACGGAACTGATGTTGATGATGCGGCCATAACCGCGCTCGACCATGCCGCGCCCTACAACCTGTGCCACAAAAAATGCACCGCGCAGGTTGGTCTCAACGACGGTGTTCCAGTCATCCCAACTGACATCCAGCGCGGGCTTGCGGATGTTGCAACCGGCGTTGTTGACCAGGATGTCCACCTTGCCGCCATCTTCCCCGTAAACGGCTTCGGCTGCCTGTCCGAAGGCTGCGATGCTCTCGCGGTCGCGCACATCCAAGGTCAACGCACGCGCCTCAATGTCCAGGTGGGCAAGCTCTTCAATGAAATCGTCGCAGTCACCCGCCTTGCGGCTGGTGATGATCAGCTTTGCACCCGCCCGGCCCAGCGCACGTGAGAAGTATTGGCCCAGGCCACGCGATGCACCGGTTACGATGGCCACCTGTCCGGTCAGGTCGAAGAAGTTGTAGCTCATGGTTTGTGCGCTCCCTTGTCACTTTGTTTCTAAGTTGTCATCCCGTAGCGTAGCGGAGGGATCTGCATGTGTGCCGGGAAGCTGTAACGGTGAGGCGTGTTGTTGCCGCTCACCCGTTCGCGCAAAGCGCGAACACCTATTACGCAGTACCCTAGCTGAACGGCGTAGGTGGACGAGCTTACATGCAGATCCCTCCGCTGCGCTGCGGGATGACAAAACAGAGGATGTGCCTCGCCATCAATCCTCGCGCAACTGCTGCATGGCGGTGAGATAAAAGTGCAGATTGTGCGCGCTGGCCAGCGTGGCCGCCAGTGGTTCGTCGTTGTGGAACAGGTGTCGCAGATAGGCCCGCGAGTAGCGCCGGCAGGTACTGCAGGTGCAGGTTGGGTCTGCCGGGCCGGTGTCTTCCGCGAACTTCTTTCCGCTGATATTAAGGCGGCCTTCGCTGGTAAACAGCAGCGCGTGGCGAGCCGCGCGGGTGGGTAGAACGCAATCCATCTGGTCGACGCCCATGCGTGCGTATTCAACAATCTCGTCTGGGTAGCCCACGCCCATGACATAGCGCGGCTTGTCGGCGGGCAACAGCGCCAGGGTGTGTTCGATGATCTCGCGTGTGACCTCACGCGGTTCGCCGACAGCCAGGCCGCCAATGGCATAGCCGTCGAAGCCGTTCCCTGCGTCATCGCGCATCTGCAGCAGGCGTTCCGCGCTCTCCGTTCGCAGGTCTTTGTACATACCGCCCTGCACAATGCCGTAGAGTTGCTGCCGCTGCTCACCCAGGTTGTCGAACCACGGCACGCGGTGCGCGTTGGCGTGGAAGTGCCGCAGCGACCGCTCTGCCCAGGCGTGCGTCAGGCCCATGCTGTCGCGTGTGCGCTCGTAGGTTGCGGGGTGCTCTGTGCATTCGTCGAAGGCCATGATCGTGTCCGCGCCCAGCGCAATCTGCACGTCGATGGAGTGTTCCGGCGAGAAGAAGTGCTTCGACCCGTCGCGATGCGATCGGAACTCCACACCGTCCGGCGTAACCTTGCGCAGCGCCGCCAGTGAAAACACCTGGAAGCCGCCGGAGTCGGTCAGCATGGGCCGCGTCCAGCTCATAAACTTGTGCACGCCGCCTGCACGCTGGATCAACTCATGGCCGGGGCGCAGGTAAAGGTGGTATGTGTTTGCAAGGATGATTTCCGCGCCGTGGCGGTCATCGCCCAGCGTCTCCAGCGTGTCCTGCGGCACGGCTTTGACACTGGCGGAGGTGCCCACCGGCATAAAAACCGGCGTTTGCACCAGGCCATGCGGCAGGTGCAAGGTGCCGCGGCGAAGCTGGCCGGTGGTGCGGTGGAGTTCAAAGAGCATCGTTCTTGATTGTAGAGAGGGATCGTGCGTGCTTCAGTGCCTTCGTTTGCTTGCCGCTCTCTACCTTTAACCTTGTCGTCCCACAGCCTACCTTGACCTTGTCACCCGCTTTTTACCTTTGACCTTGTCATCCCGCAGCGCAGCGGAGGGATCTGCATGTATGCCTATGCAAGTAGTCTGTTCAGTTGATCTGCATAGGGCAATCTGTTTGCGCAGGACGCGAGCAGGTGATGCAGTTCAGCCGGCATTCCAGGCGGACCGACACACATGCAAATCCCTCCGCTGCGCTGCGGGATGACAAACGTGAAGCGAAAAGGGCGACCGGTACTACGGC
Source organism: uncultured Terriglobus sp. (assembly GCA_964250115.1). Lineage (GTDB taxonomy): Bacteria > Acidobacteriota > Terriglobia > Terriglobales > Acidobacteriaceae > Terriglobus. The sequence goes on from CAXUEW010000056.1 coordinate 5,732, forward strand.
AACTTGTCGAGTGCGTGTAGATGGTGCAGATCGTGCCCTGCAGCAATCTTCACCACCGTCCAAAGCGTGATGTCGCCAATCTCCGGATGGTGTGCGGGCCGCGATTTATCAGCCTCTGAGAACGTCTCGATCAGCGCCAGGTTCCATGTGCGCAAGGCGGTAAACGATGCCAGCGCGGCGTCCGCGGTGTATTGCACGCCATCGTAGGCGCGCGCCCACGGGTCCTGCTCAAAGGGCTGCACCTGCGGGTTGTCCGCGCCGTAGATCAGGCGCAGCCGCCACGCCCACGCCACTTCACAATCGGCAATGTGGCACAACAGTTCTCGCACGCTCCACTTGCCGGGCGCGGGCTTTGTGTCAACGGCGGCTGGTCCAAGCCGTTCAATCACCGCACGCAATGCGGCGGGCGTGCTCAGCATGACCTCTGCGGGGTCGCGGCCTTCCACCAGATGAACGTATGGGCGTACTTTGCCGGTTTCTTCACTCATGCAGTGTTGGATGCGGGTTGCGCGCGTTGCTGCAGGACACAGGGGCGAGTTCCAGCGTCCAACAAAGCATGAAGTTCAGCGTTCGCCGTCCTCTTGTCTTTGCCGCCTTTCACATCGCGGCGCTCCTATGTCTTTTGCCGGTGCATGCGCAGGCCCCCGCAACGGCGGGACGGCAGACCAGCACACCCTACGCGGGCGACCTGTCCATCTTTGAGGAGCCCAATCGCGATGGGAAGCTGCAGATTGACCGCGTTATGGATATCCTGCGCATCACAAAAGGCAAGGCAGTCGCCGACATTGGCGCGGGCGGCGGCTGGTTCACCGTGCGTGCCGCAAAGCGCGTGGGGCCGGAGGGCGCAGTGTACGGTGAAGACATCAGCCCCGCTGCGGTCAAGGCCATTAACACACGCGCTGCAAAGGAGAAGTTGCCACAGGTGCACGCCGTGCTGGGCACCGCAGACGACCTTAAGTTGCCCGCTCCGGTGGACGCCGCGCTGCTGCTGAAGATGTACCACGAGATCGCCAACCCAATCCCGCTCATGGTGAAGCTGCGCGCATCCCTAAAGCCGGGAGCACGCATCGGCATCATCGACCGCAACGGCAATGGCGCAGACCACGGTCTAAAGCAAAGCGTTCTGGAACACGAGATGAGCGAAGCAGGCTACCGCAGGATTGAACAGTACGACTTCACCAGGGAGGCCGGCGAGGATTACTTCCTGGTGTTCTTAGCGAAGTAAGTTGTACTTACTTCGTGGCTCTGAAGCTGCCAACACGCAACGCCTCTCAGGTCATCCCGCAGCAAAGCGGAGGGATCTGCATCTCTTCCGGCGCATGCAATCCTCCCGCTGAAACATATGTGCACGGAGTTCGCGCTCAGCGCGAACTCCGAGTGCCCTCTCACATCAAACTTTGTCAGCGCAACTGCACACATGCAGATCCCTCCGCTACGCTGCGGGATGACAAGGTGAACGGGCGTTACGTGCGCTCAATTTAGCGTCTTATAAGACGGAGTAAGTCGATGCCGAATGAAGATCCATTCCACTTACAACGCTTCCTCGACGCGCAGCACTCAACGTACACGCAGGCTCGTGCGGAGTTAGCCGCAGGCGAGAAGCGCAGCCACTGGATGTGGTTCATCTTCCCGCAGATCCAGGGCCTCGGCTACAGCAGCATGGCGCAGCGCTACGCCATCACCGATCTTGCGGAGGCGAGGGCGTACCTTGCGCACCCGGTGCTTGGAGCGCGTCTGCGTGAATGTACTGCACTGGTCAACGCGGTACAGGGCCGCACGCTGAGCCAGATTTTCGGCTATCCAGATGACCTGAAGTTCCACTCGTCGGTAACTCTGTTTGCAGAAGCCGACAGTGCGGTGGACTCGGTGTTCCGGCTGGCACTTACGAAGTACTTCAGTGGCACGGGGGATCGTCAAACCATCAGCCAACTGACTCGGTAATCTGTCATGCTCAACAATGCCGTCATCCTGAGCAGAGCGAAGGATCCCGAAGCCTCACGGAATGATGATGCCGTCTGCAGTTTTCAGCCAGAAAGTTCTATGCGGTTGCGGCACGTAGGATGTCGCGGGATCCTTCGCTGCGCTCAGGATGACAACGCAAAAGGATGAGAGCCGAGGCCCTCACCCTTCTGTGCATGTAAGTAACAGACTTAGTTACTGCGCGTTCGGTTTGCCAGCGTCCGGCGCGGGTGACCCGGTCGGGAACAGGTTTTTCAGCGGAGCGTTGCGGTCGGTGTTCTGCTCCGGGTGCGGGAAGGCCTTGCGCGGCATCATGGCTTCGCGCTCGCTGGTGTTGTAGAGGAAGATTGCCTCGACCACAGCGGCCTGCTTCAGGTCGTCCTCGTGGATGTGCTCTACCGTGTCCAGATTGCTGTGGTGCGTGCGCGTTTCGTAGTCCATGTCGTCCTGGATGAACTGGAAACCGGGCAGGCCCACCGCGTCGAACGACAGGTGGTCGGTTCCGCCGGTGTTGCGCGTAGTGATGGTGGTCACACCGAGGTCTTTCAGCGGCGCGATCCACTGCGCGAAGATGGGGCCGATCGCGTAATTTTCCTGCGTATATACACCGCGGACACGGCCGGTGCCGTTGTCCAGGTTGTAGTAGGCGTCCAGCGTCTCCCACTCTTTGGTCGTCTTCAGCGGTCCGCGTGCGCCGCCGCCAAATGCAGCCGCATCGGCGTTGACGCCGGGTGCCGGTGCAAACTCGCCAAAGTGCTGCTTCACGTAGCCGCGGCTGCCGTACAGGCCCTGCTCTTCGCCGCTCCACAATGCGATGCGCAGCGTGCGCTTGGGCTTGTAGCCGATGGACTTCAGGATGCGCATGGCCTCCATCGCCACCACGGAACCCGCGCCGTTGTCGGTCGCGCCCGTGCCGCTGATCCAGCTATCCAGGTGGCCGCCCACCATGACCACTTCATTCTTCAGCTTGCCGTCCGTGCCGGGGATTTCTGCCACGGTGTTGAAGCCATGTTCGTGATCGCCGGTTACGGTGGTCTCGATGTTGACCTCGAGCTTGACGGGCACCTTTGCCTTCAGCAGGCGGTACATGCGGCCGTACATTTCGACCGTAGTCACCGCGTTCGGAATAGCGACTGCGGTGGCGCGAGTCTGCGCGCCGCGCACCAGGTTGGCACCATTGTCGTCAAAAATGATGCCACTGCCGCCGCCCTTGCCGCCATCGCGGCTGGGCGAGAGGATGGCGGCTACGCCTTCCTCCGTCATCATCTTCAGCGCGGCCGTGCGCAGGGCAGTCAGGCGTGCGCGGTCTGTGATTGCTGTTGGTGCAGCAGCAGGACGGCGGCGCTCCTGCGGGCCTTCCATCTCCTTCAGCTCCTGCTCGGTGTAGCGCGAGAACAGCGGCTCCGTCAGGTCGACCATGGCGTGCGGCGCGCCCAGCAGGACGATCTTGCCGCCCAGCTTGCCCTTGTACTTCGCAAGATCGGCTTCGGTTGAAAGTTCCACCAGGACGGCTTCGCCCGTGACCGCTCCTTTGGTGGCCGGCGACCATGGCGCAGCCTGGATCCAGAGCGGTTCCGTGTCGGGCGTAATCATGCGCGCCCAGCTGTTGACCTGCGCCCAGCCCATGCCGAACTCGCCCCAGTCTTCCAGGTGCGCGTTGACCATGCCGGCGTCGGTCAGGCGGTCGCGCGACCACTCGTTCGCCTTCTTCATGTTGGGTGAACCGGTCAGGCGCGGCCCAATGCCGTCGCTCAGCCCGCTCATGTACTCCATGACGTGCGAGTGGCCCAGGCCCTCCGCGCGTATGGCCGCGTACATGTTCAGGTCGACGTTTTCGGTCACCGGCTGCGCGCTGTAGTAGCTTGGCTCTTTTTTGCTCTGTGCAAGCGCAACAGGAGCGGCAGAGACGGCAGAGATCGACAGCAGGGTAACGGCGCACACAGCCCGGCGCAAGGCAGGAACAGAAAACATGGTGAATGGCACTCCGGATGAAGGATAGGTGTAGTGAGAATGACAGACTTTGCCCGGAATTAGTTTCATCGCGCGTTGCTATGTGCAACCATCGGCAACTACCATGCTCCGGTGCGTGCCTCTACGCTTTTGTCCGCACATAGAAGGATGCTCATGCTCAAGCTGGTTCGTGCCACTCTCTCCGTCTCCGCTGCCCTGCTGATTGCAGCTTCTTCTTCGGGCTTTGCGCAGGTCGCTTCCTCGCCCATCCGCGTCGCCATTGTCGGTCTGACGCACGGCCACGTGAAGGGTTTCCTCCATAACCTGCCCACCAGCAAAAGCGCAAAGCTGGTCGCCATCGTGGAGCCAAACACGACCCTGGCAAAGCAGTATACGGACCAGTACAAGCTCGATCCATCACTCTTCTACACCGACGAAGAGACGATGCTGAACAAGCTGCATCCGGACGCCGTGCTGGGCTACGGCACCATTGCAGAGCATCGCAAGGTCATCGAGATCGCCGCGAAGCACGGCGTCAACAGCATGGTCGAAAAGCCGCTGACCACGACGGTTGCTGACGCGCTTGCCATCCGCTAGGCCGCGCGCGAACACAACGTGCAGGTGCTGGTGAACTACGAGACCACCTGGTACAACAGCAACGCGGAGGCGCTCAGCGAAATCAAGGCGGGCAAGCTGGGCACCGTGCGCAAGGTGCTGGTGCGCGACGGCCACGAGGGGCCAAAGGAGATCGGCGTCGGCCCGGAGTGGCTGCCCTGGATCACCGATCCTGCGCAGAACGGTGCGGGCGCGTTGTTCGACTTTGGCTGCTACGGCGCAGACCTGATGACCGTGATCGAAGGTGGCAAAGCACCGCAGACCGTCACCGCCTTTGCGCAGACGCACAAGCCCGACATCTACACGCGCACGGAAGATGACGCGACCGTCATCCTTGGCTACGCCGGCGCGCAGGCCATCCTGATGCCGTCATGGGACTGGAGCTTTGCCGTCAAGAACATGGAAGTCTACGGCAACCAGGGTGAGATTTTCACCGTCGCAGGCAGGGATATCGTCACCCGCTACAAGGGCGACAAGACCGAGTCCGCCGCACACGCCGCCCCTGCATTGCCGCAGAACCAGAGCAACTCGCTCGACTACCTGGCGGCCGTTCTGCACAAGGACATCGATCCGGCTGGCGATCTGTCTTCGCTGGAGACCAATATGGTTGTGGTGCAGATCCTGGATGCGGCGCGTGAGTCGATCAAGCTGGGTAGGACTGTGCGGGTGAAGCCGCTGCCGGAGTGAGGCAATAGTAGTCCCGTGGCTAAATCGTTGAAAGCGCATCTGTAAGAAATGCACGAACTCCGTTTGGAGTGAAGTCTGAATCGAGCATTCCAGCTCGTATCCGTTGCAGTAGGCTAACCGAGATCGGTTCACGAGCCCGTGCCCAGCCGCGCTGAACCGCGTCCTCGATTACGGCACACTGCCTAATCTCTGAGAACATGTACGCGACGACCGTCTCGCGACGTATAAAGGGATGATCGCCTGCTTGCAAAATTGTCAACGCTTCAAGACGCGGCGTTCGCGTACAAAGGCAAGCGGTAACAACCTCTGCAGTCGAACTCGGGTCTGTTAGGACCACATGAAGGTGCTCACGGCGTCCATCCTGGTCTTCGATGATGAAAGTGTCACCAGACCTCATTAGAAGGCGGGGCCTAGAATAGCTTCTTCTCGGTCATGAGCCCTTAGAGCTTCGCTTATCGATTCAGCTTCAGTTGCTTCTACACCCTGTGCAGCAAGGATGTCTTCCAACTCGATCGGCAAGGATGATCCGTTTGGATCACGCCATTCAGGAAGCTCATGAGTGTAGTCTCGTAGCCGCCACTTGTTCATGCGGCCGTACCGAGCATAGACGCTTTGTATAAGGCGTTCTTCTGCTCTAGAGAGCCTGTCAATAGGGCAGTCATGTCGTAGAAGTTCGAGCTCATATTCGCCCACGGGGGCAGAAATGTAGATAGACCAGAATGGCTTATTCCGATCATCAATCATCAAATTGTATGTGTTGCTGACGACTGGACCGTGAGGCATGGAGACATGTCGATCGGTCGTTATGACATTTCCCCACTGATGAAGAGCTTCCCGATCAGCTAGGTAGAGCAGCTTGATCAACTTCAAGTAGGGCATACGCCCGCCTGCGAGCCTAAGAAAGTACGCCGCTACCTCTGTGGCTTTTCGTTCTTCAAAGGGCATATCGTACCTCCAATACATATCGCGCATCTCTGACACATACCTATCAGACTTTGCTCAACCTGTACATCGACTAATATAGCACTTTCGCTTTTTCTTCGTGATTAGGAGATATACTTCTGTTTGCAGGGAGCCCAATGAAAGCACTGATGCTGGAGCAGTACGAACACCTCGCCGTCATCGATATGCCCGAACCAGCCTGCGGACCGGACGAAGTGCTCATCCGCGTTGCGGCATGCGGCATCTGCGGCAGCGACGTGCATGGTTATGATGGTGGCTCGGGCCGGCGCATCCCGCCCATCGTCATGGGGCATGAGGCTGCAGGCATCATCACACAGGTGGGCGCGGATGTCGCAGATTACAAGCCCGGCGATCGGGTCACGTTTGACAGCACCGTGTACTGCGGCAAGTGCGAGTTCTGTGGGCGCGGCGAGGTCAACCTGTGCGACAACCGGCAAGTGCTCGGCGTCTCCTGTGGTGATTACCGCCGCAACGGCGCCTTTGCAGAACTTGTGGCGGTGCCCGCGCGGATACTCTACCGCCTGCCCGATGATTTCCCCATGAAAGAAGCGGCGATGCTCGAAGCCGTCTCCGTTGCGCTGCACGGCGTGCGTGTAACACAGATGAAGGGCGGTGAGACCGTCCTGGTGATCGGCGCCGGCATGATCGGCCTGCTGACGGCACAGGCTGCGCGTGCTGCGGGCTGCGCGTCCGTCACCATCGCCGACATTGACGAGGCCCGCCTGCGGATGGCTGCTGAAGTCGGCATCCCGGACACGTTACAACTCTCCGGCAACGACCTTGTGAGGGAGATCCTGCGCCGCACCAACGGGCGCGGTGTCGACGTGGTGCTGGAAGCCGTGGGCCGCGCCGAGACAGTTGTCGCGTCCATAGAGTGCGTCCGTCGCGGCGGCACGGTCACGCTGATCGGTAACATCCAGCCAGAGGTGCCGCTGCCGCTACAACGTGTGGTCACGCGCGAAGTGCGGCTGCAGGGTTCGTGCTCGTCCGCGGGTGAGTACACGGAGGCCATCCGTCTGCTGGCCAGCGGAGCCATTATGGTGAAGCCGCTGATCTCTGCCGTGTCGTCGCTGGATGAGGCCGCGGACTGGTTCAAGCGCCTTCACGCGCGGGAAGCGGGCTTGCTGAAGGTGGTGGTTGTACCTTCCAGGCAGTAGGTGCGGATTAAACACGGAGAACACAGTGGACGCACGGAGTACGCTGACGTCAGTTTGCATGCGATGTTGGACACGAAGAAGGCTGTACATACGCACGAGAGAGGAGATCTGCACAGACAAAGCAGCGGAACCGTTTGTGACCTCCGTGCACCCTCCGCGCCCACCGTGTTTCGCCCTTTATCCAACGGCAACCATCGCCAAGGGCCTCCCGGGGTAGCCCTGTACGTCCGGCACCAGCAGCCGTTATCAGCCTTCGGCACGGCTGGTCCTTTCACAACCGCGTCATCTGTGGTATTCCATAGATCATCACCTCAGTTGCACCACACTGCGTTCCAGGCAAACCTTGGAGAGCAGTCCCTGACCCCTGCTTTGCAACCGGGCATCCGCGGCGTTTGCGGGCCTTTACCGTCTGTGGAGCTTCGAAGTACATGGCACCGAATTCTGTTTTATGCGCCGCAGCCCTGCTGCTCGTTGGCAGCGTGGCAGCAGTCTGCCAGCAGGCGTCGCCAGCCCCTGCCATCGTGCAGCCCGGCGCGCCGGGAGAGGCAAGCAAGGCACTCACTTCCGTGACGGCCGCGCCACCGGCGAAGCCGCCGACAGAGGCCGATATCCGCTTCATGCAGGACATGATCATGCACCACGGCCAGGCCGTGGAGATGACGGAGCTGGCCAAGACACGTGCCGCAGACGCGGCCGTAAAGGAGATGGCGGCCAAGATCGACCTGTCGCAGGGCGATGAAATCCGCTGGATGAAGCAGTGGCTGGCTGAACGAGGCATTGCACCCGAAGCCATGGGCGACATGCCCGGCATGCAAATGGCTCCATCAGCCCCACCCCCAACCGTGCAGCCGGACGGCACGCCTGTCACCCACCTTGGCCACGAAAACAGCAGCCATACCGCCCACACCAACAACATCGCCCCACCTGCCGAACATGCCGGCACGGATCACGATGACATGGCTGGGATGGACATGGCGGGCACGGACCACGATGCCGCACCGGCGAAGGGTGCCGCTCCTGTGAAAAAGGTCGATCCCATGGACACGGCCATGATGCCAGGCATGCTGACTCCGCGCCAAATGACGGCGTTGCGCGCGGCGAACGGAAAACAATTTGACCGGTTGTTCCTGACCGGCATGATGCAGCACCACAACGGCGCGCTGCTGATGGTGAAGGACCTGTTTCAGCAACCGGGTGCAGGCCAGGACCCGCAGCTTTTTGACTTTGCAACCGACGTGGACAACACGCAGCTTGCTGAGATCGACATTATGAAGGGCATACTTCGAAAGGTGAACCCATGAAGCACTCCGTTCTGTTCCGCACCGCAGCTTCCGCTACGGTGTTTGCCTGTTCGCTGCCGCTGGTTGCGCAGATGGACCACGAAAAGCCGGGCGCTCCGGTTGCACCCACGGTCTACGTCAATCCGCGCGCGCCGGAGAGCGATCCGCGCATCGGCCTGAAGTCAGGCCTGTATGACTCGGGTATTGCTGCCAAGGGACTGCAGCTGGTCACCACCGTTGCCAAGCCGGCGGGCTTTGCCCCGGATCCGTCCAAGATTCCCGCATGGGAAGATGCTCCGGCCCCGGCTCCCCGTGCAGCGGGTGCGCCCCGCGTGGCTCCCGCGCCAGCACCCTACGGCACCACCAACTCTGACCTTGCGTTCAAGGGCAAGTATGTCTTCGTGGGCAACTACTACGGCATCAACACCTACGATGCCAGCGATCCGGCAAAGGCCAAGCTGGT
>CAXUEW010000057.1:0-7346 GCA_964250115.1 uncultured Terriglobus sp.
CCGCGCGGCGCGCCGCCGACCCGGGATTGTTCAGTTCATGCATCAGGCCGGCTGTCATGGTGCCCAGCAAAGCCATCTTTTCCTGCTGCGTCTGCTGCGCCTGCAGCCCACGCATCCGCATCACGGTTTCCGCGATGATTACGGCACGCAAATGGGGCGCAGATGCCATGATGCTCCAGAAGCCTTCCTCGGAGATCCGCAAGCCGCGAATCGCCGACTCAGTCCTGACCGTCATGTAGGAAGGCAACCCTGTCAGCAGCGGTACTTCACCCATGAACGAAGGCGCTTCCACAACCTTGTTGTGGAAGTAATTGCCGCGGCCGTCGCCTCGGGAGATGCGAACCTTGCCCTCCAGGAGAATCAGGAACGAATCAAATCGCTCGCTCTCATCGACGATTTTTGTGTCTGCCGGAATGTGCTCCTCTGCCGCCTTTGCGACCAGGCAGGCCAGTTCGCCTTCCGGCACATCGCCAAATAGCCGCAGGCGATGTAACTCATCCAGAACCGCGTGCTGCCATGCGGCGTCGGTGAGAACGCATTCCGGAACTGCTGCCATGTCTACTAGACCCCCGCCAGGTACTGGTGTACAAACTGAATCGCAATGGAACCTTCGCCCACTGCCGAGGCAGCGCGCTTCACGGAACCATGACGAACATCGCCCGCAACGAAGATGCCAGGGACACTGGTTTCAAGAAGATAGGGATCACGGTCACCGGCCTTGCGTTCCGCTGATACACGCTTCAGGTCAGGCCCGGCAAGAATGAAGCCACGTTCATCGCGGCACACCTCCGCAGGCAGCCATTCGGTCTTGGGAGCGGCTCCGATAAAGGTGAACACAGAAGTTGCCGCGCGTGTTTCTGTGCCGCGCGGCGTGTGCAACTCGATGCTCTCCAGGTGCTCCATGCCGCAGAAGCGCGTGATCTGCGTCTCCGTCTCAACAGCAATGTTCGGCGTTCCGGCAATCTGGTCGATCAGGTACTTCGACATGCTGGATTCGAGTCCCTTGCCGCGGACGAGCATGATGACTTTGCGCGCATATCTGGAGAAATTCATGGCAGCCTGGCCCGCAGAGTTGGCACCACCAACAACGAACACCTCTTCGTCCTGGCAGGTGGCCGCTTCAGACTGCGACGCACCGTAATAAAGGCCAGCCCCGATAAATTGATCGCTGCCTGGAACGTCCAGCCTGCACCAACTGACACCGGTGGCTACCAGAACCACGGAGCAACTGACCTCCCGGCCGTCTTCCAAGACCACCACGCGGTACTGATCTTCCACCTTGATGGACATGACCCGTTGCGTCAGAAACTCCGCCCCCAGCCGCTGCGCCTGGATGAATCCACGCTTTGCCAGCTCCTCGCCGCTGATGCCCTGCGGGAAGCCGAGGTAGTTCTCGATCCGCGAGCTTGACCCGGCCTGTCCCCCAACCGCATCGGGCTCGATCACCAGCGTGCGCAGGCCCTCGGAAGCTCCGTACACGCCTGCTGCCAGCCCCGCTGGGCCCGCACCTACGACCACCACGTCGTAAAACTCCTTGTCAGCCTGGATTCTCAGCCCGACACGCTCCGCGAGCGCCGTCTGTGTGGGTTGCACCATGGCCGTGCCATCGCTGAACAGCACCACAGGCAGCCGCGACTCGTCCACGCCACGTGCCTTTAGCAGATCCAGCGCCTCCGGCTGCACTTCAGGATTCAGCCAGCGGTAATTCACATGATTGCGTGACAGGAAATCCCGCACTGCGTGGTCCTGCGATCCCCAGCGCGTGCTAATGACCTGCAGTCCTTCATAAGGTGGACAGTAACCCTGGTGCCAGCTCACCAGCAGATCATCCAGCACGGGATAGAGCTTTTCCTCGGGTGGATCCCAGGGCTTGTTCAGGTAGTAGTGGATTTTCGCGGTATTGATGGCACGAATAGCGGCTTCCGTATCCGCGTAGGCGGTCAGCAACACCCGTTTCGCCTCCGGATACAAGCCGACGGCGCGGCTTAGAAAATCCACGCCGGTCATGCCGGGCATGCGTTGGTCGGAAAGAAACAGCGCCACCGCGTCGCCACGTTCTTTCAGCTGAATGCATGTGTCCAAAGCAGCCTGGCCTGAGGCTGCACGGACAATGCGGTACTGCTGCGCGTACTTTCGGCGCAGATCCTGCACCACCGCTTCCAGCACACTGATGTCGTCATCTACCGCCATTAAAATAGGTCGCGCCATGCCTGCCAGCTTGTTCCCCGTGTCCCGGATCGACCGATGCACACGTTTTCTGATGTCTTAGGTTGATTGGTTGATTCATTGTCAACCAGAAACGGCAGGTTCTGTTGCATACTCGAAGTGTCGGCTTGTTCACCCCACCGCCGTCCTTGCTACAACACCATGTATCCACCCAAGCGAGCACGTGTCGCAAGCGTTTCCCGTATGCTGCTGGCCGACGACCAGGCGATCTTTCGCGCCGGTATCGCCCGTGTTCTATCGGAGCAGGAGGACATCACCGTGCTGGGGCAGTGCAATGACCCGGACTCGCTGCTGGACCTTGTGGCGGCCTCCCGGTCTTGCATGCTGATTCTTGCCCACTCGTTGAACGCGGACATGGACCGTGTGCTTGCCGCAACCCACGCCGTGGCCACACGCGTCATCCTGATGACGGAGACCAACAGCAAGCCACCCGCGGCGGTTCTACGACGATTGGACGGCCTATTGACGCGGCAAACATCCGCCGCAGATCTGCTGGCCTGCGTACGTAGCGTCAGCAATGGAGAGCGCGTGCTCCAGAGTGTGGGCAGCGTGGCAGACGCTGTAGGCGACCGCATGCGCGAAGCCCTTTCCGCACGCGAACTGCAGATCATCGGCTTTGTGGTGCAGGGTTGCAAAAACCGCCAGATTGCCAGCGAAATTGGCACTACGGAACAGGTGGTAAAGAACTACCTGCGATCCATCTATGACAAGACCGGGTCAAGCGACCGGCTGGAACTGGCCCTGTTCACGCTGCACCACCGTGCCCTGGCCGAGGCCGCCGCGCGCGCCGCCGACACCGTGCCGGAGCGCATCGCACAGGCCTGATGCATTCAGAGGTGGCGAGCGTTACCTGCCGGCAACGTGGGGTGCCGGTGCAGTCGGAGTCAGATCCACCACGCGATAGCCCTCAGGAACGGCAAATCGCTTCGCATCCGGCTCGGCCCGCTGCACGTCGGTCACCGCGACAATCTGTTCGCCCGTGCGGGAATCGTCATGTTTCTGCAGCATGACGAGGTGCAGGTCTTCGGAGTACCAGTACTCGTCCGTCACGGTTAGCGGCTTCAGCGTTCCACCCTGTGCCGGTTCAATGTGGAAGGTGCGGCGCAGGCCGTGCACGCTGACACCGCTCATGGACGATTCGCCCAGGTCCGTATCGACCGCACCCGCTATGGGGACCGTGAACGGCTTGCGCTCCTGCATTTGCCGTGCGTTCAGCGTGATGGAGCGGGCAATATTGGATACAGGTTCCCAGGTGGTGCTGAGCCTGCTGCCCGGATCGTAAACGTGCGAACTGGTCAGCGGAGCCGTTCCTTTGAAAGCAACCGGCATCATGCGGCGCATTTCGTTGTAGATGACGCCCTGCGAGTTGCGCGCGATCTGATTTTCCGTTTTTCGCATTTCGGACGAACCGTCAGGCAGGAAGCGCGTACTGCTGATTTGCACCTTCGCACTGAACGGGATGTTCGGGATGGGCGTGACGAACACACCACCTACGCGGGTCTGAACACCGGCGTACTGCGGTGGAACGGTCACCGTGGTGGGCGTTCCCTGTCCGAGTGCTGCGGGTACGCAAAGCGAAGCGACGATTGCAATACTGTGACGAAGCATTCGGGATACTCCTGCTGCCGCAATTAGGCTAAATGCCCTGTGGGTGCTTCAGTTCGTTCTCATCATCCAGCACGCCGATTTTTTCTGCAATGGACTTCGCCTGAGTAAACAACAGCAGGTAATCCGCTCCGCCCGCCTTGGAATCCGTGCCGCTCATATTGAAGCCGCCGAACGGATGCGCACCCACCATGGCTCCCGTGCACTTCCGGTTCAGGTACAGGTTGCCCACGTGGAAGTCGTCGCGTGCCTGGTCCAGCCGCTCGCGCGAGTTTGAGTAGATCGCACCGGTCAGGCCGTACTCCGTCCCGTTGGCGATCTCGAGCGCTTCCTGAAAGCTATTCGACTTGATCACGGCCAGGACCGGCCCGAAGATTTCTTCCTGTGCGATGCGCGAGGTCGGTGCGACGTCGGCAAAGATTGTCGGCTGGATGTAGTAGCCGCCTGTCTCGTTTTCGACGGCCTCGCCGCCAGTCAGCAGGCGTCCTTCCGCACGGCCCAGCGCAATGTACTGCTGCACGCGGTCGTATGCGACCTTGTTGATCACCGGACCTGCGGCGAAGTTTGCGACCGGGTCGCCCACCTTGATCTTCTCGACCCGCTCGACCAGTTGGTCGCAAAAGCTGTCGTACAGGTGCACGTCCACAATGACGCGGGAACAAGCCGAGCATTTCTGCCCATTGAAGCCGAAGGCCGACGCCGCCACACCTTCCACGGCTGCGTCTATGTCGGCATCTGCGTCGACGATGATGGCGTCCTTGCCGCCCATTTCCAGGATCGTGCGCTTGATGAAGTGCTGACCCGGCTGCGTCTTCGCGGCTGTCTCATGCACAATGAGGCCGACGCGCTTGGAACCGGTAAACGCGATGAAGCGCACCTTGGGATGCGACACCAGCGCGGTTCCGGCAAGGTCGCCCGAGCCCTGGCACAGGTTCACCACGCCCTCCGACATGCCTGCCTCTTCCAGCAGCATGAAGAAGCGCGCTGCGATGGTGGGCGCGTCCACCGACGGCTTCAGAACAACTGTATTGCCCGTGACGACGGCGGCCATGGTCATGCCGGCCATGATGGCCAGTGGAAAATTCCACGGCGGAATGACCGCACCCACGCCGAGGGGGATATAACGCAAGGTGTTGCGTTCGCCCGGGAACTGGATGGGCGTGGTCGCACCGTCAAGCCGCAGCGCCTCGCGTGCGTAGAACTCCAGGAAGTCAATGGTCTCGGCAACGTCGGCGTCAGCCTCGGCCCAGTTCTTGCCGACCTCGTACGTCAGCCACGCGCACAGTTCCAGCTTGCGTTCACGAACGAGCGCGCTTACGTCAAGCAACAGCTTCACGCGGGTGGCGACGGGCACACGGCTCCAGAACTGGAAGGCCTTGTCGGCAGCGGCAACGGCCTGCTCCACGTGCGGCAGCTCCGCCTCAGGATGAACGCCGATTACCTGTGCGGGATTCGCCGGGTTAGTAGAGGTGATCTTTGCGGCAGCCGTGACCCGCTCACCGCCTAGGATCAGCGGGTACTCACGACCCAGATCGTGCTCGACGATCCGCAGCGCTTCCTTCATCCTGTCTTGGTCGGGTCTATGTTTTCCGGGACGAGGTCGTGCAGGTTCGGGATCGCGTTTGTTGCCATCCGTTGAGTGTACCGCCGGTGATCGCAGCCGGATCAACAACAGCTTGCGTCGATCAAGGTTGGCATCAACGCTCTTACATCGTCATCCTGAGCGAAGCGCAGCGCAGTCGAAGGACCTGCTTTTTGTGCGCCGCAGGCGCACGCGCGCTTCGCGCGGGAAAAGCAGGTTCCTCGGCTTCGCTCGGAATGACGAGTGTTAGAAACCTTCGGTTTCGCCCTACTTCGGCGAAGGCGCACCATCCAGCATCTGGTCGGTTGACTTACTCATCTGCGCGGTGCGTTCCAGCTTGTCCCACGAGAACGGCCGGCCATCGATGACGCGCTTGACCGTCTTGAACAGCACGACGCTGAACACCTGCCGATAGCTGAAGCGCTGAATCCAGATGTGCACCAGCAGCCAAGCGTCGCCCTTGCTGGCGGGGTGTTTCCGCTCCAGCATGAAGGCCAGCGCCGACGCAGCAAAGTCAATGAGCATGAAGGCCAGGAAGAAGTACAGCAGCTTTACAAAACTCGCAGAACTCGCCGATTCCGGATGGAAGTGGCGGTCGTACAGGAACTTGAAGAAGCTGAAGACAAACATCAGATCGATCAGCGGCGACACCAGCGGCAGCAGGATCTGGAAGACGATGATGTTCGGCAGCGCGAACAGGCCCATGGCTCGCCGCTTGGTGATCGCGCCCAGGTGCTTGAAGACCGCCTGCATGATGCCGAAGGACCAGCGGAAGCGCTGCCGCATGAGGCCGTCCATGTTAATCGGTGCCTCCGTAAACGCGAGCGCGCGATCCTCGTAGATGACCGACAGGCCCTGCTCCAGCAGGATCATGGTCAGGTCAGCATCTTCCGCGACAGTGTTCGAGTGGTAGCCTCCGCCCTGGTGCACGGCAGACGTGCGCCACGCGCCGATAGCCCCAGGCACCACGACAACGACGTCGAACAGATCCATCGCGCGGCGCTCGAAGTTCTGGCTGGTGATGTACTCCAATGCCTGCCAGCGGGTCCACAGGTTAACCCGGTTACCTACCTTCGCATTGCCGGCAACCGCACCGATCTGCGGGTTGGCGAAGTGCGGGACGAGCCGCGAAATGGCGTCGTGCGCAATGACCGTGTCGGCATCGATACCGACATAGATCTCCTCATGCACATAGCCCTGCAGGGCAAAGTTCAGCGCCTCGGCCTTACCTGCATTTTCTTTCCTAAGGACGGTGAGGCGGCCGCTCTCGATGTCAGCGGCGTAAGCTTCGCGTGCGACGTCTGCGGTGCGGTCTTTCGATCCGTCATCGATCACGATGATGTGCAGGTTCTTATAGTTCGACATCATCACGGAGCGGATGGTGCGGACAATGACCTTCTCTTCGTTGTACGCCGGAATCAGCACGGCAACGCGCGGCTGGTAGTTCTCGTCTGCAAAGTTTTTACGCTTGCGGAAGCGGTCGATGATGGCGAACAGGCCGATGATGATCAGCCGACCACTCATAAGAATGTCGCCAACAAAGAACACCGCGACAACGAAATGATTGAATGTCGAAAAACCGAAGAAGGCAATGGAATCAATGATGGCAAGGCGCTTCTGCCGCCCGGAAAGCTGCGGCATTACCTGTGCGCGCGTCTTGCCCATCAATTCATGGACCGGCACAAACTCGTAACCCTGTGCCCGCAATGTATTCACCAGTAGCGGCAGTGTCGCCACAGTCACAGAGCGATCACCGCCACCGTCATGCAAAAGGATGATCGATCCGCGAAAATCCGTGCGGGTCTTCATCAGGTCAATCTGCTTCAGAACTCCATCCACGATCTGCTGCGGTGTTTTGCGTGGATGCTCGTCCCAGTCGTCGGTGTCGATTTTGTTGCCGATGACGGTGTAGCCGCGCTGCTGCACGCGCTCG
>CAXUEW010000057.1:7356-14795 GCA_964250115.1 uncultured Terriglobus sp.
CCTGAAGTAGAGCGGCTGCACGCCCAGCTTCGCTGCGAACAGGCGTTCCGTCAGGTTCATCTGCAGATCGACTTCACGATTGCTGATGGCGCTGATGTCCGGGTGCGTGAAGGTGTGATTACCGATCTCATGGCCTTCGCGGTACACGCGCTGCATGATGCCGACGTTGTTCTCCGCCTCCTCGCCGATCATGAAGAAGGCACCCTTCACGTTCAGCTTCTTCAGCACGTCGAGGATCTTCGGCGTCCACTCCGGGTCTGGGCCGTCATCGAACGACAGCGCCAGCTTCTTTGGGTTGTAGCCGAAATAGTTGATCGTGTACGAACGCGGGTAGCTGTTCATCGCTTCGGAGTCGATCAGCTTCGCGTCGTCAACCGTGACGGTGCGATGGCCGTTCGCAGGGCTGCCGGAGACGTGCATGATGTCGCCGGTACCCTCGACGTCCAGGTCCCACCCCGGCGGCACATCGGCAAGATCCTTCAGCGGATTCGCCTTGACGGGTTGATCCCAAATCTTCCACATGGACTGGTCTTCGCTGCCCAGCCGCCACAGCGCAAAGGTTTGCAGGCCAAGCTGCCGCGCCGCGCGCATCTCGTTCAACGTGGTAACCGCGTCCAGAAACCAGACTTCGTGGCGCTGGTGGTTGTCCTCATCGTCGTAGCTGAAGTGTGGATTGCGCGAGGCGTCATCCAGATCGACTTCCGAACCCGAATCGACCGCAGCCTGCCACACCCCCTGCGTCGACATGTTTTCAGAACGTACGACCTTTGGAACGAAGGGCGGCTGCTTCTTTACGCGCACGCCTTTCTTTACCGGTACCGCAGGCGGCGGCAGGGTCATGGTCCAGTCATACCCATAGCTGCCAATGGCGCAGATGAGCTTCTCTTTCGGAACCTGCTTCAGAATCTCCTGAAGGTTTTTGACGAACCAGTCCTCCGGCGCAATCGGGCCGGGGCCGCTGTCGGTCTGGTGCTGGTCGTAGTTCATCAGCAGCAGGCCATCGGAATGCGCAGCCATGAACTTCAGATCCCAGTCGTCATCGCCGACGGGCGTGTTGATGTACAGCTTCAAACCTTTCGCATGCAGGGTGGCGTACAGCGAGGCAATCAGTTGCTGATAGGCCGGTTGCGCCGCGGTTGGCACCTCTTCAAAGTCGAGCGAGATACCGTGGTACCGGCTGTTTGACAGCAGGAAAAGAAGGATCTGGTCCTGGAAGTGCCGGTTTGCCACCGGGTCCTGCAGGAACGCGCCGACCTCTGGCATGAAGACGTTGCGAATGGGATCGTAATTGTTGACGAGCGGAAAAATTTCCGTGTTCGAGCCGGACTCCGCGATGGTGCGCTGCACCTTGCTCTCGATGTCCACGGGATGCACGCCCGCGGCATCGACGACGTCGAATGGACGGTAATCCGTCGTATACGACGTCAGGTGGCCGTCGGGCGCAATGACGTGAATCCACTCTGGAAACAGCAGGTCGATCAGCTTGATGTGTTGCTTCAGCGAGCTGTAGCTGGCCGGGTCCCACTCCACGTAATACGCGGCCCGCAGGCCCTCGTCTTCATTCAGCGGAACGTCCGATGGCTTGCGATCGGTGCGGCGATGCGCCGAGCGCACCTTGCGTGCCTTTTCATCCGGAATGGGCGGGTTATTCAGCGCACGAAAATTGTGCTTTGGCTGCTCCAGCAGCAGCTGTGGCAGAGGCCGCATGCGCAACACGCCCAGCACAAACACAATGAAAAGCAGCAGGCCGGCAGCGGCAGAAATATCCAGCGTCCGACGAAGCCGCTTCCACCGGCGCTTTTTTTCGTCGTAAAAGATCGGCTTCGTGGACTGGTCTGCCATGCTCTTCCGTATCGTACCTGTACACGTATTTGTGCGCCTTTAGAAGATAGGGACCGGTCTCCACTCAAGCGGGCGGGTATGATGCAGGTCGATGGTTGAGGCTGCTTCCGTATGGGGTTTCGGGTCGCGCAGGTTACGCCTGGACGTACCCTGCTGCCTGCTGCTGCTTGCGGGTTTCTTGCTGCGCCTGTTCTTCCTGCGGCGGCACGCCTTTCTAGCCGGCGACTCCTACCTGTACCAAGACATTGCGCAGAATTGGCTGCACGCCCATGTCTACGGTCTTTCAACAGACACCGACCCGCGCCCCACGCTGATCCGTTTGCCCGGTTACCCGGTGATCCTGGCGGCCTGCGCGTGGGCCTTCGACCGCTTCCTGGATGCCGACCCTGGGACCCTTCGCAGCTTTCTGCCTGTGCTTTGGCTGCAGGTGATTGCAGACCTTGCAACCTGCTGGGTGGCCGCACGCATTGCGCAGCACATGTTCGGACGGCGAGCGCAGGTGGCAGCGCTTGCGCTTGGCTGCCTGTGTCCGTTCAGTGCGAACTATACGGCGGTTCCACTGACGGAAACTTTCACACTGCTCTGCCTTGCGCTTGCTTACAGGCTGCTGCAGCAGTGGATCGAACGACCATCCAAGGCAAGGCTGGTGGGCTTGGCAGCAGCACTGTCTTGCAGTGTCTTGCTCAGGCCAGATCAGGGTCTCCTTGCACTCGCTGTCCTGCCGGTACTCTTCCTGGTTAGTCCACGCAGCAAGAGCCTGCTGCAACGCCTGATGCCGGTGATTTTCTGCGCAGCCCTCGCGGCGCTGCCGTTCGTTCCGTGGACGCTACGAAACCTGCATACCTTCCACGTCTTTCAACCGCTCGCGCCAAAACTGGCGAACGACCCCGGCGAGACACCCTCGCGTGGCTTCCAACACTGGTACCGCACGTGGGCCGTCGACTTCAGTTCCACGCAGGATGCTTACTGGAAGTACCCGGAAGAAACCGTGCGGATGGCCGACCTGCCGGAGCGCGCCTTTGACTCCGCAGAAGAACACAGCCGCGTCGCCTCGCTGCTGCAGCAAACAGCATGGACGCACAGGCTAAGCCGCGATGTGGAGCAGAAGTTTACCGACCTGGCGAGTCAGCGTTCGCACGCACACCCTTTCCGCACGTACCTTCTGCTACCCGCCGCACGCCTGCTGAACATGCTGCTACACTCACGCACGGAGATGTTGCCGGTGGCGGAGCGATGGTGGCAGTACCATCTGCATCCGGGACAGACGGTGTTTGCCTGGGTTTATACGGCGTTGAATCTGGCTTATCTTCTTGCGGCTGCGGCAGGCTTTCGCCGTGTGCTGCGGGCCGAACGGATGCTTGCACTTTCCATGCTGGGATACGTCGTTCTGCGCTGTGCGCTGTTGATGACGCTGGACAACGCGGAGCAGCGTTACACGCTAGAGTTTTTCCCTATTCTGTTTGTTTTTGCGGGTGCTCTGTGGGTTAGAGCGGAAGCCCACGCTGCGTGAGTGACGACAGCAATCGCGCAACTCAGATCGCGGAGTGGAAGCGCCTGACCGAACAGGTGCTGCCAGCGCTCGCCGCAGAGCATCGTTGGCCGCTGCGGCTTGACCACTGTTTCAAGCGAGTCTGCCTGGACCATACTTTTGGAGATGTCTGGTATCGCCACGTGAAGAAGCCTGCGGAACTGCACATCGAAGGCGAGGCGTTGGAGCGGGCTCTGCTGTGTGCGAGAGAGTTGGCCGAGCAGGGTGAGCCACTGTTGCGTGAACGCAATGACAGTAGCCTGCGCTTCCGCAGTAAAGGACGCTACAAGTCGTAGCGACGAGCACGAAATTCGAGTGGCTTTCTGAGGGGCATGGCTTCAGCCATGCCGGTTGGTAGCCGTAAACAGTCGGCTTTAGCCGCCGAGGGATCAGCTTTTTCCCGGCAACAAAGAAAGTTGACCTCAGGGGCTGAAGCCTGCGCTCTCTGTTGCAGCTTATTGGCACAGCTAAAGCTGTGCCCTTCCCGAAAGAGCCAGATGCTGAGCTGACAAGTTTGGCCGATCTCGAGAAAGGTACCTGACTGACGAGCCGAGGAGCGTGTCGCCATAGTGCTTGTACTTGTTTTCGCGGCTTCAGCCGCCGAGATAGTAACGGCGTTCTGTGCAACGTGGCTTTAGCCGCTGAGGTTGAACTCCCGGCGGCTGAAGCCGCATCCTCCGGATCGCTTTTTAGCTATCTCGACGGCTAAAGCCATAGGTTTAACCACAGCTAAGCCGCAGATTCGATCGCAATCGACTCACTTTGCGTCTAGGAAGCTTATTCCTAGCGCAGCGACTTGGAAGCAACCCAGAACTGCTGCAGGATGTAGCTGTCCGTCATGCCTGCGATGTAGTCTGCGACCACACGCGGCAGGCCTTCGGTGGCGCTCTCTTCCACATACCCGGCGGGCAGTCGCGAGGCGTCCTTCATGTAGAACTCGAACAGGGTCGTGACCACGTTGCCTGCCTTGTCATGCTCCGCGTCCAGCGTCGGGCATGTGTACAGGACGCGATACAGGTAGGCTTTTTCTTCGCGGCGCTGGCGCTCGTACGCTTCAGAAAACGTTGCCACGCGAACCGGGCAATCACGCACCTGTTGCTGCAGAGGTTCTGCTGGGCAACATTTCTCGCAGTGTTTGCGATCAGGTCACAGGTCAGTTCCCGTTGCATGACTTGCAGAGCTTCGTGGAACAAAAATTTCTGCTCGACGTCCGGGTGGTCGCGTTCCACCTGCTCGTACGCCCGGCCCATGATATTGATGTGCGCACAGATGTGGTCGATCTCAAGCAGGCCGGACTCTACACCGTCATCGAGGTCTGCCGTAAGGTAGGCGATCTCGTCGGCAAGGTCGATGATCTGCGCTTCCAGCGGGGGCCGCTGATCCAGCAGGTAAGCCGACAGCGCGGGATGCTCTGCCGATGTGTAGTCACGCGAGTGCTTGATGATGCCTTCGCGCACACCTAGCATCAGGTTCAGGCCGCGGTGCGCGGCGTACCAATCCTCAAAGTGTTCAACAATGCGAAGGGCGTGAAGATTGTGATCGAAACGCAAACCGTGCTGGCTTAGACACTTGTCGAGCGCGCGTTCGCCCGCGTGGCCAAACGGTGGATGCCCGATGTCGTGCACCAGCGCCAGCGCCTCGACGAGCTCTTCATTGAGTGACAGCGCTCGAGCCACTTCGCGCGCGATTTGCACCACTTCCATGGTGTGGGTCAGGCGTGAACGGAAGTGGTCAGAGTCGCGATGCGTCCACGGTCACGGGCGAATCCCGGTGTTCTCGACTCCTCGGGTTCCGTCCACAGCCGCGTGGAGAGCACGCGCTCAGCCTCTCCCCGCACGCTGCAACCGCTCAGGTCAAGTGGATCGTGCGCTGAAGCGGCGGCACCTACGGTGTCACCTTACTGCTCTGCGCGTTTTTCGCAAGCTTTACCCGGGCAGAGTCCAACCGCTTGTGCAGCTTTGCAACGTCTTCCTGCTCAATGTCAGCGGGCAGTGAGCGGTTGTACTCCACCAGCGCACGCTCCCACTGATTGACGGCCGGCTTCAGCTTGCCCTGCTTTTCCAGCGCCTGGCCCAGGTGGTCGTGGACCGTGGGGTCGGTTGCGTTACGCTCCACTGCTTTCTGAAGCAGCGTCTCAGCCAGAGCGTACTCGCCAGACTTGAAGTAGACCCAGCCCTCTGTATCGAGGTAGGCGTAGTTCTGCGGGTCGAGCTCGACTGCCTTCTTCACCATAGTCAGCGCTTCGGGCAGCTTGATGCCGCGCTCCGCGTACATGTAAGCCAGATAATTCAGCGTCTGCGCGTTGTTGGCGTCGATGTCCAACACCTTGCGCAGCCACACTTCGGCTTCATCCTTCTTGTTTTCCTTGTCGTCGATGGTGCCGCGCAGGAAGTACAGGTAGACCTTGTCATCCTGCTTCTGCGAGAAGTTTTCTGCCTTGTCCAGCGCACCGTTCGCATCGCTCCACCGGCGAAGACGGATGTACGCCTGGGCCAGCGTCAGGTAGGTGACTCGGTCTTCAGCCTTGCCGTTCAACTGCTTTTGCAGCAGCGCCAGACCCTCTTCGGCCCTGCCGGTGTCGGCCAACTGCCCTGCGTAGAGTACCTGCGCGTCGCGGTCGTTTGGAGCATCTTTGGCTGCTGCCGCGGCGACTTCGGCGGCCTTGTTCCACTCATGTGCGTCGCGGTATGCATCGACCTGCCCGCCGATCCCGCGGTTCTTCATGTCACCACCGAGCGCGGATATCTGCTTGTAGGTGTCGACGGCTTCCGCGGTCTTGTTCTGTTCGCGGTACAGCAGCGCCAGACGATCCAGAAAGATGGCTCGGTTGTTCCGCTCTCCATCGGTGTATTTGCCGTCTGCCTTGGCGGAAGTGGCCAACACGCCCTTCAGCGACTGCTCCGCGTCAGCGTACCGGCCCAGGGCGTCATATAGAAGAGCCTCGTTGAAGATCAGCTCTTCTGAATCCGGCACCAGCGTTTTGGCCTTCTTCAGCGTGGCCAGGGCGGTGTCGTACTGCCCCTGCCGCCGCTGGATTTCAGAAATCTTGATGTAGCTCTGCGCGTCCTGGGGCTCTGCAGCCACAATGGCGTTGTAAGACTTCAACGCGTCGTCCAGCCGGTCAGATGCCAGCAACGCATTCGCCAGGCCACGCCGGGCGTCCATGTTGTCGCCTTCGATATCAAGTGCGCGGCGGTATGCAGCAGCGGCATCCTTGGGCTTGTGCAACTGGTCGTAGCTTGCGCCAATGGCCAGTTCCATACGTATCGAGCGCTCGGCAGCGGGAACGGCAGTCAGGGTCGAGATAACCCGCTGCGTGTCACCCTGTTCGCTGTACAGCCGCGCCAGGTTCAGCATGGACTCTTCCGAGCCGTTGTCCAAACCCTGCGCTGCCTTAAATTGCGCCTCGGCCTTCGCGGAGTCGTGATTCACCTCGTACAACTGGCCTAGCAGAAGGTGGTTTTCCGCGACATTCGGCTCCAGCCGGATCAGCGTTTCGTACTCGGCCGTGGCTAACTGCACCATCTGCGCCTGCGTTCCACTCTGCGCATCACCCAGCGAACGGTAGTAGACCCGCGCCAGCAGGCGGTGTGCATTCAGATCGTCAGGGTTCTTCTTGACCTGCTCCTGCGCCACCTCGACCGCTTCGCGCACGCGGCCCAGTTTGAAGTACAGATCGGCAAGACCGCCCTGCAGGTATGCAGAGTTCGGGTCGGCATTCAGCGCGAGTTTGTACTGCTCCACGGCCTGCGTGGCGTAGTCAGACCGGCCCTGCGCCGTGGCAAGTTCCTCATAAATATGAGCCAGACCGTAATGGTAGTAAGCAGCGCTCGGCCCCGTAGTGGAGGGGGCGACCACCTGCGGCGGCAACGCCGTCGGCTGATTCTTTTGCGCTAAAAGCGACACGGCGGTTACGGCAACCAGGGCAAGTGCAAGGGGCAGGCGGAACATCGACACGCGTCGAGTGAGGACGCCAACTGCGTTCTGCGGACCAATCATCAGAAGAACCATTCCTTCTGCCTGGTGTCCGCTTCGCTTGCGCGACCAGGCTCACAAACTTGTGTGCTCA
>CAXUEW010000058.1:0-984 GCA_964250115.1 uncultured Terriglobus sp.
TATCCAGATGTGGACCGACAACAAGATGCGGTCAGAGTCGTCGAAGTCACCGGCGCTGATCTACCACGATCTGAACCTGGTCGAGCGCATTCTGCGTGACCAGGTGACGGACAACTTCTCTGCCATCTGGGTGGATACGGAGCAGGAATACGAGCGTGTTCTGCGCTTCCTGCAGCGCTTCCAGCCGTCGCTGGTACGCCGCGTGAAGCTCTACACGAAAGAGACGCCGCTGTTTGAGCACTTCGGCGTCACGGCCGAAATCGATAAGGCCCTCAAGTCGAAGGTGTGGCTGAAATCCGGCGGCTCCATTGTCATTAACCAGACAGAGGCACTGGTTGCCATCGACATCAACACCGGCAAGTATGTCGGCAAAACGGCTCGGCTGGAAGACACCATCCTGAAGACAAACCTGGACTCCATTCCCGAGATCGTGCGGCAGATTCGTCTGCGCGACCTCGGCGGCATCATCGTCATCGACTTCATCGACATGGACGAGCGCAAGAACCGGGCAAAGGTCATGCAGGCGCTGGAAGATGCCATGCGCACAGATCGGGCACCATCAAAGATCTTGCCGTTCAACGATTTCGGTCTGGTCATCATGACGCGCAAGCGCGTGAAGCAGTCTCTGGAACGTACCCTTTGCATGCCTGATCCGGTCACCGAGGGTACGGGCATGATCAAGTCACCGGTCACCATTGCCAACGAAATCTACGTTGAGATGCGCAAGATGCACCGTCATCTCGAAAAGAGTGACGTCATGCTGCGCGTTCATCCTGAGGTGGTCAAGACTCTAAAAGCAAACGGCGGAAAGCGGCTTCAGGAGCTGGAAGAAATGACTCGGAAGACCATACTCGTAAAGAGTGATCCGACGCTCAGTCCAGAGGCCTTCGACATTCACTAACGCGTCGGTGCAGCCGAGGCCATCATGCCCGGCTGCTTTCATTTAACTAATTCGCACCGGCGTAGAACGGCAGTTACCGGATG
>CAXUEW010000058.1:994-10669 GCA_964250115.1 uncultured Terriglobus sp.
CCAGAGGCCTTCGATATTCACTAAGTGCCGGTGGAGCCGGGATCATCGTGCCCGCCGTTGCCACTACACGGTTGCACCGGCGTAGAACGGCAGTTACCGGATGGGCTCGCGTACCGTCACACAACTTGTGCGGCCAAAACGTGTTCTCAAGGTTGCAACTGTTCGCATAGGAGCTTTTACGTTTATGCTTTTTTGTTTCAGGATCTCGATCGCGCGAACCTGCTTTATGCTGCCGGCAATAGCGCTTACGCCCCTGCTTCATGCGGCAGGCCCCGCCAGCAATGGCACGGCACTGGGCACCTCGTCCATCTTTGTTACAGGTTCGGCAGTCACAGACCCGATTCGAGACTTCCGCTACCAGCCTGAGGGTCTCAGCACCAGTTCAGAAGCGATCGTGACGGGCGACCCGTCTTCTGCGCTGGATGCGGAACGCGATAGCCTTGCAGACGGTGGAGGACAGCCGCCTCCAGGTCGGCGCCGCTCCTATGGCCGGTCCCGTTACCAGGATCGGATGCACAATGCCGACGGCTCAAGCAAGATTGCGTTTGTAGCCGGTGCCGGTCTGAATCTGCCCGTGGGGAACACCGGGAAGTACTACACGCCCAGCTACACCATCACGGCTGGAGCGGGTATCAACTTCAACAAAATGTTTGGTGTGCTTGGCGAGTTCCACTTCGATCGTATGGCTCTCACCACGGGGTCTCTAAATTATCAGTACGCCAACTACGTCACCTACGCCGGTGCGACCGCGAACCAACTGGCCGGACTGGATGGCAATGCGCACGTGATTGCATTGACGGTGAATCCGATTGTGAACTTTGCCGGGGCAGAGCGCGGCAGCAAGTTGGGTGCCTATGTTACAGGTGGCGTCGGTTACTACCACAAGGTGACGAACTTTACCTTGCCGGTTCAGATCAACTCGTATTACTACAGCTACATTACGCCGCAGACATTCGACAGCTACAGCGCGAATGCGTTCGGCTTCAACGGTGGATTTGGGTTGACGTACAAACTGGGAGAGTTTTCCAGTGAGCGGTTGTTCGTGGAAGCCCGCTACAACTGGCTGAAGATCAGCAGCAATAACAACGCCGACTTCTTTCCTTTCAACCGCCGCAACACTGAGTATGTCCCGATAACGGCTGGAATTCGCTTCTAAACAGGTCGCTTGATCCACGAAGGCGCGCCCATGCGGCGCGTCTTTCTGTTGCAGGTTCCTCCTGTGGTTCGTCAATCGCCGCGCTGCCCAATGATGAGGCCGATCCTCTGCCTTAGGTTAGAAATGTGGCCGCTGCCGCGCCACTGCAGGAGTCTGGTTGTCACGTTTTCGATGGATTGCACCTCTAGCTTGCTTGCTTTGCATAAGTGCAAGCAGCTTTGCACAGACAAGGCCGCCGCTGGACACTGCGGACGCTCTAATACAGAAGATCTTCCAGCGGACGGCCTCCATGGGGATGGTCGTGGCCATTGTGCGTGACGGTGAAGTTTGGACTAACGGTTACGGGCGCGTGGCACCGGGTTCAGACCAGGTGCCACAAGCGAACTCACTGGTACGCCTGTGTTCGCTTTCGAAGATCCTTGCCACCGACCTGCTGGCCAAACTGGTAGCCGAGAAGAAGGTGTCGTTCGACGATCCGTTGCAGAAGTTCGCGCCCAACGGAGTTACAGTCACCACGTTGACGGAGCGTGGTCCTGTGCGAAGGCCTGTGAACCTGGGTGATTTGGCAACCCATACAGCCGGAATGCCGCGGGAAATTGCCTATCCTCCACCCGGCGCAGCGCACTTCACTTTTCCCGATTACGCTTTTCGCTGGCAATGGTTGCCGCGTTTCCGGCTGCGCACGTCCCCAGGCGATGCGGCGCACTATTCGAACATTGGTTTTGATCTGTTGGCAGATGCGCTGAGTACCGCAGCCGGTAAGCCTTACGCGCAGCTTTTTCATGACAAAACATCGCAGCCGCTGGCAATGGTTGACACCACGTTGACGCCCACCGCCGAGCAGTGCAGCCGCCTGCTTGCAGGACCGCGCGAACCTTCCCAATGCACTGACACGCAGGCCGCTGCGGGTTCAGGCGGCATGTACTCGACAGCGAACGACATGGTTCGCTTTTTGAAGTACCTGCTGTACCTGCCGGGCGTTCCTGTACACCAGAACGGCTGGTCCACCGGCATGTACCTTGACCCTGAAAATCTACGCAGCGTGCAGGGTCTCGGGCACGCGGGCGTGCCGGACGGTATTGGGATCGGCTGGATCGAGATCAACAAGCTCTACGGCGAATCGCGCATCGTGGAGAAGACGGGTGGCGGTGCGGGTTTTCAGACATACATCGCGTTGAATCCCGCACGTCACGCGGGTATTTTCATTGCTCGTACGGATGGGCGCGGACGTGGCGGTGCCAACATGTTCCGCGAGGTAAATGACCTGCTGCTGACCATGGTGAACCTGCCGCCGGTGCCGGTGAATCCGGATGATCCTGAGCGGGAGCGTACCGCTGACGAGCTTCGCGAGGCCACAGGCAAGCGCCGCAATCAAGTAGTTCGAGGGCGCTCCGCTGCTGTGAAAGCGAACCGCGCACAGCCGGCTAAGCATGTCACGAGTTCGCGGCCTACTGCAAAACGTACAGGCAAGTCATCACCTCACGCGTCATCGACAAAGCGCGTCCCGAACCACATGAAGGCCGCTGTGAGTCCGCAACATGTACGCGGACGACGATAGAACAGAGCGTCTGCGACTGGAAGAGAAAGACGACCCCACCATGGCAGGGCTGCCCGCAGGGATTTTTTCTTGACGCCGTACGCGTGCCAGCTTACCTTGGCTGCAACTCGCCATAGGCATCTCTAAGTTTGCTTCTTTCTGAAGCCTTTGCGTGTGCAACGAGCTGTATCCGGCATGGCCCGTCACGTTTGTGAGCCGTGACACACGGGAGCCTTTGGTGCGTATCGAAGGAATCGAAAGGAAGTTCTTCGCATGGGCCGGAACGCACCTTGGTACGAAGCACCTGAATACAACGGCTTGTGGGACATCTTCACGGAGCTTGCGAACACTGATGAATCGCTGCGAAGAAGTATCCTCCGCCCCCATGAAGACGTGGACACCCGGCGGCCAAAGCAAAAGGATGAGTACGCAGGAAAACACAGCGTGTACGCTCAGCGGACACGATTAGACGCGGCTCTTGAAGTCCTCATCCAGTTTGAAATTGCCCTGCAGTGCGATGTGCGGAACACGTCGCAACGGATGGAACCGTCAGATGCGCTGCCACGACTGGCCGACCTGCGGAAGTTGATTGTTTCGGACTCGTTTTGCCGCTACCTGGAGGCTTACCTCTACTTCGGCGTTCGTTTTCTACTGACCAGGTGGATCTCGCCAGAAACGGTTAGGAAAGACGATCAGGGACGGAGTATCAACCGTCTGCCATGGTGGCTGGAGACGCCGCCACTGCTTGTTGCAGAATGCGCGGGTGCGGCAGCCCGGGTATACCCCGGTCAAAAGGATGAGAGAAACGTAAGGGTCGCGCTCAGCTTTCTTGACGGTAGCGTGCGACAACGGCTTGAGTTCCTCCTGTCTGGCAGCAATCTAAGCGAAACCCTGGAACTTTGGATTCGCGGTCTCCGGCCCGATCTGGAAGGGCCGGTGGGTTGTGCGCTGGAACAGATCGCCAAAGGTCTGGCGATCTGGGCCGATCGGCAGGCCAAGTACTATCTTTACCTTGCCGGCAGAATGGATAAACTGACGGATCCTCTTCCACCCCGTCCTGACCGAGGATGGGGTTGTGATCATCCTGTCGTGGCTCGTGTAGCCTTGGGCGATCTTTACTGGATCTCCGGGCTGCTGCGAACAGAAGTGACTTCAGAAGCAAAGGTGATGGGTAGAAGGGTATCCTGGCTGGGGCTGCTGCGATTTCGCGCCGGTCAGAAGGGAGACACCAAGACGCAGCAAGACATGCAAGGCACCGAAGAGATTTTGCGCCAGGTTTTCGGCGCGTGCTGTGATCTGGTGCAGAACGCGTCCGAGTTGGCAGAACTTCACCAATCGCAGTTAGCAGAGCCTAAGCCCCCTGTCGAGACGCCGATCGATTATCTGGCCAAGCTCGCCGGTAAGTGTGTTCAGCTCGTACGCCGTACGATGCACAGCAAACCTGTGGACAGAACGCTTCCAAGAGGCTGGCGTGAGGTCTATGACGCGGAGCTGGACGAAGTCAATCGCCAGCGGACTTACCGAAGGTATGGTGGAAACCCGAACATCGCCAAGGCCCAGGCTACGGCAGACGTGAACGATCATCAGCTGATTTCATCATCAGCTTCTGAAAATCCGCCGGAAAACACGGTGCCCGAAGACCACGATGACGGGCCGCCAGAGTTCTGGAGCGAACGTCTTCGCACACCCAACGCCGTGTCTGACCTGATCGGCATTGCCATGTCTGGCGGCGGCATACGGAGTGCAACCTTCAACCTTGGCGTGTTGCAGGGGTTGCAGGAGCTGGACCTTCTACGGCAGGTCGATTACATTTCCACCGTGTCAGGCGGGGGCTTCACCGGATCGTGGCTGATGGCCAATGTCAAGCGGTCCAATTACTGGTTGGGACGGCTTACACCGTGGGAAAAGTCCATCGGCCACCTAAGGCAGTATTCCAATTACCTGGCGCCACGCACCGGCATTTTAAGCATGGACACCTGGAGTCTGGGTGCGCTTTGGCTGCGCAATACGCTGCTGATTCAATTGACGGCGCTCACGTGGATGCTGGTGCTGTTTACGGGTGTTTATCTTAGCCGCCGGTTCTTTCAGTTTCTGATCGACTCACCAAGTTTCTTTGCGGGCCTTTGCCTGTTTGCCTTAACCGGCCTTGTGGTGTTTTCGCTCAGAAAAAACCTGCTGAATGCTCCAGCTTGGTCGACGCGCGGCATGGTCCTGCTATCCGCCGTGCTGCCAGCATGGCTTGCGTCGGCCATGCTGGCTGCAAGGGTTTTCGCAATCGCGAGAGCAAATCAGATTGCACCGCTTTGGCAATGCTCGCCGTCAGGCAAGTGGTTTGCCCGCCTTTGCCCTGCAAGGATTAGCACATGGATTGCGAGCCTCTCCACCACAAAGCTCGGCACGTGGGCTTCATCCCATAGCAGCGGTAATTTCGACTACTCCATGATCTTTAAGACTCTGCTGCTTGATTGGGAGTGGCTTCTGTTGCTCAGCCTGACCTTTGCCGGGCTGCTGATCGTCACTCGCGTCTCTTTGGAGCAATCCGCTACCGCGGTGCCGGAACACACGACGCGCCGTACTTTTGCCGGGCTTGGGATTGCGCTGTTCTCGACCATCGTCGTGCATCTTTGCCTTTGCGCGATTGTGTACGGCTGCCGAAAGCTTTGGCACGTCAGCAACTACGACGTTCGCTCGTGGTTTGCCGTCGCTACAGTGGTGCCTACGCTTGTACTTTTGACGTATGCGTTTGCAATATTTCTACTCATTGGGCTGGGTGGCCGCGCCTGTGATGCAGCACAGCGCGAGTGGTGGACACGTTACGGAGCCTGGATATTAGCCTCGGCTGGTCTTGGCATGGCGCTGCCCGCCCTTGTGTTTGGCGGTCCCTGGCTGATTCACTGGTTACACCATCACCACCATGCTTCCTATGGAGCGGTAGCAAGCTGGGTCGCGACGACCCTGGGAGGCCTGCTTGCAGGTAAGAGCAGCCGCACCACGGGGGATGGAACGACCCGTACACCATCGCTGCAGATGCTGGCCAATGTGGGCGGCACGGTGTTCCTGGTCGGTGCGGCAATGGGTGCGGCGGAACTGCTGTTCCTTTTCCTCAGGGCATATAACAGCACGGGCCAGATTCAAGGCGTTTTGTACTTTGCAAACCTGGCTCACACCGGTCTGTTATTGGTAACGCTCATCGTACTTTTGTTCTGCGGCATCCTCTTCACGTGGCGTTTCGATCTCAATGTGTTTGGACTGAGCGAGTTGTACAAGAACCGCCTGGTTCGTTGCTACCTGGGTGCTACGAGGTGGGAACCTGGCAAGAGGAAGCTTCAACCCTTTACCAACTTCGACTTCAATGACGATCTCAGGCTGGATGAACTTGCGCACAAGGGATTTCGCGGACCGTTCCCGATCGTGAACTGTTCCATGAACCTTTCCGGCAGTTCGGACCTCGCGCTGCATACACGGCACAGTGCTTCGTTCACCATGACGCCGCTGCATTGCGGGTCTGCACGCGAGCATGTCGGTTATCGCAGTACCACTACCTTTGCTGGAGGAATCTCGCTCGGACAGGCTGTAGCAGTCTCCGGTGCTGCGGCAAGCCCGAACATGGGCTACAACACGGCACCGCTCGTCGCGCTGCTGATGACCCTGTTCAACGTACGCCTGGGTTGGTGGTTTCGTAATCCCCGCGAACCCAGCAGCGGTCGTGACGGTTCGCTCGGCTTGCTGTACCTGGGAGCCGAGTTGCTGGGGCTGGCCAGCGAGCGGCGCGCCTATGTGAACGTGACGGACGGCGGCCATTTCGAGAACCTAGGGATCTACGAACTGGTGCGGCGGCGTAGTCAACTCATCATCGCCTGTGATGCGGAATGCGACGAGACGATGACGTTCACCGGCCTGGCAAACGCGATCCGGCTTTGCTACACGGATTTCGGTGCCGTCATCGATCTGGACCTGGCTTCGCTGCGGCGAGGCGACAATGGGCTGAGCCGCACACACAGCGCCGTTGGCATGATTCGTTACAGCAATGGCAGTGTCGGACGCATCATCTACATCAAGGCTTCCATCACCGGTGATGAAGACGCGACGGTGACACAGTATCTAACAGCCCACCCTACTTTTCCGCATGAAACAACGGCGGACCAGTTTTTCAAGGAAGAGCAGTTCGAGAGCTACCGCAGGCTGGGACAGCACATTGTCCGAAACGCGTTGCGCAGTGCGGCGTCTCGAGAATCCTTGATCCGCATTGCTGAACGGCTGATGGACACCATGACGCCCGCCGCAAGTACCACGGATAACTTCTTGCAACACACGCGCGCGCTGGAGCGCATATGGCAGCACTTCCGCGAGCAACACCCGCTGCAGATGCAACGGGACGGATTCCTGATGGAACTCATGGGGCATGCTGCTCCAAGTGGCGCTGTGGTCAACGCAGATATCACCTGCATTGGTCTGGAGCTGTTACAGCTTATGGAGAACATCTTCATCGACCTTCGGCTGGATGACTTCTGGGAGCACCCCGATCACCGTGGCTGGGCGATGCTTTTTATGAACTGGGCTCGCAGTCCGCGTTTCCGCATGGTGTGGCAGGAAAATCACCACACCTTTGGCATACGTTTCGAGCACTTCTGCTCATCGCGACTTGGACTGCTGAAGGACGAACCGGTGCTAAGGGTGTCGCCCCTGACGCGCGACTGAGGCAGGTAAGTGGCTGCGCGGCAATGGCACTCATCTCCGAGGGGGGGCGCCGGAGCCGCTGCATGCTACGCTTAAGACTTACGGATTAAACGAAATCAATGAGCACTGAGACCCAGAAATACACACGCAATAGCCCCTACACGTCCACCATGCTGGTCAACTATGTTCTGACCGATAAGGATTCAGAAAAAGAGACCAGGCACATCGAACTGTCGCTGGAAGAAGGTATGGCCTACACGCCGGGCGATGCCGTGGGCATCCTGCCCACGAACCGCGAGAGCGAAGTCGAAGCCGTGCGGAAGGCGCTCGGCTTCAAGGGCGATGAACAGGTGCTCGACTTCTTCAAGAAGCCTACGACGCTGGATGACGCGCTGCGCACCAAACTGCACATCGGCAAGCTGACGCGCGGTTCAGTCAATAGCTATGCAAAGATCGCGCCCGAGGGCACACCCGGACTTGATTTCCTGAAAGGACTCGCCGGGCAGGACAACAAGTCCAAGGCCGAGGAGTACGTCTGGGGCCGTGAGTTCATCGACCTGATCACCGAACATCCCGGCGGCATTACCGATCCCCAGCAGCTTTTTACCGTGCTGCAGCGCCTTACGCCGCGCATGTATTCCATCGCCAGTTCGCAAGCGAAGCACGCAGATACCGTGCACACCACGGTGCGCGTAGTGCGATACCACACCCACAAGCGCGACCGGCAGGGTCTGTGCAGCGGGCACCTTGGTGAGCGCGCGGATGAAGGTTCCAGCATGCCCATTTTCCTGCACGCAAATGCGAACTTCCGCCTGCCTGAAGATTCTTCAACGCCGGTCATCATGGTCGGCCCGGGTACCGGTGTCGCGCCTTTTCGTGCTTTCCTGGAACATCGTCAGGCACACGGCCATACCGGCGATAACTGGCTATTCTTCGGCGAGCAGCGGCAGGCATCGGACTTCCTGTATCGCGATGAGTTCCACGCAATGCAAGCAGACGGTACATTGACGCGGTTGGATACGGCCTTTTCACGCGACCAACATAAGAAGATCTATGTGCAGGACCGCATGAGGGAGCATAGTGCGGAACTCTGGAGTTGGCTTGAGCGTGGTGCGTACTTCTACGTCTGTGGTGACGCCAGTCGCATGGCAAAGGATGTCGAGCAGACACTGCTGGATACGATTGCCAATGGCAAAGATTGCAGCCCGGAACACGCGGGAGAATACCTGAACGATCTGAAGAAGACGAAGCGGTACCAATTGGATGTTTACTAACCGACTGTGATCAGCTTGTGAGAAGCCAGCCATTCGGCTGGCTTCTTTGTTTACGCCTTCTTGAATACCTATTAGACCCTATCTACATCTGGTCGCCAGTTTACGATGGCTTCCTTGATCTGCTTTGGTTCCAGGTGCTCGTGGACAGCGCGTGCAGCAAGTGACGGCACCTCAGCATCCGACGCAAACCGCAGCGCGATGAATTGCTGCATGGTGATTCCAGCGGGATCCACCCCCAGCAGGCGAAAGCGTATAGATTCCTCCAAGCGAATGATCCGGTTCTGGTTCTGAATGGTGTACATGCGTGCTGTAAACGCAAGCAGCAGCAAGCCGAACGTGACCGGCACCAACAGCATGTTTGGTGGGGTAGCCGCATGTACTACATGAAAAATCGAAGCAACAAAACAGACGAGGCATAGCGGTATCAGGAAGAAGTGAAACTTCGGATCGAATCGAGTGTGGTTCTTGTACGACTGTGCAGCCATAACCCTTATGCACCTTTCACGCAGCAGGAGTTCAAGTCGTCGGAACGCACCTAGTGTCGCATGCGCTCAGGTCCGCTACCATCGGAATGATGAAGGCAGTCTCGGCAGCACGGCGCATCGGTATACATCTTTCGACCAGCGGCGGCACGTGGACCGCAGTGCAGCGGGCAGTGGACTGCGGTGCGAACTGCTTCCAGATATTCTCCTCATCGCTGCGGCAGTGGAAGCCGAACGCCGTCAAGGCCGAAGACGCGCAGAAGATGCGAGATTTGCGCGAACAGCATGGCATCTGGCCGCTGACAATTCATGCTTCGTACCTGATCAACCTGTGCTCGCAGTCGGAGACTGTGCGGCAAAATTCGACCGCCGCCTTCCGTGGCGAAGTGGAGCGAGCCCTTGCTCTGGGAGCAGAGTACCTGGTGTTTCATCCCGGATCGTGGAGGGGCCTGACGCGCACAGAAGCACTGCAACACGCAGCCGACAACATCGAGCGCGCAGTGGATGGACTTGGCTGCCACGACTCGCCATTGCGCATTTTGATCGAGA
>CAXUEW010000058.1:10679-14716 GCA_964250115.1 uncultured Terriglobus sp.
GAACACCGCAGGCAGCGAGTTCTCCATGGGCGGCACGCTCGAACAGGTGGCCGACCTGCTGCATCTGCTGGACCATTGCGTACTTGTCGACGTTTGCCTGGACACCTGCCACATGCACGTTGCGGGCTACGATCTTGTCTCCAGCCAAGGCTATGAACAGACGCTGGGAGAGATTGCGGATAGCATCGGCACGGAACGCGTGCGGGTTTGGCACTGCAACGATGCCAAAGCGCCGCTGGGCAGCAAACTAGACCGGCACGAGCACATCGGCGAGGGGACCATCGGCGCGGCGGCCTTTCGCCGTCTCCTGGGGGATGCACGCTTTCAGCAGGCTGCTTTCATTGCAGAGACTCCGGTGGACGATCCGGGAGACATCCTGCGCAACGTGGGTATGTTGAGGACCCTGGCTGCTCTTGAGCAATAGAAAAATCGATAAAAGATGGCTGCGACCGCCACTTTTTAGCTAAACACCCGTCTGATTGGGCGAAGTAAGTATTCTGAGGTGTCTCTGATGTTGAAGCGTCTGCTCTCTGTCTCCGTCCTGTTCGCTGCCATTCCGGCGTTTTCACAAGGTGGTCCCGGTGGCGGGATGGACCATGGTCCCATGGGCCTGATGGGTTCCATGCGGACGCCGGTGACGAATGCGCCTTATTCGGCGACCTTTACGACCACCTCGACAGAAAAGCTGCAGGATGGCAGCGTGCTGAATCACAGCAGCATGCGCATCGCCTCTCGCGATTCGCTGGGCCGCACCCGCGAAGAGGTCACGCTGCCCGCGCGTGGCGGTGCCGCAGCTTCAGCCACACCGCACACCATGGTCGTCATCGTCGATCCGGTTGCGCACACTGTGACGCAGCTGCGTACGGAGCAGAAGGTAGCCGTAGTCCATGCCATTCCACAACTGCCGGCGGGTGCAACGCACCGCCAGTTTCCAGGTGCGATGGGCGGTGAGCCACCCGTTGGTCCGGGTAGTGCCGGAGTTCGTCCGGGAGATG
This sequence comes from uncultured Terriglobus sp., assembly GCA_964250115.1. Taxonomy (GTDB): domain Bacteria; phylum Acidobacteriota; class Terriglobia; order Terriglobales; family Acidobacteriaceae; genus Terriglobus. The sequence goes on from CAXUEW010000058.1 coordinate 11,675, forward strand.
CAGGCCACCCACATGGTCCGCACGCAGACAAGAATGTGGCGAAGGTCGATTTAGGCTCACAGACGATCAGCGGTGTCGTCGCTACCGGTAAACGCACAACGCGGACAATTCCTGCGGGTGAGATGGGCAATGCCGCGCCACTGGTTTCGACGCATGAGGAATGGTTTTCACCCGATCTGAAGATCGAAGTCAGCCGCACCGATGTCGATCCATTCCACGGTACGCGAACGATGGCAGCTACTACGCTTTCGAAGTCGGAACCAGATGCCGCGCTGTTCAAAGTACCTACGGGTTTCGCGGTACAGCAGGCTCCTCAACGTGCGTTTGGCCGTCGCGGTCCTGGTGGCCCTCACCAGCCTGGGAACATGCCCCCACCGCCACAGGATGGCATCGTTCCTGCACCCGGCTTGTAATCGGATCAATCTTTGCAATACGAAAGGGGCAGCGTTGCTGCCTCTTTTATCGTGTCGTGCCGTGTGCGTAGTGTGCTGCGGCGACTTCGCGATGACCTTCGCCGTCTAACGCATTGGAGCGTGGATGGTGCGTGCGACGAGAACAGCGATTGTGGCCGTGCTTGCTGCCGTTCTCATCGGAGCCGTCTACGCACAACGTGCTTTTCGAGAATATCCGTCCGTTGAATATGGCGGGCGCTTTCCACTGCCGGCAGACTGGCAGCGCCAGGGTGAATGGACGTTCGCAAGGCTGATGTTCCCGCCGGGACCCCTGGACGGCTATGCCGGGCGTTTTGACGGCCCCTGGCAGGAGGGTCTTTCCCTCTGGACGCAGGACTATCCACGCGCTGACCGTGCGCTGGCGAATGCTGTACGGCGATTGACACGCACCGACGCACGTTCCGTGGAGCAGTCGGTGAGCCTTGACGATGGCGACGAAATCTATAACTGGCCTTGGCTGTACGCCGTGCAAGTCGGTGAGTGGGGTCTTACGCAAAAGGAAGCGAACAAACTGCGTGACTACCTTCTGCGTGGCGGCTTCTTCATGGCCGATGACTGCCATGGTTCACAGGAGCAGGCCTTCTTCGAACGCACCATGAAGATGGTGTTTCCGGAACGAGAACTGGTGGACATTCCCGACAGCGACCCCATCTTTCACATGCTTTTCGACCTGAACGACCGTTTTCAGGTGCCGGGTGCCGAACACCTCAACAACGGCCACAAGAAGGACGGCTATGTTGCGCACTGGAAGGGTATCTATGACGATAAGGGCCGTATTATGGTGGCGTTTTCGCTGAATTCCGATTTAGGTGATTCGTGGGAGTTCCTGGATGAATCTCGCTATCCGGTGAAGTACTCGACGCTTGGTACCAAGATTGGCGTCAACTACGTTCTGTACGCGATGACGCATTGATCAGCTCTACCGGACTGCCGATGACAAGATGACAAGACGTTACACTGGCGTCAAATGCTCCCCAAACCCTACAAACTGTTCCTCGAGACACCATCGCCGGACGAATACCGCCGCCTGCGTGTGCTTGCAGGTATGACGGAGAAAAGTGCGCGAGGCGCTGTGCTTGGTCTGCCGAACACACTTTTCGCCGTGTGCATCCGGCACGAAGGTGAGCTTGTGGGTATGGGCCGGATCGTAGGAGACGGTGGACTGACTTTTCAACTGAATGACATCGCCGTCCATCCTGGCCATCAGCGCAGAGGATTGGGTCAGGTCATCGTAGGCCACCTTGTGGATTACCTGGCACAGGTCGCGCCGCCTGGAGCTCATGTGAATCTTCTGGCGGATGGTCCAGCAAGGCATCTGTATGCAAAGTTCGGTTTTAGGGAGACTGCGCCCGCATCAGTGGGCATGGACCTTCCCATTCGCTATGGCGGCGAGTAAGCGCCAGTCACGCCGCAGCTTGCAGTTGATCAAGTTACGCGAACGTGCCTAGTGCGAACTCCACGTCTTATCGCTTGAGTTACAAAGTGTCTCCAACGAGCAGTCCACGCATTTTGGCTTTCGAGCCTCGCAGATCTGCCGTCCATGATGGATCAGTTGATGTGCGAAGTCGATCCAGCGATCCTGCGGGATGATGGCCATCAGGTCGCGCTCGACCTTGACGGGGTCTTCGTTTGTAGTTAATTCCAGCCTGCGAGACAGGCGCAGGACGTGCGTGTCTACGACGACTCCAGAGGCGATGCGATACCACGAACCGAGCACCACATTGCTCGTCTTGCGCGCGGCACCGGGAATGCGCAGCATCTCGTCCATGGTCTGGGGTATTTCGCCGCCGAACTCGTACACAACGATCTTTGCCGCTCCAACGAGCGACTTGGATTTCTGTCGAAAGAAGCTGAGCGAGCCGATGATGGGCTGAATCTCTTCAGGCGTAGCGCTAGCCATAGTCTTGGGCGTGGGGAACTCGTGAAAGAGCGCAGGTGTCACCATGTTGACGCGCGCATCGGTGCACTGCGCGGACAGGATGGTGGCGACCGTCAGCTCCCAGGCGTTGGTGTGATGCAGCGCGCAGACAGCGTCCGGGTAGGTCTTCTGCAGCGCGTCAAGGATTGCGGCGATTCGGTCCGGCGCGAGCGGCTTTTTCGTCTTGCCTGTGGAGCGCTTTGCAGACGTCGGTTCACTGGCAGCGATCTGTCGCGCACGCACTGCCTTGGCGACTGCTGCAGACGACTTCGCCGCAGCCTTCTTGCTGGCTACGGCGACTGTCTTTGCTCCCTTCGTTCCGGCCATCAGCCCAGCCGATCCAGCATCTCCTGCGGCTGCAGGCGAACGCACGAGAAGATGGGGAAGTCCTTCAGCGTGTACAGGGAAATTTCGGTTTCGCGCAGCTGCTGTACCAAGTCCACGAAGTCTTCGGGGAAGTTGGTCTCGAAGGCCACCACAAACTCCTGGTCATCGATGCCGAACGAGTACGTCGTGTTGAGCTTGACGCGGGGGAAGGCGAGGCCGATGCGGATGTGCTCATCCATCAGCCTCTTGCGTTCCGCCATCGAGAGCAGGTACCAGGGTCGTGTCTTCCAGAACGGATAAACAAAGATGTATTTATGTCCGCCGGGGCGAATGGCTCCACGACCC
>CAXUEW010000059.1:0-4848 GCA_964250115.1 uncultured Terriglobus sp.
GCCCTCCTGCAGTTCCGCGGGCACTGGATCTTCCATCCAGAACAGATCGTATGGTTCCAATGACTTTCCCAGCCGAGCGGCTTGAATTGGGGTCAACCGATGATGCACATCGTGCAGCAGGTGCACATTTTCACCCACCGCAACGCGTACGGCTTCAAACAGCCGCGGCGCAAAGCGCAGGTACTTCTCGCTGGACCAAAGGCTCTCCGGCGGCAGGCCGCGTTCGGCTGGTTCGTAAGGCTTGCCGCCCTTCGGCACGCCGTAGCTGGATGCGACACCGGGAACACCGGCCTGTGCGCGTACGGCCAGGTAGCCTTCCGCCATGTGCTGTTGGACAGAGTCGATGGCTTCGGCAATGTCTGCGCCGTTGGCGTGGGTGTAGACCATGCAGCCCTGTCGGCTGGCACCACCCAGCAGGTTGTATACGGGTGTGTTCAGGGCCTTGCCCTTGATGTCCCACAGCGCCATGTCCACCGCACCGATCGCCGCCATGGTCACCGGGCCGCGACGCCAGTAAGCACCGCGATAGAGGTACTGCCAGATGTCCTCGGTCTGGAACGGATCACGCCCAATCAGGCACGGGATCACGTGTTCTGAAAGGTACGTAGCGACCGCCAGTTCGCGGCCGTTCAGCGTAGCATCGCCCAGACCATAGATACCCTCATCGGTTTCGATGCGTAGCGTGACAAAGTTACGATCAGGCGAGCAGATGATAAGTCGTGCGCTGGTGATCTTCATCCTGGATCCTTACCATTCATTTCATCAGACTCGCATGTGCTTATTGATTCACTCCGCTTGCGAGGAACCCACCATCCACCGCGATGATCTGGCCTGTGGTGAACGATGTGCGGTCGCTCGCAAGATAAACCGCAGTGGAGACGAGTTCAGAAGCGGTTCCAAAGCGAGCCATGGGCGTGCGCAGCAGCAGTTCCTTGCCCCGCGGCGAATCCAGCAGTGCACTGTTCAGCGCAGTTGGGAAGATACCCGGCGCAATGGCGTTGACCAGCACGCCATGCCTGGCCCACTCCACAGCAAGCGACTGCGTCAGCGCGCCCACCGCAGCCTTGCTGCAACCGTAGGGCGCGACCTCCTGGAAGGCAACATAAGTTGAGAGCGATGCAATGTTGATGATGCGGCCGCGGCCGCGCTGCACCATGTGACGGCCAAAGATCTGGCAGGCCCGCAGCGTGCCGGTCAGATTGGTGTCAAGAATGCTGTTCCATGACTCCTCAGTGCAGTCCAGTGTTGGAACACGCTGGGTTCGGCCGGCGCAGTTCACCAGGATGTCGACGGATCCAAAGCACTCCAGCACAGCGTCGCACAGGCGTTGCAGCGAGGCACGGTCTTGCACGTCTGACGTTTGCGCGAGCGTGCGGCGGCCCATTGCTTCGATCTCAGCCGCGATGGCTGCCGTACCCTCAGCGGAGCGCGACGAGCCCACGACATCGGCACCTGCCTCAGCAAGCCCAAGTGCGAGTGCCTTGCCGATGCCCGACGTGCCGCCGATCACCACGGCGCATTTGCCGCTCAATTCCAGGCTGCTCAACCAATCTCCATTCCAGGATCACGCGCGTTCCGGTATCGGTAATCAGAACTCACTGCTGCCGATAACAGGCACTTAGTTTCAGCCTCGAAGTAAGATCGTGCGAAAGACTACCTGCATACGTCTGCTTCGTGCAACTGCCTCCTCAGTCCCAGCCCAAACGCATCCGTTCACTGCCGCTTAATCGATTGTTTACAAAACTGCGTGGTTGGATCCAGTATGGTGCGGCCAAATGCCTAAATCCATGTCTGTTCTCTCGCGCGCGTTCGTGTCGGTGTTGCCGTTGGTCTGCCTTTCGTCCACGCTGCACGCCCAGTATGACAATGGCAGCATTGTCGGCACGGTTCGCGATGCCTCCGGCGCGCCCATTGCCTCCGCGACGCTGGTCATCACCAATACCGAGACGGGCGTGAAGACCGATGGCAAGACCGACAGTTCCGGCAACTACGACGCGCCGCAATTGCGCGTGGGCGTGTATTCCATCGCAGCAAGCTCCCCGGGATTTTCCAGTTCCGTGGCGCAGAACATCGCGGTTGCGGTGGGTGGACGCCAGCGCATCGACCTGACACTGAAAGTCGGTGGCGAGACGACAACGGTCGAGGTCAGCGACGTATCCCTGCAGGTGGAAACGGAAGACAGCCAGCGCAGCCAGACCATTACCAACTACCAGTCCGAAGCCTTTCCGCTGGTCACGCGCAACTACAGCGATCTGCTGGGACTTGTCACCGGGTCGCGGCAGGCACCCACTGCGGCGACGACCAGTTCCATCAACTCGCTGGCGCGGGCCGGTTCGTACAACGTCAACGGCCAGCGCAGCATGTTCAACAACTTTCTGCTGGATGGCATGGACAACAATGCGTACGGCGAAAGCAACCAGGGCTTTGACAACCAGATCATCGCGGTTCCGCCGGACTCCGTGGCGCAGTTCGCAGTCGTGACGAACAACGAAAGTGCGGAGTACGGCCGCTCGTCCGGCGCGACAGTCAACGTTGCTTCGCAGGGTGGAACCAACACCTTCCATGCCACAGCGTATGAGTTCTTTCGCAACACAGCACTGAATGCTACCGGCTTCTTCAAGCCGACCAACACCGGTGCGTCGGGCATCGTAGTGCCGTTCAGAAAGCCCACCTTCAATCGCAACCAATACGGCATCAATGTCGGCGGGCCCATTCTGAAGAACCGCCTGTTCTTCTTTCTTGATTACGAGGGTTTCCGGCAGGTGTTGAAGCCGCTCAGCGTGTTCACGCTACCCACACTGAACCAGTTGAACGGCATCCTTGTGGTGCCGGTGAAGAACCCGCTCACGGGCACTGTTTACGCTGCGAATACGCCCATCCCCACGGCTGCGATCAACCCGCTTTCACGGCAGATCATCAACGCCTTCCGGCAGGTTCCGGGCCTGCCGACCAGCGGCCTGGCGACCACCGGCCTGGCACAGTTCGACTATGCCGTGCAGGTGCCGTTTACCGATAACTCCGATAAGGGCGATCTGCGCTTCGACTTCCAGCAGAGCCCCAGCGCGTCATGGTTTCTGCGCATCAGCGAGCGCAAGGAGAACGGCCTGAACGCCGCCGCTCTGCCCCTGCCGCTGGATGGGCAGACCAATGGCAACATCCGCGTGCTGAACCAGCAGATCGCACTCGGCCATACGCGCCTATTTGGCGCAAACAAGATCGTCGATGTGCGGCTGGGACTGTCGCGCACCAAGGCCGGCAAGTTCTCCACGTCCATCGGCAGCACCTCGTTCAATATCCCCGGCCTACCGACCGACCCGGCAGTGGCAGGGGGTCTGCCGACAACATCCATCACCGGCTTCAGCGGCTTCGGCCGCCAGAGCACAAATCCGCAATTTCAGAACCCTGCGCTGCTCGATCCCAAGATCAACTTCACCTATGTCAAGGGCAAGCACTCGCTGAAGTTTGGCTACGAGTACGAGAAGGTCTGGATGGGCGTGAGTGACAACAATCCGCTCTATGGTTCATTTACCTATGGCGGCGGTTACTCCAACGCAGGCGGCCCGACGGTGTCCGACACGTACTGGGCTGACTTTCTATTTGGCACGACAAGCGTGTATTCGGCTGCAAATCAATTCGAAGTGCATCTACGTCAAACGCTGCACAGCGCGTATGCACAGGACGACTGGAAGGTGCTGCCGAACCTTACCCTGAACCTCGGCGTGCGGTGGGAGTATGGTTCGCCCTACTCCGAAAAGGATGGGTACATCTCGAACTTCGATCCCACAACGCAGACCATCCTGACCACGTCGCCCGGTGCGGTTGCCAGTGCAAACGTCACGCCGGTCACCCCGGGCAGCAGCATCTACAGCAAAACACTGGTCAATCCTGACCTGAATGATTTTGCACCACGCCTCGGTTTTGCCTACGCACCCGATGCCAAGACCGCCATTCGCGGCGGCTTTGGCATGAGCTATGTGCACTACACGCGTGCCGGTTCCGGAAACATCCTTGCAATCAACGCACCGCAGGCGCTGTTTGTCGCTGTGAACCAGAACTCGATTCTTCGGCCCACCCCGACAAACCGCTGCACCGGTATGCCTACGGTCGCGCAAATAGGCACATGTTATGTAAGTGCCGACCAGGGTTTTCCCACGGGACTTACAACCACTTTCAATCCACTTACCGATAACACGACATACATTCCGCGGAACACGCGCGACAGCTATGTCGAGAGCTTCTTCCTGAGCATTCAGCGGGAGCTGGCAAAGAACACGCGGCTGGATATCGCCTATGTGGGCAATCACGGCCTAAAGCTGCAAGGCTTTGTGAATGCGAACCAGTTGAATCCCGCCGTAGGCTTTGCGCAGGCAAACCGGCCCTTCCCGAAATTCTCAGATATCACCACGGCGCTCAACCAGTTCTCGTCCAATTACAACTCGCTGCAGGTGCGTTACGAACAGCGCTTTGTCGCGGGGCTGACTCTCCTGAACTCGTTTACGTGGTCGAACGCACTGGATCAGGCGAGCGCAGCGCTTGAAGGCAATACACCGGCTCCGCAGGACGGTAATAACATCCGCGCTGATTATGGACAGGCGGATTACAACCTTCCAATCAGTAACGTCACCAGCTTTATTTACGAACTGCCGGTGGGCCGGGGCCGCCGCTTCCTTGGACAGGGAAATGCCTTGCTCGACAGCGCGCTGGGCGGCTGGCAGCTCTCGATCATCAACACCATGCAATCCGGCACGCCCTTCAACGTCACCTATTCACCGGGCGTGGCGAATCAGGTGTCCCCAACGATTGCCAACAGCTTTCGAGGCGCTAACCTCTACCGCCCCAACCTGGTAC
>CAXUEW010000059.1:4858-10291 GCA_964250115.1 uncultured Terriglobus sp.
CCACGCCTCAACACTCGCGTCCCAGGCACCGGCTATGTGCAGTACCTGAACCCGGCAGCCTTCAGCCTGCCCGCAACCAACAGCCCCTTCGGCAACCTGGTACGCAATTACCTGCGCAACCCCGCCTTCTACGAGACGGACCTGGCGTTGAACAAGAAGTTCTCAACGCCTGTGGACCGGTTGAAGATTGAGTTCCGGACGGAGTTCTACAACCTGATCAATCACACCAACCTGTACCTGCCCAGCGGCGCACTGAGCGGCACTTTAGGTGCCGCCGCGACCGGCGGCGGCATCATCAGCAGCACATTTCAACCCCGGGTGATTCAGTTCGGCCTTAAGGTGCTCTTCTAAGCAGCGCGACGCGCTACGATCGAAAGCCCTGAGATGTATCTCAGGGCTTCGTCGTTCTCAGGTAGTCCCATCCGGAAACCATGCCGGCTGCCTGCCAGAACTGACTGTGCGCTGAACAAAATACGCCATCCTTACTCAGGAGCAGATGCCTGCTGCGTTGGCGTTGGAAGGCGTCCGGCATCGCCCGTGATGTCTGCTATAGTACGGCCAGTTCCCGTTAGTTTCTTATTCATTTGTCGCGGTCTGGGCCCACCTCGTCCAGAGCCGAAGCCACGTCTGCACCCGAGCGGTTCTGCCAGCTCTCGCAGATGGCGGCCACGTATTCGTTTCAGGAGGCATCAGTGAAGCATCGGATCTCGTTCCTCGCGCTCGCAGCCCTTTCTTCGGTTCCGGCGCTGATCTTTGCGCAGTCGACCGGCACCATCTCCGGCACAGTCAAGGATCCGACGGGTGCAGTGCTGCCGGGTGCGCAGGTTGTCGTGCACAACCTGGGCACCGGCGTGGACCGCACACTGCAGAGCGATGGCGCGGGGCAGTACATAGTGCCGTCGTTGCCGCCGGGCGACTACTCTATTCGTGTAACGGCTGCCGGCTTTTCCGCCTACACCGTGCAGCGATTCACCCTGCTTGTGGACGCGAAGTCGAACGTAGACATTCCACTTGCGCCCGCATCGGCTGGCGAAACGGTGCAGGTAGAGAGCGCTGCACCACTGATCGATTCCGAGAGCATCACCGTGGGCCAGGTGATCGACCGGCAGACGGTGCAGGAGGTGCCGCTGAATGGCCGCCACTTCCTCGACCTGACCGTGCTAACGCCTGGCGGCGTCACCGCTCCGGCGAATGGCTCGCTGACAACGCCCAGCCGCGGCCTGGGCGCGAACTCGTTTGTCACCGCCGGCAACCGCGAGGATTCCGTCAACTTCCAGATCAACGGCGTGAACCTGAACGACATGGTGCAGAACCAGATCACCTTTCAGCCGTCGATCAACACCACGTCCGAGTTCAAGATCAACAACCAGACCTTTTCCGCGGAGTACGGCCGCTCGTCCGGCTCCGTGGTCAACGTGAGCACCCGCTCCGGCACAAACGCCTTCCACGGCGAAGTTTTCGAGTACTTCCGCAATGAGGCGCTGGATGCCCGCAACTACTTCAACCCCAAGGGCACGCGCATTGCCCCGTTGAAGCGGCACAACTTTGGCGCGGCCCTCGGCGGCCCCATCTGGAAGGACCACACGTTTTTCTTCGCCAGCTATGAAGGATTGCGCCAGTCGCAGGGCCTGACCATCAACAGCGGCGTACTGACCAATGCGCAACGCGCAGGCGTGACCGATCCCGTAGCGCGGCAGTTGCTGCAGTACATTCCGGTGGCCAACGACAGCACCGGCGCACGCTACCTGAGCACCGCGAACGGTCCGGTGCAGACCGACCAAGGCACCATCGACATCAGTCACACCTTTGGCTCGGCTGACACGTTGCATGGTTTCTATGCCCTGCAAAAGGACAAGCGCACCGAACCCACGCTGCAGGGCAACAGCGTATCCGGCTTCGGCGACAATCGCGCTGCCACGCGGCAGATTTTGACACTGAACGAAACGCACGTCTTCAGCCCCCGGCTGGTCAACGAGGCCCGGCTCGGCTTCAACCGCATCGCCATTTCGTTCAACCCGAACGTCACCACGGACCCAACAACCCTGGGCCTCGGCACCGGCACTTCCGGGGCGAACGGCATCCCGCAGATCACCATTACCGGGCCGGGATTGAACTTCGGCGGACCGTCCGGTTTCCCGCAGGGCCGCTTCGACACGCTGGGCATCTTCTCTGACACCGCCACCTACACAGTGGGCAGGCACTCCATCAAGTTCGGAGGCGAGTTCCGCCGCTTCCTGAACGTCAACTTTTCGCAGGACACCGGCACCATCGGCTTCAACAGCGTTGCCAACTTCCAGACAGGGAGCGCCAACAGCTTTGCCATCACGCCTACACGTACTTCGAATCGCCTCTACGTGAATGCGGTGGGTGGGTTCGTGCAGGACGCGTGGAAACTTACGCCAAACCTGACCGCGGAACTTGGATTCCGCTATGAGTGGAATGGCGCGCCCATCGATGGTGCGGATCGGTTGGTGGTCTTCGACCCCACGACTACCGCTACCACCGGCTCACTCTATCGAGTCGGCACAAACGGCTACGGCAAAGGCCCTTACAAGCAGAACCACAACCTCGAACCGCGCGTCGGTTTCGCCTATGACGTTTTCGGCAGCAACAAGACCGTTCTGCGCGGTGCGTATGGCTTTATGGCTGACCAGCCTGAGACCAACGTGATCTCCGGCCTGAACGGGAATCCACCGTTTGCCAATCGCCGTTCGTATAGCAGTGCAACTGCGACCATCCCGCTTGCCACCCTTTACACGTCAGCCGGGCTGGCCGGCATCGGCGTCACCGGCGTCCAGCGTAACCTGCGCAACGCCTACACCGAAACGTTCAACGTCAACCTACAGCAGGAATTGCCCTTCGGAGTCGTAAGCTCCATTGGGTACTACGGCTCAGTCGGCAAGCACCTGCGTACACCGCTGAATCTCAATCAGCCGAACGCGGCGGGCGTGCGGCCCCTGCAGAGCATTGCGACCACCAGTCCCATCTCACCGGGTGCGAACATCAGCGGTGTCAACATCACGCAGGTTTCTTCCATCGGCATGTCGAACTACAACGCCATGTGGTTCACGCTGCGCAAGGCGTTTCACAATGGGCTTAATTTTAACTTCAACTACAACTACTCCAAGTCAATGGACACCGGTTCGCTAAGCGGCACGGTGCTGCAGGATGCAACGCGTCCGTACCTGAACTATGGCCCTTCGGACTATGACACGGCAAACCGCATCTCGTTCCACAGCATCTACGGCCTGCCATTCAAGGGCAACCGGCTGGTAGCGGGTTGGCAGATCTCGGGCATTGCCCAGTGGCAGACGGGTAATCCCCTGAATGTCACGACCAATTCCACCTTCACGGGAACGGCCAACGTGCTCCACCCTAACCTGCTGCAGCCGGTGCAGTATGCAAAGACGAGGACGTCGGCAAACACGGTGCAGTGGTTCAACCCGTCCGTTTGCACAGCGCCCGCGACCGCAAACTGCACCTTTCAGATCCCAACTACGGGCTTCGGCAACCTGAGCCGCAACGCCCTGCGGGGGCCGGGCTTCTCAGACATCGATTTCTCGATTGAGAAGAACACAACCATCGTCGAAGGCCTGAAGTTCCAACTGCGTGCAGACGCCTTCGACATCTTCAATCACGCCAGCTTCGGCAATCCCGGTACGGGTGCGGTGGCCGGCTCCTCTACCTTCGGCGTGATCTCCTCGACGCGCTTTGCGGTCGGTGATCTGGGTTCGTCACGGCAGTTGCAAATCGTGGGCAAGTTCATCTTCTAACCAGCAGCAGCGGCTGAGAATCCGCTGCACTTCTTCGCATCGGTTTGTGCCAGTGGCTGGACTCATCGGGTCCGGCCTTACTGCTTCCCACGCCAGCGCTCAGGGCTTCCGAGCCGGACACTCTACTGTTGGCAAACACCCCCGCCCGTCGGGAGCCTTCACCTTTCCGGGCAAGTCCCTGCTTGACAGTGACACTCTTCCCTCCTATATAGTTTGCGCCGCGTACAAAACCAACACAGTTCGGATGCCAGACGTTCTGTAAGCGTCGTCAGGCCGCACGTCCGGGCTGAGCCTGCAAACCATTTTGTGAGCATTGCAGGACTGTACATGCAACATTCAGGGGGCTTTATGAGGCGTGAAGTGTTAAGTTGTCTGATCCTGCCGTTTGCCGCGACCGGCATGGCTTCAGGACAAACTGCGGAAAGTCAGCAGATTACCGGCGCTGTGACCGATGCAACGGGTGCCGCCGTCCCCAACGCGGAAGTCACGGTGGTCAACAAGGCAACACGTCTGAGCCGCACCGTGCAAACCAACGGTGACGGCCTGTACAACGTGCTGAACCTGCCGGTGGGTAGCTACGACCTCACGGTGAACATGACTGGCTTCAAGAAGTCCGTCATCACCGATGTTGCGGTCGACGTGGGCGGCAAGCCTGCTGTGCCGGTGCAACTGTCCATTGGCAGTCAGGGTGAGTCGGTCGAGGTCAAGGCAGAGACCGTAACTATCCAGACCAACACAGCGGAGATCGGCGGTGTGATTACCAGCACCGAAGCTACTCAAATCCAGCTCAACGGCCGTAACTACATCCAGTTGCTCACGCTGCAGCCCGGTGTTTCGCAGACGGTTGCCAGCGGATTCGCCATCTTCGGAACTTATGGAGTAAATGGTAACTCGCAGTCGGTGAATGGCATCCGCACGGATTCGGCCAATTTCTTTATTGACGGCGTCGATAACAAGGACAATGGCGGCGGCGGTAACAACTTCGTCAACATCTCGCCAGACTCGCTGCAGCAGTTCCGTAACGTCGCATCCACGTATGACGCAAGCTACGGCGGCACCTCGGGCGCGACGGTTTCTGTCGCCATCAAGAGCGGCGGTCGCGACTTTCATGGCAACGTATACGAGTATCTTAGAAACGATAAGGTTCAGGCAGTGCAATTCCGGGCGCTGGGCGGTCTTGTACCAATAAAGCCTCCTCTAAAGTACAACGACTTTGGTTACACCATTGGCGGACCGATCTTCATTCCAGGCCACTTCAATCGGAACCGCGACAAGCTGTTTTTCTTTGCGGCGCAGGAATTCAAGCGGCTTCGTACTTCTACACCGACTAACATCACCGTACCGACAACAGCACAGTTGGCGACAGCGCTTGCCGGTCCTACAACTGCAACAGGCCGCGCACTGGCACAAACGATCCTGACTACGACGAATCCCACTGGGATTTTGCAGTACCTGAGCCTGGGCAACAATAATCAGTCCGAGTACCTGGTGAAGGTTGACTACAACATGAACGAAAAGAACCAGTTCAGCGGTCACTTCGTCCATGACAATGTACTGAACGTCGGGAACCCTACGAACTTCGTTATTTATGACCGCACTATCCCGGGTCTCACATCTTCGGTTAACTGGATTCATACCTTCAACTCCAAGACCGTAAATA
>CAXUEW010000059.1:10301-14249 GCA_964250115.1 uncultured Terriglobus sp.
TCGCAGTGGGTTCGTATTCTGGCAACATCATCAATGAGGGCGGCAACATCCGCGCGAATTCTCAGTTCGGCAACCCCAAGATCAATAGAACTGATTTCGGCCTTACGTATCCCACGCTGTACAACGCCTCTGCAGTCATTCCGCAGATATCGATTACCAACTTTGGTAATCCGGGTGTTACGCCCCGGCAGTTCGATAATTCTCAGCGCATTTATGCACTCAAGGATGATTTTTCGCGCGTGCTCGGGAACCACTCGCTTAAAGCCGGCGGTTATTTCTGGCGCGCTCGCAAGAACCAAACAGCTCCGCCGCAGTTGAATGGTGCATTCACCTTCACCAGCCTGGCGAACCTTGTCCAGGGTAACTTCACAACGTATACCGAGGGCAGCAACATTCCCCAGGTGCAGGCCCGCTTTCTCCAATTGGAAACGTATCTGCAGGATGACTGGACTGTGAGCCGTCGCCTGACCGTGAACATGGGACTGCGCTGGCAGTACATGCCGCCCATCTCAAGTTGGCCGAACAACACGTCCGGCTTCAACCCCGCTTATTACGACTCGACAAAGGCTGCCACAGTAAGCCCAACCACTGGGTTAATCACCGCAGCGCCTGCGCCTTACAACGGCATCGTGCTGCCCGGCACAGGCTTCTCCGACAAAGCCAAGCAGGTTGTTTCACCTACCGTGTACAACAACCCGAACGTGCAGGCGTTATTTCATGGATTGCCGGCGGGATTGGTCAACACCGTTTACAACACCTTTTCTCCGCGCGCGGGTTTTGCTTTTGACGTCACCGGCAGGCAGGACACGGTTCTGCGCGGGGGCTTCGGCATGTCATACGAACGGCTGGAAGGCAATTACCTCTACAATGCAGTGTCACAGGTCCCCTTCACGGCAGTTGCCTCGCTTGCCAGCGCAGGCAATGTCGACACGCTGACGGCGGGCGGAACATCGTCGGCTCCGCAAAACATCAGCAACTCTGAAGACCCCAACCTGCACCCGCCACGCATCTGGAACTACAGCATCGGCATTCAGCAGAAGTTGGCCAGCACAACCTTGATGGAACTGAACTACGTCGGTTCCCATTCCGGAAACCTGACGTGGCTGAAGAACATCAACCAGGGCCAGGCCGGCATAGAACAGGCCAATCCAGGTGTCGCCCGCAATGCGCTGCGGCCATACCGCGGCTATGGCGAAATCCTGCAGTACACCAATGGAGCCATCTCTAACTACAACTCACTCCAGTTCCGCCTACAGCAACGCTTCAAGACGGGCGGACTCGTGACTGTTTCTTACACCTGGTCAAAAGCACTTACAGACGGATCTGCCTACAATTACCAGCCACAGGACAGCTATAACCTGCACGCTGATTACGGTCCGGCAAATTATAACCAGCCAAAGATTTTCGTGGCCAGCTATGTCTACCCGCTGCCTTTCTGGCTGCACAGCAGCACCTGGTACAAGGCTGCGCTGGGAGGCTGGCAGATTTCGGGACTTACCAGAATTGCGAACGGCCTGCCGATCAACATCGTTCAGCCGGGTGCAACTTCAGTGGCGGGAAACCTGGTTACCACGTCGAGCGTCGCTCAACGCGTGAACCTGGTTGGCAATCCGTATCTTCGCCAGGGCAAGCAGTATCTCAACCCTGCTGCGTTTGCCATTCCGGCTGCGGGCCAGTATGGCAACCTGCACTATGACGACATCAAGGGACCGCTATACAACAACTGGGATGCTGCCCTGCAGAAGAACATCCCAATTCACGAATTGATTAGCGCGGAGTTCCGGGCTGAGATGTTCAACGTGCCGAACCATCTCTCCTTCTTCGGTATTGCAAATACTTATGGTTCATCGAACTTCGGCCAGGTGACGACTGCCACCGATCCACGCACCATGGAGTTTGTCTTGCGCATCAACTTCTAAGTCTGTTCAGAAGTCCTTCGGATGCGGCCCGGCAGTGTGTCTGGGCCGCGTTTTTCTAAGGTTCCAACGCTTCCTTCCTCGCCTTTACCAGAACTCACCGTTTGACTAACAATTGCGTCGATTATCGTCCGCGACTCGGCTACTCGTTGACAGCCTTGATTGCGGCAACCTATAGTCTCAGTCGGAAAATAATCAGTTAGGTTCACGCTAATTCGCGTCACAACCGCTGAAAGCAGTAAATTGCTTATCTTCATTGGACCATCAGGAATCCCTACGTGATGAGACATCTCTACAAGGCTGCGCTCGCCGGGACATGCTGCACCCTGCTGGCCACCGCATCTTTTATCACGCGCATCGCTGCGCAGAGCGCCCGACCCCAGGCAGCCAGGCCGCAGGTCACTGTCGGGAGCCAGGGTCCCGTGCCGGTCCATGCCGCTTTCACGAAAGAACAGATTGAAAATGGCGGCGGATTGTTCTTGCAGAATTGTGCCTTCTGTCATGGCAAGGACGCTGGTGGCGGTGAGAGCGGCCCCGACCTTACGCGATCGAAATTGGTGACATCTGACAAGAACGGCGAGGCCATCGGCGCGGTTGTGCGCAATGGCCGACCGGAGAAAGGCATGCCGCGCTTCGGACTACCCGACTCTGAGATTATGGCCCTGGTCGCCTTTGTGCACTCGCAGCAGGACGCAGCCATGTCGCAGACAGGCACGCGTAAGGGTGTTGATGAGTCTGATTTGCGAACAGGTAATGCGGCGGCTGGTAAGCAGTACTTTGAAGGTGCGGGCGGCTGTACCGCGTGCCATTCCGCCACGGGAGACCTCGCCGGTGTTGCCACCAAATACTCCGGCTTGAAGCTGGAACAGCAGATGCTGTATCCAGCGGATGCCAAGGCTAAGGTGTCGGTCAAGACGTCCACCGGCCAGACCTTTGCGGGCCCGTTGGAGTACCAGGACGAGTTCACCATCGGTATGCGGGATTCCTTCGGCGTGTATCACTCCTGGCCGACGGCCGCGATTACATACAAGGTGGATAAGCCCGCTGACGCACACGTTGCGGCCATGGCGAAGTATACGGACGCCGATATCCATAATGTGTTCGCCTATATAGAGACGTTGAAGTAATAGCCGGTTACAGCACGACAAGGTTGATCAATATGCAGTGGACTAAGTATCTTCCGTTGGCCGTACTAAGTGCCTGTGGCTTTGCCAGTACCTTAACTGCTGGGGCGCAGGCTGTTGATGCTGCCATGTTAAAGCATCCTGCGAAGGACAGTTGGCCCGGCTTTCACGGCGACTATACCGGTCAGCGGCACAGTGCGCTGACGGAGGTCAATCCAGGCAATGTTGCAAACCTATCCCTTGCCTGGACCTTCCAAACACAGCAGATGCAAGGCATCAAAGCGACGCCCATCCTTGTGGACGGCGTGTTGTACTTCACGGTGCCGGACAACATCTGGGCCATTGACGCACGCACAGGTCATACGCTGTGGCACTACACGGCACCGCCGAACAAGGCGTTCCACATCGGTCAGCGCGGTGTGTCCATCCTGAAGGACAAGATCTATTACATGTCGTCAGACGCGCACGCTCTGGCGCTGGATGCGAAGACGGGCAAGGTCTGCTGGGATGTGGTCGTGGCCGATTCAACAAAAGGACAGTGGTCGACCATGTCGCCGCTGATCGTCGGCAACCACGTGGTCGTGGGAGCATCAGGCGACTTCGATAATCTGCAGGGCTTCATTCGCGCTCTTGACCCGGAGACGGGTGCGACGCAATGGACATGGACGGCAACATCACCCGTGGGCACACCGAAGATGACCACCGGCGGCAACGTCTGGATGACCGGCACCTACGACCCGGAGATGAACCTGATGTTCTGGGGCACCGGCAATCCTACGCCCGTGTTGAACGGCAAAGTTCGCCCTGGGGACGACTTGTACACATGCAGCATCGTTGCGTTGAACCCTGATACTGGAAAACTGGCGTGGGCATTTCAGCCATCGCCACATGACACGCATGATTGGGAT
>CAXUEW010000060.1:0-8941 GCA_964250115.1 uncultured Terriglobus sp.
CAGATGAGCCATGGAATGCCGAGCAGACCGGTGAACAGGAATGCCGCGTGCCAGCCGTAATGAATGGTGATCCAGGGAATGGTGAGCGGGCAGATGATGGCACCGGCCGTCGCACCCGCGTTGAAGATGCCAGTGGCCAGCGAACGCTCGCGCCGAGGGAACCAGTCGGCGACGGTCTTGATGGCGGCGGGGAAGTTACCTGACTCACCCAGGCCCAGCAGAACGCGAGCCACGCCAAAGCCGAACACGGTGCTGACCAGCGCATGGCCCAGCGCGGCAAGGCTCCACAGGCCCATGATGACGCTGTAGCCCAGGCGCGACCCCAGCTTGTCGATCAGGCGTCCCGCCAGCAGCAAGCCTGCGGCATATGACACCTGGAACAGGGCAATGACATTGCCATAACCCTGTTCGCTAAGGCCGATGCTGTGCTGCAGCGTCGGCTTCAGGATGCTGAGCACCTGCCGGTCCATGTAGTTGATGGTGGTCGCCACAAATAGCAGGGCGCAAATGGTCCAGCGCACGTTGCCAGTACGTGAGGGTGACGATCCTGCCGGAAGATCGGCAATGGGTGACAAGGTTGGCAAAGCGATCCCTCAATTACAACTTGTATGCAGACCGCACAAGGTTACACGTCAGGTCCTGCGCCAGTACAAACGCCTCGTCTTCTTCCAGCACGTGCTCGGCCACCTTGCGCGCCAGAAAGGCGCAGTCGACGCGTCGCGCAACATCGTGCCGGGCGGGAATCGACAGGAAGGCACGCGTGTCGTCGTTGAAGCCGACCGTGTTGTAGAAGCCCGCAGTCTCCGTCGCGGTTTCGCGGAAGCGCATCATGCCCTCCGGGCTGTCGTGGAACCACCAGGGCGGCCCCAGGCGCAGGCATGGGTAGTGCCCGGCCAGCGGAGCAAGCTCCCGACTGAAGGTGGACTCGTCCAGCGTGAACAGGATGATCTGCAGGTTAGGGTCATTGCCCACCTCGTCCAGCATCGGCTTCAGGCCGTGCACGTAATCGGTGGGCGTGGGAATGTCCGCCCCCATATCGCGGCCAAACTTCTGGAACAGCCCGGCGTTGTGGTTGCGCGCGCTGCCCGGGTGGATTTGCATCACCAGGCCGTCCTCCACGCTCATGCGGGCCATCTCGGTCAGCATCTGCGCGCGGAAGATTTCGCAGTCGTCGTCATCCGCCTCGTTCTCGCAGACTGCCGCAAATAACTGCTTGCACGCTTCGGGCGAAAGGTTCTCCGTCCGCGCCGTGGGATGGCCATGGTCCGTGGCGGTGGCACCCAGTGCCTTGAAGCGCTGCCGCTGCTGCTTCAGCGCGGCAATATAGCCCGCCCATGTGTCCGTGTCCTCGCCGGTCTGTTCACCCAGACGAACGACATTCTCCGCAAAGCCGGGAAAGTCAGGATCGACGACAGAGTCAGGCCGGAACGTCGGGATGACGCGGCCCTTCCATTCCGAGTCACGAATGGCCTGATGGTCGGCCAACGGATCATTCGCCGCGTCCGTGGTCGCCAGCAGTTCCATCTTGAAAGATTCGAACAACGCCCGCGGACGGAACTCCGGTGTTTGCAGTTTTTCCGCAATCGTGTCGAAGTACAGGTCCGCCGTCTCGGGAGAGAGGCGTTCGGTCATGCCGAAGTGTTCCTGAAAGGCATAGTCAAGCCAAAGCCGCGAGGGCGTTCCACGAAACAGGTAGTAGTGCTTCGCAAAAATGTGCCAGACCTTGCGAGGGTCATTGATGACCGGCTTGCCGATCTCCAAATCCTCAAGCCGCACACCCTGGCTGTACAGCATGCGGTGGACGTAATGGTCGGGCTGGATAAACAGCTTGGCGGGATCCGGAAAAGGCTCGTTCGTGGCGAACCAGCCGGCGTTCGTATGCCCGTGCGGGCTAATGATGGGCAGGTCGCGAATGGTCGCGTACAGCCGGCGTGCGATGTCTCGAGTGTCAGGGTCCGCCGGAAACAGGCGGTCGTCGTGCAGCAGTGCCATGGTTTACCTCAGATCTTGCGCAGCCATGCTTTGCGCTGCCGTACCATCATGCCCTGCCAGCATGTATGGAGGCAAAGGCGGCTGTGTCTTTGTCGCGAAGGAAGTCCATAGGCGGCGGTCCAGGTCCAGCTCACTTTTAGGTAGAGACAGGTTCTACACAACCTGGTGCTGAAGGCGGTTAGTGCAGACGTTAGGTTTGCGACCTAACTCCCAAATGCCTTGTAAACAGTGCAATTTGTTACGGGCTATTGAACTTTGTGCAAAACTTCGTTGACACACTCGGCCACCGCTGCTAGGTTGGTTTCAACGCCTACATCTGAATCTTCTTTTTTCGGGTTTCCAACCGGAAGAATCTACGGTCTCCAGTGCCGGGTCGTTCGTCTACACGCTTCACGTCTCACTGCAGTCAGCCCTACCTGATCGGTTCGCCGTCTCCCCGGAGCGGCGTCGCAGCGCAAACGTAGCTTTTGTTCAGCAGTCTCGTTCCTTGTTTTCACAACCAGATGGTTCCAGGCGCGAGGTCCTCCGCGCAGACGCATTCGTGTATCTACTCGAATAGTCATGGTTTGGAACCATCCATAGCTTTCATCGCCGCGCGAGCACTCTGTGTCTTGCGCCGACGCGGCGTTGTGTCTGATTCACCTTTGTTCGCTCAGGAGGCAGTACATGAAGTCTTCGTTTTCCAGGCTGTACGCAGTGCCGGTGGCTACTGCCGCCGTCGCCCTGCTGGCAGGTGTTCCCGCTGCCCACGCGCAACAGAACACCGGTGCCATCCGCGGCGAAGTAAAGGATGCGCAGGGAGCCAAGGTCAAGGATGCAACGGTCACCCTGACGAATCTTGGTACCAAGATTGTGCGTACGGCAACCACGAACGACGCGGGTATCTATCAATTCAGTTCTATCGACCCGGGAGACTACAAGGTTACGGTTTCCAGCGCTGGCTTTAAGACTTATGAGGTAGGCAGAGCGACGGTCAGTCTCGCTGCAACCGCCACCATCGATGCGACGCTGCAGGTAGGCGGGGCAGGCGAGACCGTTGAGGTAACAGCAGCGGAACCCTTGCTGGACACAGCCAGTGCCTCCGGCGGACAGCTCTTCAGCAAGCAGCAAATCCAGGATCTGCCGAACCTGGGCCGCAATCCGTTCATCTTTGAAAAGCTCGATAGCAACGTCACTACCACAGGCGATCCACGTTACGTCCGCGCCGAAGATCAGACAGGCCTGTCGCAGGTTTCGGTGGCGGGCGCGCCGATTGGCTCCAACAACTACGTAGTTGACGGCATTCCCATCTCGCGGTCTGACGGCGGCGTGACCTTTATTCCCTCGCCTGAGGCCGTCTCCGACGCCAAGGTGCAGGCCAATGCCTACGACGCGGAAGTAGGACGTACCGGTGGCGCAGTCTTCAACACGTCGCTACAATCCGGCTCCGCACAGTACCACGGCGTGCTGTACGGTGAAACCCGCCAGACACCCTGGACCGCCAACAACTGGTTCAACGCGCCCAGCCGCACCACCGGCCTGAAGTCTGCAACACCGGATGCCACGACCTATCTTTATGCCGGTGCGTTCGGTGGACCTCTGCCGTTCATGAAGAAGATCAAGTTCCTCGATAACACCTTCTTCTGGATAACGGAAGAAGGATATCGTCAGGCGCAATTCTATCCAAGTTCCTCAGCCACGACGTACGTGCCCACGGCAGCAGAGCGCACGGGTGACTTTTCTGGCGATCTGGTAGCAGGCAGCCTTGATCCGACCAGTGCGAATTACGGCAAGTTTGTGATCTTTGATCCACGCCTTCCTCTTAATGCTGCGGGCCGGCGAACTACACCGATTTCTGATGGCGGCGTCATCAACAAGATCCCTGCAGCACTAATAAATCCCACAGGACAGGCCCTATTGAACGCGTTCCCTGCGGCGAATCTGAACGGCAGCGCTTACTCAGCTGGGGTTTCAAATTTCTCACAGTTGAACACCTTCAAGACTCGTTCAGACATGTACAGCGGTAAGCTGGAACACACCTTTGCGCCGTGGTGGTCCGCCGGCATCTCTTACGTGCACCTTGCCACGCAGGAACCTAGCGGCTTCCTGCTAGGCGGCATCGTCGCAGAAAATGCAAACAAACTGCTGCGATACAATGACGCCACCGCGATCAACAACACCTTCACGTTAAACCCGACCACCGTGCTTACCGTGGGCTACGGTTTCAATCGTTATTACAGCGCTTCGTTCCAATACTCGAACGGCATCAATCTATCCAGCCTGGCGTTTCCTTCCAGCTATATCAGCCAACTGCAGTCATCCACCTTCCCATCGCTTGCGTTCAGCAACGTCACGAATGGGCGCGGTCTGGGCGGCGCAAACGGCACGGTGCAGAACCAGGCCTCGAAGAACCTTGTGGTTGGTTTAAGCAAGACCATCAATCGTAATAATGTGAAGATCGGCTACGTATATCGCCTGCTGAAGTTCAATAACGGCCCCAACAGTGTGCCGGCGTTCACTTTCAACGGCCAGTACACCAGCCTGAATCCGGGTTCACCCAATGCAACCACGTCTCTTACCTTTGCTGACACCCTGCTGGGTGCACCTTCGGCCGCGTCGTACACGCTGAACAGCGGCAACTTTCTGCAGCTTGCGAACTACCATGCGGTATACCTGCAGGATGACGTTCGCCTGAACTCCAGGCTGACCGTCAACGCGGGTATCCGGTATGAATATGAGCTGGGCCAGCGCGAAGCAAACAATCGCTACAACGTAGGTTTTGATCCAAATGCCACATCTACCTTGCCTGCCATCAACGGCCCAGTTGCACTAAAGGGTGGGCTACTCTTCGCTGGTCAGAATAGTGCGCACGTCCACTGCTGCGCACAGAGCCACATCAAGTTCTCGCCACGCATTGGTGTCGCGTATCAGGTTTCGCCCAAGATGGTCATCCACGCAGGTTTCGGCGTCTTCTACGCCCCCGTTGGCCTGGCCTTTGCAGGCTCTGGCTATGCACAGACGACCAGCTACTCGCCTACGGTACCAGGTGGTAATTACAACGCGGTGGGTTCGCAGTCGTTCCTTGCCAATCCATTTACTGCAGCGTTCAACAGTGCGCTGGTAGCGCCTTCCGGTAACTCGCTTGGCAGCCTGACAGGTGTAGGTAGTGCTCTGCCGCTCACCGGTACTCTGGCGAGTCTCAACCGCCGTTACCCGCTAGTTCAGCAGTACTCTTTCGACGTGCAGCAGGATCTGCCGCTTGGCATCAACTTCAAGCTCAGCTACGTTGGCGCGCACTCGCGGAACATCTACAACAGCGGCAACATCAACCAGCTGGATAACGGCGTTATGGCGAGCTATGTAGGCAGCAGCACTGCCTTGAACTCGAACGTAGCGAACCCCTACCGCACCGCGACGATCAACGGCTATACGGCCACCGGCATTGTGGCGAATGCCAACATCGCGCGTGGCCAGTTGCTGCTACCTTTCCCGCAGTTTGGCGCAGTAAATGTCAGCTTGGACAACGGCTACTCTCGCTATAATTCTATGGCTGTCAAGGTGCAGAAGCGGCTTGCCAGCGGTCTTACCCTGCTAAGCACGTACACGTGGTCCGCTAACTGGGACAATCTGTGGAGCGCCGGTTCGCAGGTGTACGCCACCTACGGTCCGCAGGACATCTATAACCCCAAGGCCGAGCGTTCACGCGCACTGAACAATGTCCCTAATCGGTTTACGGCTGCAGTGAGCTTCGACCTTCCCTTTGGCCGTGGCAAGCGCTTCCTTGGCAACGTGCCATGGTATGTGAACGAGTTAGTCGGTGGATGGCAACTCAACGACGAGTGGACACTGCAGAATGGCGTTCCACTTTCCATCCAGCAGACAAATGTCAGCACCGGCAACGGTGTGACGGGCGTAGGTGGTACTTATCAGCGGCCTAATCTCGTCGGTGATGCGCACTCCGCCTGCCTAACAGGTCGCCCGCAAAGTCGCCTGGGTTCGGCGACCGTCTACGGAGCTACTGGTCAGCCACAGTACTTGAACGCGGCAGCCTTCTCACCGGCACGGCCTTACACCTTTGGCAACGCGCCCCGCATGTTGCCCTGCCAAGGCCCTGGCAGCAACAACTCGGACGTTTCCATCAATAAAATGTTCAAGATCACCGAAAAGGTCAACGCACAGTTCCGCGCGGAAGCGCTGAACGCCTTCAACACGCCGCAGTTTGGCAATCCGACGCTGACCTACGTGGTAAACAACAATGGATCTGCCGGAATCCCAACGGCTGCTATCGGTGCTGCCCAGACACTTGGCAATGTAACGTCGCAAATCAACTACTCACGGATCATCCAGTTGGGCGGACGTATCTCCTTCTAGCTGTCAGCCGCGCATGCAGCAAAGCCCCGCCAATCTGCGGGGCTTTGCTGTTATCTATAAACAGACTCTTCACTAACTACCACGCTAAGGGTTCACACCAAAATAGCTGTAAAGCGCCGTGGGCCATGCACGCCGCGGATGCGGGTCATCTCAATGTCGCTGGTGGCCGATGGTCCGGCGATGGTGGTGATGGGTGCGGTGCGGTACTCCGTCAGCCGAGGCAGGGCTTCGGCGATCGTCTCGACGACCTGGTCCTTGCGAATGACGCAGATGTGATGATCGGGCAGTAGCGTTGCGGCGCGACGGCCTTGCTCTGCACCATGTTGCAGCAGCACCGTGCCGCTCATGGCGATGGCAACGGTGCAGCCGGTTAGGACGCAGCGTGCTTCGTCAAGTTCCGAGATAGAAAGTGAGTAATCGCGCAGGATGCGAACACCTTCGCGCGGCAGCCACGCTTCTGATACTCCCGCAGGTACCAGCAGCAGCTCCTCGCCAGCTTCATGCAACGCCAGGGTCACTGCGCGTGCGATGCCTTCGTTGTCCGTGAACAGGATCTCGGCGTCGTAATCGCGCAGGCGATCAAGGAACAGCTCCATCATCTCTTCGTGCGGCAGTGCGCCAACGCGCAGGTAGTCCCGCGGGATGCGGGCGTAGGCTGCTTCCGGCGACTCATCCAGTTGCCTGGGCGACAGGTCAGGGTCACGCCGCAGTTCGCGTCGCACCGTTTCGAGGATGGCGGACCGTGCATCGCTCACGAGTTCGCCTCCTTGTCTCCGTTGCTGCCGCGATTCTTCGTCCACCACTCGCGAAAACTCTGTTTCGGCAGCGCACGCAGGTCGCGAAACTGGGTCCATCCACCAGCCATGCCGGGCAGGTTCACCAGCTTTCCGTCTTTCTCAAAGATGCGCTGGCCCGTGCGGGCCATGCGTAGCGCTGCACCGTATTGCTTCGGGTGCTGGAACAGGTGCGCGGCTACCTGCATGCCCACGTTCTCCTGCGACAGCTTGCCGCTGAGTGTCTTGTGATCCTCCGCAACGATGCGGCCTCGCAGGTGGATCAGCGTCTCCGGAATGTTGATTTTGACCGGGCAGACTTCGTAGCACGCACCGCACAACGACGACGCATAGGGCAGCGAGCGTGAGTGTTCCATCCCGTTCAACTGCGGCGAAAG
The DNA here is from genome assembly GCA_964250115.1 of uncultured Terriglobus sp. GTDB lineage: Bacteria > Acidobacteriota > Terriglobia > Terriglobales > Acidobacteriaceae > Terriglobus. The sequence continues at coordinate 7,514 of CAXUEW010000060.1, forward strand.
AATCGCCCCGATCGGACCGGAGTAGATCGACCCATAGGCATGGCCGCCCGTCTCGCGGTAGACCGGGCAGCTGTTCAGGCACGCGCCGCAGCGGATGCAGTTCAGCGTCTCGCGCTCGCGTGTGTTGGCCAGCATGCGGGTGCGGCCGTTGTCCAGCAGGATGACGTGGAACTCCCGCGGGCCGTCTTCGCCGCTGGTACCGGTCCAGATGCTGTTGTACGGATTCATGCGCTCGCCGGTTGCGGAACGCGGCAGTAGCTGCAGGAAGACTTCCAGATCCTGAAACTTGGGGATGACCTTCTCGATGCCAATCAGCGTGATGAGCGTTTTCGGCAGCGTGATGCACATGCGGCCGTTACCCTCGGACTCGACCACGCAGACGCCGCCGGTTTCGGCGATGGCAAAGTTCGCGCCGCTGACGCCGATTTCGACGTTCAGGAACTTCTGGCGAAGGTAGGTGCGTGCGGCCGCGGCCAAATCGACTGGCTCCGTACCCAGTTCCGTCAGGCCCATGTTTTCCAGGAACAGTTCGCGAACCTGTTGGCGATTCTTGTGCAGCGCGGGCACCACGATGTGCGAGGGCTCGTCATGGCCCATCTGCACGATCATGTCGGCCAGGTCCGTCTCCCACGGCACAATGCCTTCGCGCTCCAGCGCGGCATTCATGCCGATTTCGTCGGAGGTCATGGTCTTGACCTTGATGACCTCAGGCTTGTCGCGCTGCGGCTCAACCTTTGCAGCGGCCGCGCGGATCAGCCGGATCGCGATGGCGTTGGCTTCGTCGGCATCACGCGCCCAGTGCACCTGCCCACCCGCCGCCGTGCAGTTTCGCTCGAATTGCTCGAGGTAGTGTGGCAGGTGCAGCAGCGTATGCGTTTTGATGGCGTGGCCCGCGGTGCGCAGCGCCTGCCAGTCGGGCATCTCCTCCACGCGCAGCGCGCGCTTGGCGCGGATGACGTCGGTGGCATGGCGCACATTGCGGCGTGTCTGGTCGTCCTTCAGGATCTCGTGCGCCAGGATGGGGAAGGCTGGCTTTTCGGCGGTGTGGCCAACGCGTACGCTCATGCCGTGGCCCCCTCTTTGTCCCATGCCAGCGACTCGTTCGTGAGTGGGTTGGCGCGAGTCGAGTTGAGGATTTCCGCGAGATGCACCGGCCGGATACGGCCCTCGGTGCCTCGACCGCCGCTCTCGCGATGCAGGCCGCCGTCAATCTGCATCAGGCAGCTGTTGTCCAGCGCCGCGACGAACTCCGCATCCGTTTTACGCACGCAGCCAATTTTGTCCGCCAGCATGGCCGACGACACCTCGGCGTTCTTCACGGCGAAGGTGCCGCCAAAGCCGGCGTTTTCGATAAAGACGGCGATGGCGATTTTGGGGTCGTTGGCCGGGGCGAAGGCGGCGAAAGTCGAGTGGTCGGGGCCGTGCGAG
>CAXUEW010000060.1:8951-14096 GCA_964250115.1 uncultured Terriglobus sp.
TCTTCAGGGCGAAGGTGCCGCCGAAGCCGCAGCACTGGTCGGCGTCGGCCATGGGCGCGTACTCCAGGCCTTCCACCGCCTGCAGCAGCCGGATGGGCCGATCGCCCACATGCAGCAGCCGCAGCGAATGGCAAGACGGGTGATACGTCACACGGTGTGGAAAGTACGCGCCCACATTCGTGATGCCGAGCCGGTCCGTCATCAGTTCGCTGAACTCAAACACGCGCGGCAGGAAGCTTTTCACCTCATCCATCATGGCGGCGTCGCCTGCGTTGTGGGCCATCAATTCATAGTGATCGCGCATCATGGCCACACAACTTGCGGACGGCACCACGATCGTCTCGGCATCGCGAAACTCGTGCATCAGGCGCTTCACCAGCGGCAGCGCCTCCGCGTGGTAGCCGGTGTTGTAGTGCATCTGCCCACAGCAGGTCTGCGCCATGGGGAAGACGACCTGGTGGCCCAGCCGCTCCAGCAGAGAGGTGAGGGCGATGCCCGTGCGCGGAAACAGCGCATCATTGTAGCAGGCGATGAATAGATTAATGCGCAAGCTCTGGTCCTGGGTGTGAGACGTTTCACAGTGTATGCCGAAAGTTATCCGGCAAACCAACGCGGGCTGAAGGCACGCGCCATTCTAGCTTGGGGCAACGCCCCAGGTCTCAGGGCGACATGAGAAAGCGGGCTATAAGCACGCGCTAAACTTCAGGACGGCACAGTCCTTTAGCGCAGGCCTACAGCCTGCACACGCGATCCGCACACATACCTAGGGCTTCGCCCTAGGCTAAGGTAGCGCAGGCTTTCAGCCTGCAACAATGCTCTACACCGCTTGCTACATACCAGAAACGCCTGCGCCGGTGAATATCTTTTCGGAGCACAAATGAAAGCACTGGAGACAATGGACGTGCGCAAGGTAGCCAGCGCGATTGAGCAGGACGCGGACCGCGCCCTGCCGGGGCTGCGCAAGTCGCTGAAGCAAGCCAAGGCTGGAGAGGTGACCGTGGCACGGCGGCGTGGCCGTCCGATGGGTAGCACGCAGGCCGTGACGAAAGAGGCGGTGAAGATTCGGTTAGACGCCGATGTGGTCGCGGCGCTTCGTGCAAGCGGCGACGGTTGGCAGACACGCATCAATGACACCCTGCGGGCGTCGCTCATGTTGAGTGGCAAGATCGCGGCGGCGTAGCTACCACCAACACGGCAAGCTACACTCAGCCATGCGTACAACCTGGTTTGTTGCTTCCCTTGTGCTTAGCTGGCGGATGGCTACTCGCCGCCAAAACGTAGGCTGACTGCACGTCCATGCGAACGCAGCCAGCGAAGGCAGGTCAGTCCTGATCTGCCTTGGAGTTCAAGAGCACTTCCATTGGAATGGAAAGCATGGCCGCAATCCTTTCCATGGAAAGTCCATAGGCGATGAGAACCTGAGCCATTTTCAGTTGCTCTGACCTGTGGCTGGCGCTTGGAACGAACGTTTCCGAAATGAAGTCACTCTGCGCACCCATACCTCTGCGATCGGGATAGCCTCGTTGCTTCGCCATGCCGCCCATGTTACTCGCTGCTGTCGATCTGCAAAGTCTGGCTGCCCAGTCCGCAGCCAGATCTAATGCATTCGAGATGAAGCTTGCTACACTCCTGCCATGCGTTCAACCTGGTTTGTTGCTCACCTTGTTTTGAGCGGGCTTTTGTCAGCCGTCGCCGTTGCACAGCCCTCACCTGTAGCCAGCCGCCTCGCCGCGCAGAATGCGCTCTTCCAGGAGTCATGGGAGACCAGCCTGAAGCTGAACCCCACGCAGGCAACCGCCGTGGGCGATTACCGCTACAACGATCAGCTGGCCGACTACTCGCTGGCCGCCGTGACACGCCGGCATGACATCAACGCCGCCTACCTGAAGCGCATCCAGGCCATCGAACCCAGCGGCTTCACCGAAGAGGATCGCACCTCGCACGACCTGTTCCTGCGCAACCTGCAGGAGGGCATGGACGACTACGACCTGAAAAATTACGAGATGCCCATCAGCATGCTGGGCGGGCCGCACACCTCGCTGGCCGACCTGCCGCTGTCGATGCCGTTCGACTCCGTGAAGCACTACGAGGATTACATCGCGCGCCTGCACAAGATCCCCACGGCGCTGACGCAGACGGAAGATGTCCTGCGCGTCGGCGTGAAGGACCACCTGACCATGGTGAAGTTTCTGGCCGCCAAGATTCCCGGCCAGTGCCAGGGCATCATCTCTGCCGACCCATTCCTGAAGCCCACGCAGAAGTTTCCCGCCAGCTTCTCTGACGCGGACAAACAGCGCCTGACCAAGGCCATTACCGACGCCGTGAATACCAAGTGCTGCCCTCCTACAAGGAGTTCGCGGCCTTCCTTGAAAAGGAGTACGTCCCGGCGGGCCGCCCCGCAATCTCCATCGAAAGCCTGCCCGACGGCAAGCGCCGCTACCAGTCCGCCATCAAGCGCTCCACCACAACGGGCATGACGCCCGAGCAGATCCACACCATTGGCCTGAAGGAGTTTGACCGCATTGTGGCGGAAATGACGGCGCTGGCCAAGGCTAACGGCTATCCGGACCTGCCCAGCTTCCGCGACAAGGTCGAAGCTGATCCGAAGTACAAGCCCACGTCCGAGCAGGCCATCGTCGACGACTTCGACAAGTACATCAAGCAGATGCGGCCCAAGCTGCCGCAACTGTTCACCGTGATTCCGTCCGCGCCGGTCACAGTCGAGGGCATTCCTGACTTTCAGAAGGCCACTGCAACCCACTACCAAACGGGCACGCCCGACGGTAAGCGCCCGGGCCGTGTGTCGGTGGCGGTGTCGGATTTTGCGACCCGCTCGTATCTGAATGATGAGGCAGTGGCCTACCACGAGGGCATTCCCGGCCACCACATGCAGCTTTCCGTGCAGCAGACCATCAGCGGCCTGCCAGAGTTTCGAAAGCACGGCGGCAACTCCGCCTATACCGAGGGCTGGGCGCTCTACGCCGAGCAGCTTGGTAAAGAAGTCGGCTTCTACAAGGACCCCGGCTCCGACTACGGCCGCCTGCGGTCCGAGTTGTTTCGCGCCGTGCGGCTGGTGGTCGACACCGGCATCCACGACATGGGCTGGAGCCGCGACAAGGTCGTGGAGTACATGCGCGCCTCGCATGCCATTGACGAACCCACCATCCAGAGCGAGACCGACCGCTACATCGCCTCGCCCGCGCAGGCGCTCAGCTACAAACTGGGCCAGCTCAAGATTCGTGAACTACGCGCCAAGGCCACGCAAAAGCTGGGCGACAAGTTCGACGAGCGCACCTTCCACGACGAAATCCTGAGCGGCGGAAGTTTGCCGTTGGACGTGCTGGACACAAGGGTAAGCCGGTGGATGGACCGGCAGGTGCCGGTGGTGGCTGGCCGGTAAGCATGTCGACGCCATCCCGCTTAGACATACACGAAATCTTTGCGCTGCATACGCACGACTAAGGCAAGCCAAAGATCAGCATTCAGAGTGTCTACAATCGTCACCAAGCGATCATGGTGCTTTATAGCTAGGAGCAACTGCCGCCCGTCTTGTTTGGGGACTGTTACCCACTCTTGAATCTGGTGGACACTAAACCATTTGCGCTGGACGCGCACTCCCAGGATGCGGTAGTCGATCCCGATGACATGCCGTTCGAAAGTCACTTCCTTCTTGGCAAGTTGCTTATACAGAACGCGAAGAGCAAGCAGCGTCAGGACGAAGAGTACGTTGTACGCGATGCAATACAGGAACGAAAAGCTGGATTCTGAACGAGCCAGCCACAGATAAAAGGAGAAGCCTCCGTACCAAAGACTAGCGCTTGCAGTTACGGTAGCGACCGCCACCTTCCAGGCACTGTGAGGCGGAGGGACATGGAGCAGCAACTCCGTCTCAGTCTCTTCAATCTGGTAGTCCCTTGCCATGCTGCCATCTAAACAGAAATGGCAAATGCTGGCACTCGCATAGCACCAATGCCACCGACCGCTCCTGTTCTCGGAAGGGCATGGCTTCAGCCATGCCACACGCGACGCCTTAAGAAGGGCCTTAGCCCCTGAGTTCAGCTTCTCGTTCACAGCGTATCTGTAGAGCAGATGGAAACTGGACCAGATTCTCTCCACATAGATGGCCATCCAGCCCGACCAGTCAGCACACCAAAAAGCCCCACAGCGATCAAAGGCGCACTTACCGGCAAGCTACCCACTATGTTCCTGACAATGCTCTCCTGATTATCAAAGTGTCGTACGTGCATCATGAAAGCTCGTTCGGCGAGCATGCCATACACAAAGAAGACTCCGGCAAAGATCAACCAGGCTCCTGCAATCACCCTGTGCCAAAGTGCAAGGACACAGACTGGCAACGGAGTAGCGCAAGGGGCTTACAAGCTTAAGGAACGATTGCAGGCGGACCTGTAAGCCGGATTCTGTCCACACTGCCCGGTCACTTGCGTGGCCGGGATGCAGCGCTGAACGATCATTCCTCTAGGCCGGGCATCGCTACCCGGCTCAAGCAACCTACCCGCGAGTCTGGCGCACCGGGCCGGCACGCATCATGCCTCTGCTTGCGCAGGGGCAATTTTCCCGCCTATTTGGTCTTGCTCCGTGTGGGGTTTACCATGCCGCCTGCATTGCTGCCGGCGCGGTGCGCTCTTACCGCACCTTTTCACCCTTACCTGACTTTCGCCCGGCGGTATTTTCTCTGTGGCACTGGCCGTCCCGTCGCCTTGAAGCGCCGGTCCCGGGCGTTACCCGGCACACTGCCCTGCGGAGTCCGGACTTTCCTCCCCTGTCCTCAACAAACGTGCGTGAGAGCAGCAGCGATCGTTCGGTCCGCCTGCAGGCTCAAGTATAGCTCTGCTCAGAGACATGCACTGACGCAACAAAGGCCACGCTGCCGTGGCCATTAAGGTGAGTGTCCAGTAGTACTTACGAGGTGCTATTTGCGGGATAGCTGTTCGATGCGACCGTCCAACCTGCCGGTGACAGTAAAGAACTCCTTCTGATCGTTCTCGATTAAGCCAAGGCGCACGTCCATTTTGTCGAATTGGCGATTCACGTCCGCTCGGAAGTCACTCAGCCGCTGGTTCTGGTTCAACCAGGCCAGAATGACCAATACAAACGAACCGATGGCGGTACTCAGCAAAGAGATAA
>CAXUEW010000061.1:0-3354 GCA_964250115.1 uncultured Terriglobus sp.
GAAACGGCGGTCTGGACGATCTCTGGCAGGCCGATATCGTGGCTCTGGGCAAGCTGCGCGCGAAGATCGGCGGATAGCACACTGACGTCGTCAAGCGATGTGACGCGCTGCTTATACAAAGCATCCCAGAGCTGCCGGGCGCGGTACGGCTTTTGACCATGCGCGGAAGCAAGCTCGGTAAGTTCAGGCAGCGATTTGCCGAAGAGAGCAGGCATGCTCTAAGGATAAATGGCTGGCAGCCTGCTACCTGCAGACGAAGCTGACGGTCGCCGTTACATTATCGTTCGCCGCCCTGTTTACGGAGATGTTGCTCACCCCGATCGCAATGGTGTTGGTGAAGAACAGCGTGGCTGCGGTGGTGCTTGTGCAGCTGCCCGTGCCGTTTGCTCCCGCCGTCACGGTGCACGCAATGCCGGTGAACACGAGGCCATCCCGCAGGTTATAGCTGCGCAGGCTGAACGTGGCGGATGACCCGGACGAAGCTCCGGCCAGCATCACGTAATATGCGCTGGGAGTGCAGGTTTGCGGCACCGGCAACAGCAGGCCCTGAAAGCTGGAGCTCAACGTGCTGGCCCCGGTAGGGGGCGCGTAAAGGGCCTGAGGGTACTCGCTAGGAAAGCTCATGGCGGCGGCCCACACCTGCCCGCCTGCCGTGCCCTGCGCTCCAGCAGGGCCCTGTGCACCAGTGGCACCCGGCGCTCCTGCTGCGCCCGCCGGCCCCTGCAGTCCGGTCGCGCCTTGGGAACCGGTCGCACCTGCGGGTCCGGTGGCACCCGCGGGACCGGTCGCTCCGGGTAGGCCCGGCGCTCCAGCCGTTCCGGTTGCCCCCTGAGGACCGGCAGGCCCGGTGAGTCCCTGCGCCCCTGGCAACCCCGTAGCTCCCTGCGGGCCGGTCAGTCCAATGGGTCCCTGCGGTCCGGTGAGCCCGATCGACCCGGCTGCGCCTGTGGGACCCTGCGGGCCTATTGCCCCAGTAGCACCCTGTGGCCCGATGGGTCCTGTTGCGCCGATTGGCCCCTGGGGTCCAATCGGTCCTGCGACTCCCGGCGTTCCCGGCAGCCCGGTCGCGCCTACGGCTCCAGCGGGTCCGATCGCGCCTGTAAGACCCTGTGGCCCCACAGGCCCGGTTGGTCCCTGCGGTCCCGTGGGACCCACCGCGCCGACGCTGGTCACCGTGACGTCCAACTGCGCCGCGTGGCCTGTCTGGTCGTTCTCCTTGGAGTCGAGCAGAAAATAGCCGGTTGCGGAGGTGAGCGCTACACCGTAGTTCGTGGACCCGCTGCTGACCCATCCCTGCACCAGCGACGTAACGTCAATCGTGATGTACTGCCCAGCCTGCGCCGGTGTAACACTTGCAACGGCGGTGCCCAGGCCCGGCAGCGTTCCATACGTGACTGCTGCTTCATTCCAAGTGGACGTGACCGGAGACACGGAGAAAACACCAGGCGTGAAAATCCGGTTTACGTAGACGGTAAGCGTCGCCTTTGCCACCTGTGAACCGGTGATGCCGGCGGGCAGAGATGCGGTGTCGAACTGTAGAAGCGCGGTGCTCCCGTTGCCCACCTGCAGGTTGGAAAGCGTGCCGAAGTTCGTTGTGGCGCGCGTGGAGGTTACGTGGGTGTCGCCCGTCAAGGTCAGTTGGGAGGCGCTCGCCACGCACGAGAAACAAAGCAGCGGTAGCAATCCTGCAACGCCGAAATAGGTGGAACTTTGCGTCACAAGAACCTCCAAGTAGCGAGTGCTGCCGCACTTCGCCGTGCTGATTGTCTGGGGCGGGAGAGCAAGGGCAAAATAACACGCTCCACGGCAATCTCCAACCAAATACATCGGCCGGGCAGCGTGCGGGTCCTGTGTGCGGTGCGCCGGGTGGCCACGCTCCGCCTGCCGGTTGCTCCCATGCCAAAGACAGCCGGTCTGTTACAACGGGGAAGAAACCGGGCCTTGGCGTGGCTGTTGGGGGCGGTTGACCGCCATGCAGAAGGTAAAGTCTAAAGCAGCACTAGGAGTTCCTTTGACACTGCGTTCGCTTCTCTCCTGCTCTGCCATTCTTTTCTCTACGCTCGCTGCCGCTGCCCAGGGCGCGGCCGCGCCGGAGGTTACGCGCGCCACGCTGCCCAACGGCCTGCGCGTGGTTCTGGTGCACAACACGCTGGCACCGGTCGTCACGGTTGAGATGAACATTCTTGCCGGCGGCAACGAGACGCCCACCGGCTTCCCGGGCACGGCGCACGCGCTGGAGCACATGGCCTTTCGCGGCTGCACCGGCATGTCTGCCGACCAGACCGCCGCCATCTACGCGCGGCTGGGCGGCGACAACAATGCGGATACGCAGCAGAACATCACGCAATTTTTCGCGACCGTTCCTGCGACCGACGTCGACGTGGCGCTGCGCGCGCAGGCCGCCTGCATGCAGGGCATCGACAACAGCGACGCGGAGTGGAGCCAGGAGCGCGGAGCCATTCAGCAGGAGGTGTCGCGCGATCTTTCCAGCCCCACCTACAAGCTGATCTCGCGGCTGCAGGCGGGCATGTTTGCAGGCACGCCCTACCAGTACGACGCGCTGGGCACCAAGGACTCCTTTGACAAAACCACCGGCGCAACACTGCGTGACTTCTATACCAAGTGGTACTCGCCCTCGAACAGCATCCTTGTGATCGTCGGCAACGTCGATCCCGCAGCCACGATGGCGAAGGTTCGCGAATTGTTCGGCGGCTTCGCAAAGCGTGCCGTGCCGGCGCATCCCACGATAACGCTTGGCCCGGTCAAAACGGACACCTTCACCATCGACAGCAATCTGCCGTACACCCTGGCCGTTATCGGCTACCGCATGCCGGGCACCGACTCGCCCGACTACGCCGCGGCGCAGGTGCTGGGCGATGTGTTGAGCAGCCAGCGTGGCGACCTGTACGGCATGGTGCCCGCAGGCAAGGCGCTGGGCACGCAGTTCGGCGTGGCCGCGGAAAACGAGAAGGCCAGCCTCGGCTTCGCGCTGGTCGCCGTTCCGTCTGAAGCGAATGCAGCCGCTGCGCTAACCGAGATGCGCGGCATCCTGAACCGCTACGCAGAAAAAGGCGTGCCAGAGGATCTGGTGGAGGCCTCGAAGCGTAGCGAGGTGGCACAGGCGCAGTTCAGCCGCAATTCCATTCCAGGCCTTGCCGCAGCATGGTCTGAGGCGCTTGCCGCGCGTAAACGCAATTCGCCCGACGAGGACGTCGACGCCATCCGCAAGGTGACGGTCGCCGACGTGAACCGCGTGGCGAAGCAGTACCTGTTGAACGTGAACACGATCACCGCAACGCTGAAGCCTGTACCCAGCGGTGAAGCAGTGGCGGCTAACGGTTTCGGCGGCGGCGA
>CAXUEW010000061.1:3364-12671 GCA_964250115.1 uncultured Terriglobus sp.
CTGCCTTCGGATGAGAAGCTGCCCAACGGCCTGCGCCTCATCGTGCGTACCGATCGCACCAGCCCGACCATCACCCTGACCGGCAGTGTGCAGCACAACGAAGACCTGGACACGCCCAAAGGCAAGGAAGGCGTGGCTGACGTGACCGAGCAGTTGTACGGCTACGGCACCACCACGCTGGACCGCATCGCCTTCCAGAAGGCGCTGGACGACATTGGCGCAACCGAGAGCGGCGGCTTCACCTTTGCCCTGAAGGTGCTAAAGGAGCACTTCGGCCGTGGCGTGGATCTGCTGGCCGACAACCAGCTACACCCCGCGCTGCCGCCTGATGCCTTCAAGGTCGTGCAGAAGCAGACTGCCGATCTGACTGCAGGCCAACTAAAGAGTCCGTCATACCGGCAGCATCGCGCTCTGAGCGAAGCCCTGCTGCCCAAAGGCGACCCTTCGTTGCGCGACCAGACACCCGCCACTGTCAACGGCTTGAAGCTGGACGATGTAAAGAGTTACATCGCGTCAGCCATGCGGCCCGACCTGGCGACCATCGTGATCGTCGGCGACGTAACTCCGGCAGAGGCACGCGTGGTCGTGGAAAAAGCGTTCGCCGACTGGAAGGCAACCAGCCCCAAACCCGAAGTCGATCTGCCCGCGGTACCACCCAACAAGGCGTCCGCCGCAAACGTGGCCGACCCGCAGCAGGTGCAGGACTCTGTCACGCTGGCGGAAGAGCTGCCCATCAACCGCTTTTCCCCGGACTACTACCCCATGCAGCTTGGCACCAACGTGCTGGGCGGCGGCTTCTACGCCTCGAAGCTGTACCACGACCTGCGGCAGGTCGCTGGCTACGTCTACACCGTGAACGTGAGTCTGCGCGCCACCAAGACTCGTGCGACCTACACGGTCGACTACGGCTCTGATCCGGATAAGGTCTCCAAGGCACGAGCGCTGGTCGAGCGTGACCTGGAAGGCATGCGCACCGCACCGGTAACGCCCGCCGAACTGCAGCTTGCGAAGTCTCTCCTGCTGCGGCAACTGCAGTTGGGCGAATCCAGCGAGGAGAGTGTCGCGGGTGTGCTGCTGGCACGCGCACAACTAGGCTTGCCGCTCAACGAGCAGGACAACGCGGCGAAGCAGTACATGGCGCTGACCGCGGATCAGGTGAAGGACGCCTTCAACCGTCAGTTGCGCGTCGGCGATCTGGTGCAGATAGTGCGCGGACCGGCTCCGAAGTAGGGCCGCGTTCAAGGCAAGAGCAGAACGCGAAGGACGCAAAGGAAGTGCACGCGAAGGACGCCATGACGTGTGAGCGAGGTGCAAAGTAGAACGCAGTTAGGAGCAGAGGTAAAAGCCCGAGGTTCAGCACAGATTCCACCGCGCCCTTCGCATGCACGTCCTTCGCGACCTTCGCGTTCTGTCTTTGAAATTCATCGTAAAGCCACAAATTCATGCCATGCTTGCTGCATGTCCGTACTCAATAGCATCTCGCGCCGTGGTTTTCTGAAGCAGTCTCTCGCCTGGAGCGCCATGGCCGCAGCCGCTAAGCCGCTGGCCGCACTGGCACCGCACCATGCTCGTCCTGACGCGGCGAACGCGCTCATCATCGGCGACTGGGGTTACCTGGACCGGCAGGACTCGAAGAAGTTCGGCGACGGACCGAACTTCGCCGCGCAAGGGCAGGTGGCGCGCGGCATGCGGCGCTTTGCGCAGGCGGGCAACATCCGTCCGGATGCGCTGTTCCTGCTGGGCGACAACTGGTACGGCGATCTGCCGGGCGGCGTCGCCTCCACGCGTTGGATGAACCAGTTCGAGCAGCTGTACCCCGCCGACGTCTTCCCCGGACCGGCCTACACCATGCTGGGCAATCACGATTACCAGTACCTGCCCGCGACTGTGAACAAGGTCGAGGCAGAACTGGAGTACGCACGCACAGGCAAAGGCGTGGACGGCAAGCCCACCCGCTGGCAACTGCCCGCACGCTGGTACACCTTCGACTTTCCTGCAAAAAAGCCGGTCATGCGCTGCATCGTTCTGGACAGCAACATGCCCGCCGCTGACGGCGTCGCACGGCACGGAGCGAACTTCACCCTGACGCCGGAACAACAGGCCGAGCAGTTGCACTGGTTCCAGCAGCAACTGGAACGCCCGCGTGAACTGCCCTTCCTCACCGTGATGGGCCACCATCCCATCTATAGCAACGGGCCGCACGGCGACCATCCAATCCTGATACGCGACTGGGCTCCGCTGCTGAAGCAGCACAAGGTGGACCTGTACATGGCCGGTCACGACCATGACCTGCAGGTGCTGCACTTTGAGGGCGAGCCGACCTCGCACGTGCTCTCCGGCGGCGGCGGTGCCGATCTGTATGTCCTGCAGAAGGATGGCCTGGACCGCGGCCCCTACGCGCAGGAGGTGCACGGCTTCAGCCACCTCTCCGTCACCGCGCAGCAGCTTGAAGTCCGCCACCTGGACGCCGACGGCCGCTTCCTTTTCGGCATCGGACGCGACCGTCAGGGCAAGGTGCGGGAACTGAGCGCCTGAGAGGCTTACCTCATTTAACACGGTGGGCACAGAGGTTGCACGGAGATGATGGGCCCACCGTGACCTCCGTGCAACCACCGTGGCTACCGTGTTAAAACCCAGAAGGAACACCTGCGGCATCCAGTGCCGGCTTCAGGTAGAGCGCCAGGGTAGAAAAGGTCCGCGTCCGAACCTACTGCGGCAGCGTAAACGTGTACAGCGTATCGCCCGCAGCCATGGTGACGTACTGCCTGCCTTTGACCGCATAGGTGACCGGTCCGCCAACGCTGTTGGTGCCGGGGCGCGTATGCCACAGCGTCTTGCCGTCTACCGGGTCCAGTGCTAGAAAATTGCCGCGCGCGTCGCCAGTGAACAAGAGGTTTCCCGCAGTGGTCAGAACGCCGGTCTGCACGCGGGTGTCGCCTGTGTCGCGCTGCCAGCGGACCTTGCCGGTCTTTGTGTCCATGGCGACCAGAACGCTCTTCTCAGCAACCGAGATGGCGCTGCCGCCCTGGTGATCTTCCGGCAAACCTTTCGCGTCCAGGGCGGAGTACCAGAAGCTCCAACCCTCTTGCCCATTCAGGTAAAACAGCCCCGTCTGCGGGCTGTAGCTGGGCGCGTACCAGTTGGTGGCTCCATTGGCCACGGTGTGGACCAGCGCTCCGCCGGGCAGGATCTCTTTCTGCGGATCGCTGATTGGCTGGCCCTTCGCGTCCAGCCCTTTGGCCCAGTCCGTGGGGATAAACTGCGAGGTCAGCAGGTGTTCGCCCGTAATGCGGTCCAGAATGAAGAAGTAGCCGTTGCGGCTGGCCTGCGCCAGCAGCTTGCGGGGAGCGGTCTTGCCGTCCGCACCCTTCCAGACCGCGTCGTAAAGCACCGGTGTTTCCACCGCGTCCCAGTCGTGCGTGTCATGCGGCGAGGGCTGGTAGTGCCACTTGATTTTGCCCGTGTCCGGGTCAATCGCCAGGATGGAGCAGGTGAACAGGTTGTCGCCCTTGCGCACATCGCCTGCCAGCACCGGGTGCGGATTGCCGGTGCCCCAGAACATCAGGTTCAGCGCGGGATCGTACGTTCCGGTGACCCAGATGGGACCGCCGCCATGCGTCATGGATTCGGCATTGGGCCACGTCTCGGAACCCGGTTCGCCCGGCTTGGGAATGGTGTTCAGGCGCCACACTTCCTTGCCTGTGGCAGGGTCCAGAGCGGCCATGAAGTGCGGCACGTCAGCCACGTCGCCGGACGTTCCGAAGACGATCTTGCCCTTTACGGCAAGAGGGGACGTCGCGATGTAGTAGCCGAATTTGGAGTCGGCCATCTCGTGGTCCCAGACCTTCTTACCCGTCTTCGCGTCCAGCGCGATCATGTGCGCGTCTGTGGTCCCGAAGAAAACTTTGCCGTCCAGGAAGGCCACGCCGCGGTTTGCAATGTGATTGCCTTCAGAGACGCGGTCAAACTCCCACAGCTTCAGGCCGGTCTCCGCGTCTACCGCCCAGACCTTATCCGGGACAGTCAGGTACATGACGCCGTCCACTACCAGAGGCGTGCCCTTGATCCCGAGACCCTTCGTGGGGAAAGCCCAGGCCAGCGACAGCGACTTCACGTTGCCCGTGTTAATCTGGTCGAGCGTGGAGAAGCGGCGGCCTGAAAAGTCGCCGTTGTAGGTCGTCCACTGGTCGCTGACTGAGGGCAGGCTTTGCTGAAAACCTGCTTGCAGATGCTGCGCGAAGGTACAAACTGAAAACGTCCCAAACAACACGCAAAAAGACGCCTTTAAAGCGCGTTTTGCACGCCTAAATGCACGTTTTTGCACGCCGCCAAGGGTGCTTTTCGACTCAAAAAGCGCGCTATCGAAGCGTCTGGAGGTATGCAAAAACGTCATGGATGTCCTTGTTTGTGTACTTGGGCAGCATTTCACGGTGCGCGCGCAGTGGGTCATCGGCAACCAGTTTGCTGCCTGAGCGAGTGTCGAAAGTGCGTGCCGACCCATTGGCCTCGCGCAGTGTGAAGCCGAACTCGTCGCTGTGCAGAACTTCGCCGTGGACGGTCTGACCGTTGGCCAGTGTCGCGGAACCGGTCGGCTTGCCGGCCTTCGGAGCCAGCATCAGCGACTCCAGTTCCGCCGGATCGTGCCGCTTTGCAATGCCTGCAAAGCTGCCTGCGGCGTCGTGGCAGGACGCGCAGTGCGCCTCGAAGTAAACCTTGCCGGCCGCCGCATCGCCGACCATCAACTGGCCGTCAAACGCACTTGCTCCCAGCGCGGACGCGCGCATGCTGGCATCAATGCGAGCATGTACAAACGCTGCAATATCAACAGTTTTCGGCCCCAGCAACTGCGGAAAGGCGGGCATGCCCTTCTCAAGCCGGCCCACTTCGAGCACTTTGCTGATCTCGCTACCTTTAACATCGTGCCGCACCAGAGACGACGCCAGCAGGTTCGGACCCATGCCACCACCCGCATTCGCGCCGTGGCAGCCGGCGCAGTTGGTCTGGAACAGCGCCTGCCCGCGCAGCACTTCAGGCTGCTTCAGGGCGTCTGCCTTGGATACGCGTGTAACTTCCTGCGCCAACGCGGCAGACAAGACGGCAACCGCACTGATCCAGGCGAACACCCAACGAACTCTTAGTTCCTTTTTCACGCACAGCCTTTGTAACAGATGAGAGGTACTGCATGTCACCCTTTGGAGCCCTGCCGAAGAAGGATAGAAAACGTACCCTGTCAGAAATTGTTGTGGAACAACGGCGTAGTTTTCACGTACTACTATCCGCAGCCAAAACCTGGCTTCCCGCGTATACCCAGGCGCACTTCATTCAAGGACATTCCCATGAAAAGGCATTTTGACATCTTTGGAGAACCGGTAGAACTCCTGGTTACAAGCGAGCAGACCAACGGCGGCTTCTCCATCGGCAGACAAACCTGTAAACCCGGCAGCGGCACGCCGCCGCACGTCCACACGCATGAGGATGAAGCGTTTTCCGTCGTCACGGGCCGCTTCGAGTTCTTCACAAACGATGTCTGGACCGAGATCCCGCAGGACGGCGTCATCTTCGCTCCGCGCAACCAGGTCCACTGCTTCCGCAACTGCGGCGAGACGGACGGCACCATCCAGTTCATCAGCAGCGGCGACCAGTTCGATACCTTCCTGGAAGGTCTGTCCGCGTACAACCTGCCGCAGGACATGCAGGCCATGATCGATTACTCAGCAGGGTACGGCATCTACTACCCGACCCTGCCGCCACCTACTGAAACGAACGTCATTAAGCAATGACATTGAGACGGTATTGCAGTTTGGAATCTAGGGAGCCCCTACAGCGTCTTTTCCTCCGGCCTGATCGTCCACAACTGGCGATCCTAACTGTTCCATCAGCTCTCGCTTTTTTGCTTCGCTCAGCCCTGTAAGCCCTTCTTCAAGGGACTGCTCCCGCAGCACCTGTGATTCTGTGGGGGCACTTGGCGTGGGGTTTGCAGTGGTTTGCGGCGGTCCTTCCAGGCCTTCAAGGTCAGATCCCTCCGGCAAGGCAAAGCGCAAATTGATGTTGGAAATCTCGCCGGCAAGGATGACGAAGTAGAAGCTGTCGCGGAAGACATAAGGTTCGTCGAGCATGCGGCTAGAAACGCGCATCTCCGTAGGCCCACCCTTTTGGACTCGGATGCTCACTTTACTTAGTTGCAGGTGCCGCAGGCTGCCATCGGCGTTCGTTTTGACGCCTTCAAGGGTACCAAGAAAGATTTTGCCGCTCTTTGTTTCCACATCAGCCAGCATCTCGGTGCTCGGCGGCAACAAGATGCCTCTGGCAAGGACATCCCATTCGCTTTTGAGGTAGGGCGATGTCACAAACCGGGAAAAGCGGTCCAGGCTGAATATTCTTGCAGATCGAGGTTTGCGCGCGTAAGAGCGGACTGCAAACCAGACCAGAAAGACGTAAGTCAGAACTTCCAGGTAAGTCCAGACAAGGATGTCGCGGACCGGCCACATGCCGTGCAGCGCAGACCAGCGCTCTTTCGAAGTGTTGGACGCAAAAATGCCATCCAAAACGTCCGGGTCAAATACGTAACGTGTGTGCGAGTACAGCCAGACCAGAAGGGCAGCGATTCCCACAAACGGAACGGAGAAGAAAAGCGCCCGCCCGAACTCCTCTGTCGAAGTCTGCGCCTTTGCAGGCTGCTTAACGACAAGGCGCTCAATGGCGAAGCGTGCGGCGAGATGTGGGCCGAGGAAGAAAACTGCAATCAAAAGGCTGGCGACCAGCGTGATGATCGCGTTCATGTCCTGTTAGCGCAAAGCTCGGCGCAACTGCTCCCGGTTTACTGTGTATTGCTTGCCGCTGCTTTCAAACGTAGTGGATTCGTGCTCGCGAAGCCGGCCAACAATGGTCTCGATATTGTCCCGAACGTACTTCGCCGCGACTCGCTGCTGCCTGGAAGCTTCAATACTTTTATCTACGGACTTAAGGACCAGTCCAAGTTCTGCAGACGTCATGTATCAACTCCTATTAGTAAGAATAACTTGCCTGTCAAGTCTGTTGCCCGTACTGTGCCGGAATATGTCAACGCGCGGACTTCTTGCTGGGTGGCGGCGCTGGAAATGAACTCTTGTGCTTCTTTGCGGGGGGTGGCGGTGGAGATACAAGCGGAATGCCGCTGCGATGGTCCACCACGGCCTGTCCGAGAGCGTATTTCAAGGCCTCGATGCCTTCGCCGGTCACGGCAGAAAGCGCGAAGAACGGCAGCTTGCGGCGTTTGGCGAAAGTCTGGAGCTTTTTCAACTTGTCAGGATTGGCCACGTCGATCTTGGCTGCGATCACGAGTACCTGCTTGTTTTCCAACCCGTGACCAAAGTCTTTCAATTCGCCAGCGATCACCTTGAAATCGGCGACAGGATCTTCGCGGCCGCTGCCGTCAGAAACATCCACCAGGTGCGCGAGGATGGCTGTTCGCTCAATGTGCCGCAGGAACTGGATGCCCAAGCCCGCGCCCTGGCTGGCGCCTTCGATCAGGCCGGGCATGTCGGCGATGACAAACGACTGCTCATGCGGAAAGTCGCCCACCTTGACCACGCCCAGGTTCGGCTCCAGCGTGGTAAAGGCATAGTCCGCGATCTTTGGACGGGCCGCTGAAAGACGCGAAATCAGCGTGGATTTGCCCACGTTGGGGTAGCCCACCAGGCCGACGTCGGCCAGAAGCTTTAGCTCCAGCCGCAGGTGGCGTTCCTCGCCGGGGCGGCCCAGCTCGTGCTCGCGCGGAGCCTGGTGCGTCGGCGTGGCAAAGTGCTGGTTGCCGCGGCCGCCGCGGCCGCCGCGTGCAATGACGATCTGCTCGTCGGGGTACTGGAAGTCGTGGACTACGTCGCCGGTGTCTTCGTCGTAGACGACGGTCCCCACGGGCACGGCCAGCATGGTGTGCTCGCCGCTGGCACCGCTCATGTTGGAGCCTTCGCCGTGGGTTCCGCGGTCGGCCTTGTGCTCGGGGTTGAAGCGGAAGTGCACCAGCGTGTTGTGCTTTTCGCTGGACCGCATCAGGATGTCGCCGCCGTGGCCGCCGTCGCCGCCGCTGGGTCCGCCGCGGGGAACAAATTTCTCCCGCCGGAACGCCATACAGCCGTTGCCGCCATCGCCGGCTTTGATGCGGATTCGTGTTTCGTCAATAAACATTCATGTCTAGTGTAGGTGGTTTAGGAGCGGGAACGCTAAGGACGGGTAGGACGTGCACGCTAAGGGCGCGATGGCTCTTGTTCAGGATCTCTTTGGCTTCCTATTCAGTCTCTGACTCCCTTCCGTATCTGGCTTCTTCTCTGTCTTTGGCTTGCTCTGCCTTTGGCTTGCTTCCGTATCTGGCTTGCTTCCGTCTTGGCCTCCTATTCGGTATCTGGTATCTGGCTTGCTACTCAAGCTTTGGCTCCCTTCCGTCTTTGCCTTCCTATTCCGTTGGAGCGTATTCCCAAGGCAGCACGTTGAACGTGTCCAACGCACTCGGCACTGCCAAATAATCCATGGCGACCTTCGCGTGCACGTCCTTCGCGTTCCCACTTTGATGAAAGCAACAGGTAATCCACAGATTGCACAGGCCCAAGGAAAGCGGTACGCGACAATGACCGTATCGACCCATTTATCCCTCAGCCGTTCACCTTCTGTTGACGCAGAGATGGAAGACTGCTGCACATACGTTTGAACAGCGCACAGCGAGCGTGGCCGAGCACTGGCAGCGACGCGGGCGCGATGCAATACTTTTCAGGAGTTCCATGATGCAGACGAAGACAGCACGCAGCCTGGCGCTGGCGTGCGTATTGAGCGCGGCAGCCACCGGAGTAGCAGTCCACGCCCAGTCCACCACGCAGGGTGCCATTGGCGGCACGGTATTCGACAGCTCTGATGCAGCTGTGCCCAACGCCACGGTGCTCATCCACGATGAGGCGACGAACGCTGAGATTACCCTGAAAAGCAGCGGTAGCGGTGAGTTCCGAGCGCCGCAGTTGACGCCCGGTTCGTACACCGTGACGGTTACAGCCCCCGGTTTTACCGCGGCCAAGACCACGCAGATCGTGGTGCAGGTGAACCAGGTAACGGAGCTGAATCCCCACCTGCAGACCGGCGCAGAGAATACCGTCGTCGAGGTCACGGCGGAGACGCCTGCCATCAACTTCGATTCGCCCACCTTTGGAGGCAGCCTGAACAATCGCGAGATTGAAAATATTCCGATCAACAACCGCCGCTGGTCGTCACTGGCGTTGACCACGCCCGGCGTCACGAACGACGCTTCGGGCTTCGGCCTGCTGAGCTTCCGCGCCATCTCTGCCGT
>CAXUEW010000061.1:12691-13773 GCA_964250115.1 uncultured Terriglobus sp.
CTTCAGCGAAGAGCGCGGACGCACGCGCGCCGGCTACTCCACGTCGCAGGCCATGGTGCGCGAGTTCCAGGTGAACACCGGTGTCTACTCGGCAGAGTTTGGCCGCGCGGTGGGCGGTGTGATCAACTCTGTGACCAAGACCGGCAGCAACAACCTGCACGGCGAAGCGTACTTCTACCGCCGCGACGACCAGACCAGCGCCTTTAATCCGTACACCTCGCTGGGACTATTCAATTCCGCCGGGCAGTTCTACCAGGTGCCGTTCCGTCCCAAGGACAAACGCAACCAGTACGGGTTTGAGGTGGGCGGCCCCATTGTCAAGGACAAGCTCTTTTTTGTGTATGCCTTTGACGTGTTTGACCGGCAGTTCCCCGGCGTCGGCCGCGCCAGCGCACCCGGCACGTTCTTCGCCACGGCTGACGGCAATCTCTCCACCGGCTATACCTGCAGCACCACAACGGGGGCCATTACCAAGACCAACGCAGCCGCCCCAACCGTTACGCAGAGTGTGCCAAACGTGGGTGCCTGCCTGCTGGCAGCACGTACGGGCACCAGCGTGGCCGGCGGCGTCACGGCATACAACAACGGCCTGCAGAATCTGAATAGCGCGCTTGGCACCACGGCACGTTACGGCCACCAGAACATCAACACGCCGAAGCTCACCTGGAACATCACGCCCAAGCACACGGTCAACGCGCTGTACCACCGCATGCGCTGGGATTCACCGGGCGGCGTGCAGACGCAGAGTTCCGTTGCCTACTCCACGGACAGCTTTGGTACAGATTTTGTGAAGCTGGATTACGGCCTGGTCAAGCTGAACTCTTTGCTGACCAGCCGCATTGCCAACGAACTGCGCTACCAGTACGGTCGCGAGTTGAACAACCAGGGTCAGCAGCCCTACAACGACTTCACCAAGAACAACCTGCAGAACGCGACCACAGGGAACGTGTCTGCGTACAGTATCCTGGCTGCCAACAGCGGGCCCGGCTTTAATGCCGGTCAGCAGACCTACAGCAATCGTGCGGCGTATCCTGACGAGCGCAAATGGCAGGTGTCTGACACCCTGAGCTACAGCCGGGGCA
>CAXUEW010000062.1:0-13730 GCA_964250115.1 uncultured Terriglobus sp.
TTCCTTGCTGAGCGTGGCCTGGAAATTGCCACTTTGTAGCGGCATAACAAGCGCTCCCTGAGACAGCGATAACAGTTCCCACCGGGGCTCGCCATTACCGTCACTCCCCCTGTCGGGGGCAGCCACGTCGATTTCTCTCAAGCAGGTCTTTACCTCATCGCTCTCAGGATGTAGCCGGATGAGCGCAATCCCAGCAATGCCATTGGCGGTTCCTGTGCCGGTCACCTCCTTCCCGCCCTCACGCAGCTCAGAGGAGATGAGCGTTCCACTCAGGTCGATGCCGGTCGACATTGTGAACATCCTTTGGATGGGGTCCGACTCGGCTCCTTTAAAGTCTTCAAAGCGTCGTCCAGTGGGCGGCTCCACCCGCACGCGGTAGTTGCCGTCACCCTTTAGTGGATCCCGCGTACGCAGATGAAACACCTCACTGGTGCCAATCGGCTGACTGAGTACAGGCGCTTCCGTGGTGGAGAGTAGCGGTACGTCCACATATTGATCCACGCCGTTTTTCGTGCCCGTAATTTGCTGCAAACTTATGCGCGGCAGGTTTCCCGGTACCCGATTGTCCCCCGTGGTGCTCGCCTCAACAATGTGTTCGGGCAGCGGAACCTGCACGTATACCTCGGACGTTGGCGCTCCAGGCTGACCAACGATCTCCAGGACAAAAGGGCGACGCATGCGCAGCGCCACCGGCAGCGTAATTGTTTCTTCTGCCTGGCCGGAGGCGATCTTGACCTTGGAGTCTGGAGTTGAAACCAGCGTTAGCGTCACCTTCGAGCCAGGCGGAGGAAGTGCCTGCAGTGACACCTTGTAGGCGCCGTCCTTTTGTACGGGAACACTCTTGCCACCGGCGAGCAGTTCCGCTAAGTAGCGAGTGCCTTGGGATTCCTCAACCCACACCTGCAGAGCGGCCGTCGACCCTTCCGGCTGGTTAAGAACGTGTCCGGTGGCTATAGATGATTGTTCGCTGATCGAGATGTCAGAAATCAGCCGCGGCGCAGGTGTTTGCGGCTGTATTCCCGCGACACTCACTGACGGTGCTGTTGCTCTTCGAGCAGGCTGAGTCGCCGCTGCTGGTGGTGGTGCCGGCGCAGGGCTGGCACCGAGCAACACCACATCATGCACGGGCCGTATAGGTAGCCGCAGCGCCACAGAAGTTTTATTGCCAATCTGGTCGACGATCGTGATGGTGGCGGACCGTTCGGTTGCCTCGGTACCTTCCGGCAACTGGCCCTTTAGCTGCGGGGTGTTTCCACCGCATAAAAGCTGTAGCTTTGGGAGATCTGCAAATGGGTACTGCGGAGCGCAGCTCAAAGCGCCCGTGACAACCGGCACACCCGCGATTCCTTCGTCGTACTCCACGCCGAACCGTCCGACAGGCAACAACAGCTCTACCGTATGCTGTGTGCCGCTCGTGCTGCTAGCAGGCGATCGCGCCCCGTCCTGCGCGGAGGCAGCACGCACCGCGGCAGATAACATGCATGTTCCGGCAATAACCGTAATCAGAGCTATACGGTGGTGAAGATACTTGGTTGCCATGGTGTTCTCCTATACGTACGCATCCACGCGGCAACTACTGGCAGACGCAGCAGTAAGACAGATCTGCCTTTTCATGGGTGCGGGGAGAATATCAAGCCAAGCCGAGATGGCAAGCAAAATCTTAGCCGCCACTTCGTCAACCTAGGTAACGATAAGGAATGCTTGGCCTGCAAGCTCTTCCATTTCTGTCCAAATTGCACCGCTGCGATACCACCGGCCTCCATAATGCCGGGCAGCCGGATCAAACCTTGTATACCCTGTCTTCATGTGCGGAATCGTCGGTTACATCGGTCCCCAGTCAGTCGTCCCCCTTATCGTTGAAGGCCTGCGTCGTCTGGAATACCGCGGCTACGATTCCGCCGGCATCGCCGTCGCCGGTGACGCCGCCAACCCCACCAAGCTCGACGTGCGTCGCGCTCCCGGCAAGCTGGGCAACCTGGAAACCGTCCTGCGCGACCAGCCGCTGCATGGGACTTATGGCATCGGCCACACCCGCTGGGCCACCCACGGCCGCCCCACCGAGGAGAACGCCCACCCCCACCGCGACGGCAGCGGCACCCTCGTCGTCGTGCACAACGGCATCGTCGAAAACTACCTCGCGCTGAAGCAAGCCCTCATCGCACGCGGCCACCAGTTCGTCAGCGAGACCGACACCGAAATCATCGCGCACCTCATCGAAGACGAACTCGAAAAAGCCGCCGTGCTCTCCGGCACCGGCGCGTCGTCCTTTGCCGCCGGTGCCGCTCCTACAGATTTGTCATCCCGACCGAAGCGAAGCGAAGTGGAGGGACCTGCTTCTGGTACCAGCAACAAAGCGGGTGCCCCACGTATCGCTTCTGATACGTGGGATCAAACCGAAGCCAACATAGCCGAAGCCATAGTCACCGCCCCACCCAGTACCATCCCTCTCGAAGAAGCCGTAAGAAGAGCCGTAAAACACCTAACCGGAGCCTTCGCCATTGGCGTCCTCTCCGCGCGCGAGCCCGACAAGCTCGTCGCCGCCCGCTCCGGCCCGCCCGCCGTCATTGGCATTGGCGACGGCGAATACTTCCTCGCCTCCGACGTCCCCGGCATCCTCCACCACACCCGCGACATCGTCTTCCTCAACGACGGCGAAGTCGCCATCCTCACCAAAACCGGCGTCACCTACACCGACTTCGAAGGCACACCCCACGACCGCCAGCCGCAGCGCATCACCTGGGACCCCATCCAGGCCGAAAAAGGCGGCTACAAGCACTTCATGCTCAAGGAAATCAACGAGCAGCCCCGCGCCGTCCGCGACACCACCCTGGGCCGCGTCTCGCTCGACAGCGGCCAGGTCTTCCTGCCCGACCTCCACATCTCGCAGGCCGACCTGCAAGCCGCCAGCAGCATGACCATCGCCGCCTGCGGCACCTCCTGGCACAGCGGCCTCGCGGGCAAATTCATGATCGAGCGCCTCGCCCGCCTGCCCGTCGACGTCGACTACGCCAGCGAGTACCGCTACCGCGACCCCATCCCCGGCTCGCTCGGCCTCCTCATCACCCAGAGCGGCGAAACCGCCGACACCATTGCCGCCCAGCTTGAAATGATCGGCAAGGGCACGCCCACCCTCGCCATCTGCAACGTCGTCGGCTCTGCCATCACGCGCAAGGCGCAGGGCGTCATCACCACCAACGCCGGGCCAGAAATCGGCGTGGCCAGCACCAAGGCCTTCACCGCCCAGCTCACCGCGCTCTTCACCCTCGCGCTCTACCTCGGCCAGCAGCGCGGCCATGTCTCTGGGGAGCAGTCCAAACACTACGTCGACGAACTAACCAAGATCCCTGCCAAGCTCGAAGAAATCCTGCGTTCCGTGGACGACCAGTGCGCGCACCTCGCCCGCGAGTTCTCCACCGCGCGCGACTTCCTCTTCCTAGGCCGCGGCATCCACTACCCCATCGCCCTCGAAGGCGCGCTCAAGCTCAAGGAGATCAGCTACATCCACGCCGAAGGCTACCCCGCCGGCGAAATGAAGCACGGCCCCAACGCCCTCATCGACGAGACGCTGCCCGTCGTTTGCATCGCCACCAAGGACCCCGCAGACCCCACCAGCGTCCTCAAGTACGAAAAGACCCTCTCCAACATCCAGGAAGTCACCGCCCGCAGCGGCCGCGTCATCGCCATCGCCACCGAAGGCGACACGCAGATCACCCAGCTCGTGGAACACACGGTCCACATCCCCGCCGCGCCAGAGCTGCTACTCCCCATCCTAGAAGTAGTCCCCCTCCAACTCCTCGCCTATCACATCGCCGTAAGAAGAGGCTGCGACGTCGACCAGCCAAGAAATCTAGCCAAGAGCGTGACGGTGGAGTAGGTGCAAAGGGCAATCGCAAGAGTCACTGGCGAGAGGCGGGCTGTAGGCCGCGCTAAGGTGCTGATTTTTTAATCTCTGATATTGTGTGCGGGCTATGGCACAACTGGACTTCGAGTACGACCCACGTAAAGCGGCAAATAACCTGAAGAAGCACGGCGTCAGCTTCAAGGAAGCCACCACCGTGTTCGCCGACGCCCTGTATGCTGAGTTCTTCGACGACGCGCACTCCGAGCAGGAAGACCGCTGGATCGTCATCGGCAAGTCCGTCTACCGGCGCATTCTGTTTGTCAGTTACACTCAGCGACAGGATGCCATTCGCGTCCTCGGCGCACGCCTCGCTACTGCGAAAGAGCGCAAAGACTATGAAGAAAACAGATTCTGACCTGCTCGCGGAACGTCCCAACCTCGATTGGAGTAAGGCCGTCCGTGGCCGCTACGCCGACCGCATGCAGGACGGCAGCAACGTCGTACTACTTGAACCGGATGTACGGGCTCAGTTCCCCACTTTTGAAAAGGTCCACCGCGCACTGTGGACTCTTCTTGAGTTCGAGCGCCTAACCAAAGCCGCCATTATAAGTGGAAAGCTTAGGCGCACCATGACAGCCTAGTTCAGCCCGCTCGCTTCACAGAAGAAATCCCGATCAGAATGACGTTTGTACGCTTTGCTCGCTGATTCCGCTCCCTTGCTCTTAAGCTCGCCAGTCGCGGGATGCACCCGCATTGGAACGTGGCCGGAATCACCCGATGATCTGAAGGAGCTCTTTATGTCTTCGCAAATTGCTTTGTTAGATGTGTTTGTGTCAGCACCTCGGGACGTAGAGACCCAGAGAAGATTAGTTCAGAAGGTAGTGCATGAGTTAGCAGAAGAGCTTCAGCAGGAGCGTTCTGTCCGTTTGCAGCCTTTTTTTTGGGAAGAAGATGCGATACCTGGAATCTCTTCGAGTGGTCAAGATGTGATAAGCCGACAGATTACAGACAAGTGCGATATATATATCGGCGTTCTCGGTCAACGTTTTGGGCAACCGACCGCTAAAGCTGGATCGGGAACTGAAGAAGAATTCAACGATGCTTACGACCGCTACACAAAAGACACCGCTAGCGTACGTGTTCTCTTCTACTTCAAGAAAACTGTCGATGACATATACAAATTAGACATAGATGAAGTGAAGAAGCTTGAGACGTTTAGATCCAAGTTGCGGAATGCGGGCGTGCTTTACAAAGACTTTAGTTCCGACGACGAGCTTAGAGACTCGCTTAGCAAAAACATAAAAGGACTTATAAGATCTGAATGGCAAGGTAGTCACTGGCAAACTCAAGAAAAGCCTGGAGTGATCACGATCATTTCTCCCAGCGGGAAGGAAGAAGAAGAGCTACTCGAGAACCAAGATGATGAAGACGGAGGGTTTCTAGACGTTTTAGCAAGCGGAGAGGAGGCTATAGCAGCCTTTATTACCACTCTCGCAGAAATTGCCCGGCACGCCGAAGTATTAGGTGAGCAAATTGTTCTTGACACAGAACAGGCTGTGAAAGCAAATCAAACGGGAAGCGCCCAACTCAGCAAGGCTGCCGTAAATGGCGCAGCAGACACCCTGATTTCTTATGCGAAGGGCTTAAGTAGAGAGTTACCTAGCTACTCCAGCAACGGAACACAAACAATATTAGCTATTGGAAGAATAGCAACTTTTCACTTTACAGAAGGCCTAGGAACGAAGGAACAGGTCATTTCTATGTCGAGTGGGTTATCTGATCTCTTGAATGCCATGCGGTCAGCTCGCAGCAGTATGCGTAACCTACGAGACCAGATTCAATCAACACCAAGCCTTACTGTAAAGTTCAAAAAAGCTAGGAATACCGCTACGGAACTCCTAGCGGAATTTTTGTCCCAGACCACGATGATCATCGGTCAAGCAGAAGCCGTTCGGGCCGACGTAGAACAAAACCTCAGCGACGCGTGATATCCAATTCAAACTCCGTTCATGATGGTCTCTATCGTCACAAATAGAAGATCACGGAGGCGGGTGAACCAGACACAGCTTTCAGCCCACGAGGGTGCCCCATTCATGACAGCTTCACCGTCATGAGTGGGTGATCGGGGGAGGATCAATCCCGCACATGGCTTTGCCCTGTACGGGGCACCCACTCTTCGTCGAACCTCATGGTTGACTAACCCATCACCACGCGCAGCCCGGCATCGCTTGCGCAGGGACAATCCTCTCGGGAGTCACCACCGTGGGTGCCCCATTCATGACGGCTCCATCGTCATGAGTGGGATACTTCATCGTCACGAAGCCTGACGTGGGCTTGCAGAAGGTTGGGATGCTCGCGCGAGAGCGCGAACCCCGTCAACTCCGTCCCGACGTGATCCCGCACATGGCGAAGCCATGTACGGGGCACCCACCCATCTCAAGTAGACTCCTGCTATGCCGACCGGGCTTAAGCGCTACCAGCAAAGCCGCGACGCGCACCTGATCACTTTCAGTTGCCACGGACGGCTGCCGTACCTCGCGCAACCCGGTGCTTACGAGGTCTTCGAACAGGTGCTGGAGCGAACTCGCAAGCGCCACGACATAGCTGTTCACGGCTATGTGTTGATGCCGGAACACCTCCACCTACTAGTGAGCGGGCCGCCTGCGATTCCGCTGGCCACGGTGCTGAAAGTCGTCAAGCAGGAGTCGGCCAAGCTGCTGAAAGGCGACCGCGACCACTTTTGGCTGCCGCGTTATCACGACTTCAACGTCTTCACCCCGGACAAGATGCGGGAGAAGCTTCGCTACATTCACCGCAACCCGGTCGCTCGCGGCCTGGTCGCAAAGCCAGAGGACTGGCCGTGGAGCAGCTTTCGCCACTACCTGACCGGTGTGCCGGGAACCGTCGAGATCGAGTCATGGTGGACGGAGCAGGCCCGTGTCGGAGTTACAGGACTTACCCCGAAGGGTACCGGATTCACAGACTGATCTAGCTAATTCGAACCTGATCCCGCACATGGCTGCGCCATGTACGGGCACCCACCTTCTAAGTAACCGCGAACTGGGATGCCCCATTCATGCCGGCTCCATTGTCATGAATGGGACCGAGATACTTGGCGCTAGTGATGCATAACTATGCAGACAAATGCATAGTTATGCGTAAGTAACATCTTTTGAACCGTTTACAGGATATTCACTCGACTTTGATCACTTACTCAGTCACACTGACTGAGTAACACAAAGGCGTTTTATGTTTCACAAACAGATTGCACAATCCATTCGTCCTACCCTACCCGCAGAAAAGGGTCCGCGTTTAATCACTGCGGACGAGCCTCGCCGGACCTCCCCCATCCCGGAACTGGTTGCCATTGCGTCACGCCGCTGCTCGTCCTTTTTTGCAGAGGCGGCGGTGCTGGTGCTGGTGTTCGGCATCCTGGACTTCTTCTTCCAGCGAGGCCACATTTCCATGGCGTGGGCTGCCGGCGCCATCGTCATCAGCGTCGGCCTGCTGGTCGCCAGCGTTGCCACGGATTTCGGTGCCCGCCGCTGGCTTGGGGCACAGCCCTAGCGTTTGCCACGACGAGCAGTAAAGCTGCTTCGAGTTCTCTTTCGGCCGATTCGGGCCAGAACTGGTGGTCATGGGTACTGTTGCCAACAATCCGCTCTCTTTTGGACCGGCAACTCTCGCGCGACCGCAAGTTGGAAGCGCAATCGATTGTGCGATACCTCAAAATGCCTGATGCTTGCTTGTATGTCTGCAATCGGCAACGCGAATGGACGGACTCATGATTCCGGCAGCGCGTCTTCGATCATCCATGCTCAGGGCGTCATGGCGGAACGTGTACGCAGCTTCGACTGGGCATCCACGCCACTCGGGGCTATCGGTTCGTGGTCGAGCACCCTTGCTTCCTACGTGAATCTTGTTTTGTCCTCACCTCAACCCGCCGTCCTGATGTGGGGGCAAGACCTTGTCCTTTTCTACAACGACAGCGCCGTTGCGACCCTGGGTGAGAAGCATCCGGACGCGCTGGGCCGCAGCCATCGAGAAGTTTTCTTGGACGCCTGGCCGATTGTGGGTCCCGACATTGAAGAATGCCTGTCGAGCGGCAGAACCGCCGTGCGCGAGAACGTCTGCGTTCCGCTCGTGCGCAACGGCAGGTTGAAAGAACACTACTATACGTATTTCCTTGTTCCGGTGTATGAAGGCGGCAGGATCGCCGGCGTTTATGACCCTTTTCTCGACGTTACGCAGCAGCATCAGGACCAACTCACAAGAGAAAAAGCAGCCATTGCGCAGAGCTTTCTTCTCGAACTGACGGACGCTTACCGGACCGCGGGGAACGGCAGAGAGATCATGAAGATGTCTGCGGAGCTACTGGGACGCCACCTGAACGTCGGCAGGGTCGGCTATTCGGAAGCTGCGCCGGATCTAAAGTCCATGAACTTCGAGACTGGCTGGGCGCAGGGCAAACTGAACACGCTGTCCGGCTCGGTGCCCTTCAATCATTGGAGCGAGGATACTTCCGCCGACTTTTCGCGGGGCCGCACCGTGGTTTATCCCGATGTGAGAACTGAGCCGACGCTTACTTCAGAAGTAGAGAATTACATAGCCATCGGTGCTACTTCAGTAGTAGCTGTACCCTTTCTGCGGCGAGGCGTATGGCGAGGTTCACTCTACGTCAACGATTCTGAGCCACGTCTATGGACAACGCAGGAAGTCAGCCTTATTGAGGAAGTCGCTTTGCGAACAGCTGAGGCTGTCGAAAGAGCCCAAGCCGAAGAAGAACTTCGAGCACTTGCGAGCCGGCTAAGCATGGCGCAGCAAGCCGGACGTATGGCTTCGTGGCAATGCGATCTGGCAACGAATACCCTTAACTGGGACGGTGGTTCAGAATGGATCTACGGCCGTCCGCCTGCTGAATTGACTCACGTCAGTCTCATCTACGCTTGCGTGCATGAGGAAGACCGGGAGAAGGTTCGGCGCGAGCTGGCTCCTGCGATTGTAGGGACAGGCGAATACCGCTCCGAATTTCGCGTCGTTTGGCCGGATGGCTCTCTGCATTGGATTCTGGCGTTCGGTAGAACAGTGCGCTCCGCAAATGGAGCACCCACCGGTATTATCGGCATCAACATCAATGTCACAGAGCAGAAGCAGGCTGAGACGGCGTTGCTGCAAACCGAAAAGTTGGCGGTAGTGGGACGATTGGCATCCTCCATTGCGCATGAGATCAACAATCCCCTGGAGTCTGTAACAAACCTGCTGTACCTAGCGCGAATTACAACGGACGCCATCGAAATTCGGGCGTACCTCGATACTGCCGAGCAGGAGTTGCGTCGTGTTTCCGTGATTGCAAACCAGACGTTACGCTTCCACAAGCAGTCGACAAAGCCGAGCCTGATAAGTTCTGACGAACTGTTTGATAGCGTGCTCTCCGTCTTTCACGGTCGATTGGTCGGCTCACATGTACACGTTGAAAGGCGGAAACGGTCGACAAGAAATGTAGAGTGTTTCGAAGGCGAGATCCGGCAGGTTCTTAACAATGTGATCGGAAACGCCATCGAAGCGATGCAACCGCTAGGGGGCCGTCTGCTGCTACGCAGCCGGGATGTGATGGCATCAAAAGGTGCGTCTCAGGGCATTCTTCTAACCGTCGCCGACACAGGGCCTGGGATGCCCGAATCCGTTGTTCAGAGGATCTTTGAAGCGTTTTACACGACCAAGGGAACGGGCGGCACAGGTCTGGGTCTGTGGGTCAGCAAAGAAATTATGGACCGGCATCATGGAAATTTGCGCGTGAGAAGCTCCCAGAGAAAAGATCGCAGTGGGACAGTGTTCACGATTTTCCTTCCCAGCAGCGCCGCGGTTCGGTGACGCGAGTGGACTGCCGTCAGCCGCATCGGCGCCTATGGTGGAAGCGTCAGTCGCATGTCGCTGAGAATAGTCATCCATCCCATCGCTGGCACCGTCTCTCTAATTTGAGCCGTTTTATTCGTTGTGTTGCAAGAAACCGGAAATAGTAACATCTGCTGACCGAAGCTTCGAGGTTTTGACCGATTAGCCTTGCCTGTCTTGCTAAACGGCAGATAAGATACTCGCCACAGGACTAATCCCGCTAACTCCTGGTGTCAGAATCAGCAAATTCCAGCCCGTTCTTCCATCTTCCAAACTAACGAAAGGGTTCCCATATGCCATCGGTATCTCGTCGGGCTATGCTGCAGCGAAGCTTGGCAGCCGCAGCATTTGCCACAGGCCCATCTCTTTCGTCAGCGCAAGAGCAAGGGGGCAGCAGCGCTGCTGCCTTGCCTCGCAAAGGAAGGATCAGGCAGTCTGTCTGCAAGGGACCGTACCCGGCACTTAGCGTGGATGAACTCTGCCGCTATGGCGCTCACATTGGCCTCAAGGGAATCGACCTGTTGCAACCGGCAGACTTCGACACGCCAAAGAAGTACGGCCTCACATGTGCCATGGGGTATGCCGGCGCGGGTACCATCAAGGACGGCCTGAACAACGTTGCAAATCACGCGAAGATCGAGGAAGCTCTTCGGCAGACCATTCCACTTGCGGTGAAATCCGGTGTCCCAAACCTGATCACGTTTTCAGGTAATAGAAATGGCATGTCGGATGAAGAAGGTGCCAAGAACACGATCATCGGACTGAACCGCGTCAAGCGCATGATGGAAGACGCGAACATCACACTCTGCCTGGAGCTTCTGAACAGCAAGGTCAACCACAAGGACTACATGGCGGACCACACCGAGTGGGGCGCACAAGTAATGAAGGAAGTGAATTCTCCCCATTGCAAATTGCTCTACGACATCTACCATATGCAAATCATGGAAGGGGATCTGGTCGCCACAA
This sequence comes from uncultured Terriglobus sp., assembly GCA_964250115.1. Classification (GTDB taxonomy): domain Bacteria; phylum Acidobacteriota; class Terriglobia; order Terriglobales; family Acidobacteriaceae; genus Terriglobus. The sequence goes on from CAXUEW010000062.1 coordinate 10,700, forward strand.
TCACAAAGAACATTCAGTGGATCGGTCACTTTCATACCGGCGGAGTTCCCGGCCGCAATGACCTGAATGACATGCAGGAAGTGCAGTGGGATGGCGTAATGCGCGGCATCGCAGCTACCGGGTTCAAGGGTTTTGTTGCGCACGAATTTAAGCCGCTTGGCGACCCATATGCGGCCTTGCTGCAGGCAGTTAACCGTTGCGATGTGTAAGTTCACGAAGAGCGAAATAGAAGTTGAAAAATGAGGATTCGGACTATGGAACGACGTGACGTTCTGCGACTGTTGACTTCCACCGCAGTCATCTCTGCCATGCCCATCGAGTTGCTGCAGTCCCTGCAGCAAGCGAGGGCTCAGGCCGGCCCCATTGCCGGCTTGCGAACTCTGAACGCTCATCAAAATGCCACCATCACGACCATCAGCGACCTGATCATTCCCGAGACCTCCACTCTTGGGGCAAAGGGTACGAAGGTCAACGAGTTTATCGATCTGATGCTGACGGACTGGTACGACAAGCCAGACACCGATCGCTTTCTGCAGGGCATCGCCGAGGCAGACGCCGCCAGTCAGAAGCGGTTCGGCAAAATATTCGTACAGTGTTCCGCTGCGCAACAGACCCAGATGATGATGGATTGGGACAACGAGGCAATGAAGTATTCCCTGGCCGTAAAAGCGGCGAAGAGGGCGAAGACGGCCCAGCCGCCGCCAACAAACTTCTTCTATACCTTGAAGCGCCTTACGATTGTGGGGTATTACACCTCTGAAGTCGGTTTCTCCAAGGAACTTGGAGCGACCATCATTCCCATGAAGCATGCGGGCTGCGCTCCGCTATCGGAGGCCCGCTCGTGAACATCGTCACCCTAAAGACAAACACTTTCGACGCGATTGTCATCGGCTCCGGCATGAGCGGCGGATGGGCCGCCAAGGAACTCACTGAAAAAGGCATGCAGACGCTCGTGCTCGAAGCCGGGCAGACCATCATCCCCGAACGCGACTACGTTGACCACAAGCCCGTCTGGGAGGTAAAGTTTCGCGGGCTACGCGACCGGAAGTACGAAGAGGTTTACCAGCCGAAACAGCGCAACATTGGTGACGAGTGGAACTCAAAGTTTTTCGTCAACGACGTGGAGAACCCTTACACAACGCCACCTGATGCGCCCTACCTCTTCCTGCGCGGACGCCATGTGGGAGGCCGTTCCGTGATGTGGGGCCGGCAGTCCTATCGCCTGAGCGATATCGACTTCGGAGCAAACCAGAAAGACGGTCATGGCGTGGACTGGCCGATCCGCTACAAAGACATTGAGCCCTGGTACGACTACGTGGAAGACTTCATCGGTGTCAGCGGACAGGCTGAAGGCCTGCCGCAGTTACCTGACGGTAAGTTTCTGCCGCCCTTCGAGATGAACTGTGCCGAGATTGCCATGAAGCATGCGGTGGAGGCGAAGTTCCCGCAGCGCAAAGTCACCATCGGCAGGACGGCCATCCTGACGGTAGACCACAAGGGCCGATATGCATGCCACCAGTGCGGCCCGTGCGATCACGGTTGCATCACGCGGTCGTACTTCAGCAGCATCCACTCCACCTTGCCTGCAGCAGAGGCTACCGGCAAGATGACGCTGCGCCCGATGAGCGTGGTGCATAGCCTGATCTTTGATCCCAAAACGCGCCGCGTCACCGGTGTCCGCATCATTGATGGTGATACACGGCAGACGATCGAGTTCCATGCCAAGCTGATCTTCCTATGCGCTTCGACGCTTGAATCGGCGCGCATCCTGATGAACTCGGCCACCAGCGAATTTCCAAACGGGCTTGCAAACTCCAGCGGTGAGCTGGGTCATAACCTGATGGACCACATCTTTCATAGTGGCGCGACCGGCAGGATGCCCGGCTTCGAGGATCACGTACAACTGGGAAACCGGCCAAACGGCATCTATATTCCGCGCTTCCGCAATATTCATGACAAGGCTCCTGACTTCGTGCGTGGCTACGGCTTCCAGGGTCGCGCCGCTCGCGAGACCTGGTCACGCGGCACAGACACACCCGGCTTCGGCGTCGACTTCAAGAACAAGCTGCGTGATCCGGGGCCTTGGCACGTCACCATCGGTGCATGGGGAGAGTGCCTTCCCAATCACAAGAACTTCATGGAACTGAACCGCGACAAGGTGGACGCATGGGGCATTCCGACCATCAGAATCAATCACACGTGGGGGCCCAATGAACTTGCGATCTTCAAGGACGCGCAGGTCACAGCGGCGGAGATGCTGGAAGCAACTGGCGTCAAAGACATTGAGATGAGCACCATCCCTTCCATACCGGGCGAGTGCATCCACGAGATGGGCAGTGCACGCATGGGACACGACCCTAAAACCTCTGTGCTGAACTCGCACAATCAGGCGCACGACGTGCCTAACCTATTCGTGACCGACGGCTCTTTCATGGCATCCTCGGCGTGCCAGAATCCTTCGCTCACTTACATGGCAATGACAGCACGAGCCTGCGATCACGCGGTGAACCTGATGAAGAAGGGTGAACTCTAAGCTTGCTCGAAGCTCGGATTTGTAGGGCTTTATGGGTTGTGACAATGCTCTACCGGCACAGAACGACATGTGCGGGATCATCTCACCTGAAGCAGGAATCTTCTTAGTAACGTGCTGTAAAAGCAGCGGCGCCTCGGCTGCTCCAATGAGCATTTCGATCACGTGACGCAATTTGTCGCTACCAACCAGTGTAAGTAGCTGAATTTACTGGAATAAAATACGCCGAAACATTTTCTTGCCGTACACCCGGACGGGTGTTAGCTTGTCCACGCTTTTGAATGTCGCCGATTGTGGGCGCGGACAAATTTGCACTCAAGGAGTTCTGTATGGCAGATTCTGTAACCCAGATTCTCAAGTCTGGGCCTACCGGTACCAAGATTAACCTGGCGGTGATGGGCGATGGATTTGCCGCGGGTGACCAAACCCTGTTCAACAACAAAGTGCAGGAGTTCCTAATCGATGGAGTCTTCGGGCACGACTACTTCTATGAAGACAAGC
>CAXUEW010000063.1:0-2147 GCA_964250115.1 uncultured Terriglobus sp.
GTTTGTTCTCACCGGGGCGGTTGACCGCGATGACCGGAGATGTTTCGGTAAGGCCGTAGCCCTCCAGGATGGCGATGCCCGCGTCCGCAAACCAGCGCGCCAAATCGATGCCCAGCGGCGCACCACCCGCGACAAAAACCTTGACCCGGCCACCGAAGGCATCCGCCAGCTTGCTGTAAACAAGTTTTTTCGCAATCTTCCACGCAATGGAAGACGGTAATTTGCCCATCGCGACTTCGTCCCTGTGCTTGCCGCCGGTGCGGATGGCCCATGCGAAGATCTTCGCCTTCAGACCGCCAGCCTTCATCGCCTTGCCCTCTGCCGACTGCCGCACACGTTCATACACGCGGGGCACCGCGACAAAAATGGTCGGCTTCACCGCCTGCATCGCAGGCAACACACGTTCGGGCCTGCCTACGTAGGCCAGCGTGACGTTTTCCGCGTAGAACAGGTAGTCGATGTGCCGCGCCGTGACGTGCGACAGCGGCAAGAACGAAACCATCAGGTCTTCCGCTCCGAAGCGGAAGAGGTCGGTGGTCATCGACAGATTGCTGGCGATGTTGCCGTGCGTGAGTACCACGCCCTTGGCGTCGCCGGTGGTGCCGGAGGTGTAGATGATCGTCGCGATGTCTCCCGGCTCAATGGAGGCGATCTGTTGGTCGAAAGCGGGATCGCGCGCATCCGGCTCGTCGCCCGCGACCAGGCCGGCAAAGGCGACGGCGTCGCCGTCAGCGGGTGCGTCCATGACGACTACCGTTGCAATGCCGACGTTCGCTTGCTTCACCTTGTTCGCCAGCTCCGGCGTGGAAACGATCGCGATTCGTGCACCGCTGTCGCGCAATTGCGCGGCGGTCTGGTCCAGCGTCAGCGTGGGAAACATGGGCACATCAATCACGCCCATGGCGAGGCAGGCATAGTCCGTAACGGCCCACTCCCAGCGGTTCTCCGCGATGAGTGCGATCCGGTCACCCTTCTGCACACCCTGGCTTTCAAGCCAAGCGGCAAGACGGCGCGTGCGCCAGTAGAGCGCATTGCATGAAACCGGCTGCCACGCATCGCCGCTCTGCATGAGTGCAGCGCGCTCGGACCCGCGCGAGGTGGCACGGAGAAAGACATCGTTCAGCGTTCGAAGGTGCATCGGTTCCTCTGGGCTTCTGTTCCAGAGAAATCGTACATCCCCCGCGCCTTGTATCGTGTTGGGTTGGCCGGGGAAAGCAGAACGCGAAGGTCGCGAAGGTTTTCGCGAAGGACGCAACGCGAGGGACTTGGAGGAATGCTTTACCTCAGAGTCCTTCGCATGCATTTCCTTCGCGCCCTTCGCGTTCCCGAATTAGGCTTGCGGAACCGGCACCATGTGCAGGAAGCGTCCGGAGGCACTGCCCCAGTCCGCCAGCAGTTGCGCAGCCAGTGAGCTTTCGCTGCGCGCGGCATGCTCTTCCAGCAGCGCAAGCAGCGCCGACTGCGCTTCGGCACCAGCTTCCGCAAAGGGAACTGCCTGCAGGAATTCCGCATGGTAGCGCGTGCCAGACAGAACCGTCCCCGACTCGTCGAAGATCCACGCCGAGCCGCCAGTCATGCCAGCACCAAAGTTCAGGCCGATGGGGCCCAGCACCACCGCCATGCCACCTGTCATGTACTCGCAACCGTGATCGCCGATGCCTTCCACAACCGCTACCGCGCCCGAGTTGCGCACGGCGAAGCGCTCGCCCGCGCGACCCGCCGCGAACAGCTTGCCAGCGGTCGCGCCGTACAGGGCAACGTTGCCCAGGATGACGTGCTGCCCGCTGTCTTTCGCTGCCAAACCGCGAGCGCGAAGGACAAGCTCGCCACCGCTCAGCCCCTTACCGACGAAGTCGTTCGCCTGCCCGGTCAGTTGCAGGTGCATGCCCTCCACGGCAAAGGCACCGAACGACTGGCCTGCGGTCCCATGGAAGCGCAGGTGGATGGACGGCGTCGGCATGGGCGACTCTGCCTTGGCACGCAGCACAGCGATCTCACCGGCAATGCGTGCGCCCACGGCGCGATCCTTGTTGGCGATCTCGCTGTCGACCTCGAAGCTGTCGCCACGTTGAATGGCTTCAAGTGCGGGCTCCACCCACTCCTCATCGAGCGCCGGGCGAGTCTGAGGACGGTCGTTGCGAGTGCCG
>CAXUEW010000063.1:2157-9546 GCA_964250115.1 uncultured Terriglobus sp.
GGCCCAGCTACGCGGTCCATCCCCGGTGATGGCGAGCATGGGCGACAGGTCCAGACCGCCATCAGAGCGTACTTGCTCCAGCAGATCCGCGCGTCCGATGGCCTCTTCAATCGACCGGAGACCGTAACGTGCCAGCATGGCCTGCAGATCGGTCGTCAACTCATGGAAGAAGCGGACCACATGCTCCGGCTTACCGCGGAAACGTGCGCGCAGTTCAGGCTTCTGGGTTGCAATGCCTGTGGGACAGGTGTTCAGGTGACACTGCCGGGCCATGTCGCACCCAAGCACGACAAGAACGGAAGTGCCAAAGGCAAACTCGTCCGCGCCCAACAGCGCTGCAATCAGCACGTCGCGAGCGGTGGACAGGCCGCCGTCTGTTCGCAGGCGCACCCGGCCGCGCATGCCGTTGACCACCAGCGTTTGCTGCGCTTCCGCTAGACCAAGCTCCCAGGGATTGCCCGCGTACTTGATGCTGGACAACGCCGCTGCACCTGTGCCACCGCTATTGCCTGCAATCACGACATAATCCGCATAGGCCTTTGCGACGCCTGCGGCGACCGTACCCACGCCGCAGCTTGACACGAGCTTTACACCCACGGCAGCGCGCGCGTTGACGCGCTTCAAGTCGTGGATCAGCTCGGCCAGATCTTCAATCGAGTAGATGTCGTGGTGTGGCGGCGGCGAGATTAGCGGCACGCCGGACTGCGCGTGACGCAAACGCGCGATGAGGCCGGTTACCTTGTGTCCGGGCAGTTGACCGCCTTCGCCAGGCTTCGCGCCCTGCGCCACCTTGATCTCGATCTCCTCAGCATGCGCCAGGTACTCTGCCGTGACGCCGAAGCGGCCGCTGGCAATCTGCTTGATCTTGTTGTTCAAGTGCGAGTGAATGGCCGGCGCTTCCACGATGGGTTCTGCGACCGCAACGCCACCTGCGGACTTCGTCACGAACGCCGCTGCCTCACCCTCCGGCACGACGCGGCGATTGCCAGGGTGCGGACGGTACACATCAGAGTCTTCCCCGCCCTCGCCCGTGTTCGATCTGCCGCCAATCATGTTCATGGCGATGGTGATGGTGCTGTGTGCCTCCGGGCTTAGTGAACCCAGCGACATGGCACTCGAGACAAACCGCTTCATCAGCCGTTCCGGCAGTTCCACTTCTTCCAGCAAAACCTCGGGACCGGCGGGACGGATCTCGAGCAGCTCACGAAGCACCGTGGGTGTCGCTTTTGCTGCTACAGCAGTGCTGTAGATCTGGAACGACTTAGCAGGATCTTCCGGCAAAGGCACGTTGCGCGCGCTGCCCACCACGGACTGCAGTGCCTTTACATTGGAAGGCTGCCAGGCGTGCGGTTCAGCCACGTCGGCCTTGCGGAACTTGACCCAGCCGTAATCCGGCAGGTCGATTTTGGCCTGCAGATCGGCGGTGAGCGGAACTCCCCAAAGCTGCCGGATGCCATGCTCCAGTTCGTCAAACCCGATACCACCCAGAGGCGCGGGGGTCTTCGGGAAACATCGGTCAACCACGAACGTGCTCAGACCGAGAATGTCGAACGGATACGCGCCGCGGTAGCTGTCCACCACGCTCACCCCCATCTTCGACATGATCTTAGCCAGGCCTGCATCGAAGGCTTTGAGCATCTTGACTTCGGGTACCTTCGGGTCGCCGTCAGCACCTGCTATGGCGCGGGCAGTCTCAAGCGCCAGCCATGGGCAGACTGCACCCGCACCGTAGCCGATCAGGACGGCTGCATGGTGCACGTCACGCACATCACCAGCCTCAGCCACAATGCCCGTGTGGGTCCGCAGGCCGGCCTGAACCAGGGCATGGTGAACGACGCTAACGGCGATCGCCATGGGGATAGGCAGCAGGTCTGGCTCCGCGTTGCGGTCGCTCAACAGCAGGATTTCGACTCCGTCACGCACAAGTTGCACGGCGTTGGTACAAAGTGCCTCGATACCTGTCTCGAGTGAGTAGCGTGCGGAGAACACGCACTTTAACTCGCGCAGGCGCAGAGCCGTTTCACTGTGCGGGTACCGTCCTTGCCGTAGAGATTCGAGCTTGCCGACCGATAGGAAAGGCGAGTTCAGCGAGAGTCCAAGTAGCCCGGCATCCTTGCTCAGCATGTGCGACCACGGCCCCAGCCGCGTATGCAGCGAGACAACAATTGCTTCCCGCAGGGGGTCAATCGCAGGATTCGTGACCTGCGCAAAGCGCTGCCTAAAATAGGCATAGATGGGTCTTGGGGTCTTTGCCAGGTACGCCAGCGGCGTGTCATCGCCCATGGACCAGACCGCATCCTTCGCATCGGCGGCCATGGGCAGCAGCACCATGCGCACATCTTCCTTGGTGTAGCCGAAGTGGCGCTGTGACTGCGCAATGCCTTCCGCATCGGTCGGTGGCAGATCGACCCACTCTGCCTGGATCGTACGATCGTCCAGTAACGACTTGTAATCGCCACCGGCATCGAACAGGTCCAGCAACTCGTCGTTCTCAAAGATCTTCTTTGCCTGGAGATCAACCACCAGCATCTGCCCGGGTCCGAGCCTTCCGCTATGCACGACGGCGTCTGGATCGAGATCGACCAGGCCTGCTTCCGAGCCGGCCACGACCAGACCGTCACTTGTAATCGCAAACCGGCATTGCCGTATACCGTTTCGGTCCAGTGCCGCACCCACATAGCGTCCATCGGTAAAAGCCAGCGCAGCCGGACCGTCCCACGGCTCTGTGACATCCATGTGGTATTGCAAGAAAGCAGACTCGCGGTTGGCCACAGCCGGCGGCAGCAGAATGCGAATCGCCTCAGCCACAGTGCGCCCGTTGTGCGTCAGCAGTTCAACCGTCTCATCCAGGCTGGTGGAGTCCGTGCCATCCGCCGTAAGAATGGGCATGCAGTCATTCGGCAGCGTGGAGTAACGCGCCTCCATGCGTGCGCGATTACCCCAAACCGTGTTGATCTCGCCGTTGTGCGCGAGGGTACGCCCTGGCTGCGCGCGATGCCATGCCGGCGTGGTGTTGGTGGCGTAACGCTGGTGGAACAGGGCGAACGGTGTGATAAAGCTTTCGTCCTGCAGATCCGGGTAGAACTCCGGCAAAAGCTTTCCAATGCACATGGACTTGTAGACCACCGTCTTTGAGGACAGCGATGCAACGTATCCTGTCACTTCTCCCACTTCAAACCGGCGCTCAAAGCTCTTCCGGGCAATGTACAGTTTACGCTCGATCTCCTCGTTTTCAGCGCCCGAAACCAGCACATGCCGGATGGCCGGCATGGTACTCAGCGCAATCTCGCCCAGCACGTCCGTACGCACCGGCACGTTGCGCCAGCCAAGTACCGTGAGACCCTGCTCTGCGAGACACTGTTCCAGCACATCGCAGGTTCCGGTGCTTCCCTCCGGAACAAACACCGTGCCTACACCCAGCGGCTCTTCCTCGCGGAGGGTCATGCCCGTCTCGCGCAGCAGCAAGGCACGCGGCACCGCAGCCATGATGCCGACACCGTCAGAACTTTTACCGTCCGCAGCCACGGCACCGCGATGCGCGAGTCGCGCCAGTGCGGTCAAAGCGTCGGTGAGCACCTTGTGCGCCGCCACCCCGGTGGAGGCGGCAACAAAGCCCACACCGCAGGAATCGTGGTCAAAACGAGAATCCACAAGGGAGCGCAACGACTTACGGGCGCTCCAAACCTCAGAACGGGAGATCGACAGACTGGTGTCCATGGCTTATTTTACGTCGCGCAGTGGTGTTTTCACCCTGCGAATCGTTCCTTCTGTAAGGGTGCCTAACGAATCCGCGCAGGTAGAAGCTTGACGGGCAGGTTCTGTATATTTATACAAGAGGCTGCATACTTATGCATCCAGTGCGTGTTGGCATCATCATATAATCAGCCTTGGTCTACAGCGTCCCGCAGGTATGTGCGACTTCGCCGTTGATGACGGCCATGCAAGAGCAAGAAAACCTTCGGTAAGGGCATCAGCAACGTGAAACAGCAGCGGCATACGGCAATTCGCGATCTTCTGGTAACCACCAGCGTCCTGTCACAGGATGAGCTTCGCAGGAAGCTGGCAAAGCGAGGATTTACCGTAACGCAGGCGACGCTCTCCCGCGATATTCACGAGCTGCGCGTGATGAAGGGACCGAATGGATATGCACTGCCGGAGAACGGCGGGGAAGAAGACGACGACATGCCCGGTATCCGGGAGACGCTGTCAAACTTCGGCCTGGAGGTCAAGCAGGCGCAGAACCTGCTGATCGTCATCACCACCACGGGGTCTGCGCAGCCGGTCGCAGCGGCACTCGACTACGAGGACTGGCCGGAGTTGATGGGCAGCATCGCCGGGGACGATACCGTGCTGGTGATCTGCGCGGACAGCAAGCAGGCCGCCCTGCTGAAAGAGCGGATGGAAGGTTTGATCGGGTGAGCACTTTTGCCCTTGCAGGTGATTTGAGCTCGACCCCTGCACAGACAAGCACGAACGTAAGAACGGCTGTTGCAGGTGTAACCGGGTACGCCGGCGCGGAGCTTGCGCGCCTGCTGCTGAATCATCCGCGTCTTGCGGAGTCGCAGCCTGTGTTCCTCGGTCGCATGGGCTCGGAAACTGATGGCACATCGCTATACGACCTGCATCCGCAGCTTGCGCAGAACAGTGCCGCGGCCGCTCCCGCCATAGTGCCCTTCTCGTGGGAAACACTGCGCGACAGCGGGACGCAGATCCTGTTTCTCGCTACACCGCACGAGCAATCACGCGAGTGGGTTCCAGCGGCGCTCTCCGCAGGCATGCGCGTCATCGACCTGTCCGGTGCGTGGCGTTTGCATGAGCCTGTAAACGCCGCGGTCTACAACCTGCACGACGCGGATCCCGCACGTGCTGCAAAGTTGCAGGCCGAAGCTGTTTACGGCTGCCCCGAGCTGCACCGCGACCGCATCGCCGACGCCCGCCTGGTCGCCAATCCCGGTTGCTATGCGACGTCGATCGTTCTTGCGCTTGCGCCGCTGCTGCAGGCCGGCCTTGTGGACGTCGATCACGGCATCGTCTGCGATGCAAAGTCCGGTGTCTCCGGTGCGGGCAAAGCTGCCACAGCGAAGACTCACTTCATGTATGCCGCCGACAACCTCTCAGCCTATGCGGTCTTCGGCCACCGCCACACAGGTGAGCTGCTGGAGCAACTGCATCTATCTGCGGACCAGATCCAGTTCACGCCGCACCTGCTGCCCGTTCCGCGCGGCATCTTGTCGACCATCTACCTGCGCTTGCGTGAGCCATCAACTCCAGCGGACATAGAACGTGCATTCCATAGCTTTTACACGAACAGTCCCATGGTGCGCGTGCACCGCGCAGGCAGCCTGCCGCAGATACAGCATGTGGTGCGAACCAGCTTCTGCGACATTGGCTTTGAACTCGCACCAGACGGCAGGCGTCTCGTCCTGGTCTCGTGCCTAGACAATCTTTTGAAAGGTGCCGCAAGCCAGGCGGTGCAGAACATGAACGTGATGTGTGGCTGGAAAGAATCGGAAGGTCTGCTGTGAAATACGTCATCAAGCTCGGAGGGGTCGCGCTGGAGAAGCCGGACCTGTTGCACGCGATTGGTAAGGCTATCGCGGAATTAGTCGGCGACGGTCACCAGGTGGCGATCGTTCACGGTGGCGGCGTGCAGTTGACGCGCACCCTGCAGCAAATGGGCAAGACGAGCGAGTTCATCAGCGGCCTGCGCGTAACCGATGCGGAGACCCGTGACGCAGCTCTGATGGTGCTTGCAGGGCGCGTGAATAAGTCGCTTGTTGCCTCTCTTGGCCAACAGGGCCAGGCTGCCGTGGGCATCTGCGGCGGGGATGGACACGTCTTCCGTGCACGCAAGAAGAAGACCGAGCATGACCTGGGATTTGTGGGTGAGATTGCCGCGACAGACGTGCGCTGGCTCGACGCCATCTGGAAGATGGGCGCGGTGCCGGTGATCAGTTCCATGGCGCTGGGATTTGACGGCGAGTACTACAACATCAACGCGGATGAAATGGCGTCAGCCACCGCCGCTGCCACCAAGGCTGACGCGCTGGTCTTCCTGACCGATGTACCCGGCGTCAAGGGCGCGGACGGCCAGGTAATGCGATGGCTGTCGCTGCGAGAAATACCGCAATTGGAAAAGCAGGCCGTGATCAGCGGCGGCATGTTGCCCAAGCTGAACGCCTGCCGCGATGCGCTGCTGGCCGGCGTGAAACGTGTACGTATCCTGCCTGCGGAAGCGGCAAAGGTTTTACCCGACCTGATCAGTTCGCGGGTCAACGATGGAACGGAGGTCATGGTCGCATGAACAATCAGTTGAACGCCCAGGTGAATGGAACTGGTGCAAACGAAAACTTTGGAGGTGCGGCGCACATGAACCTAGTCGCTACGCAGGCCGCGGAAAAGCAACTGCTGCTGCAGACCTATGATCGCTACCCCATCCTGCTGAAGCGCGGCGAGGGCGTGCACCTGTTTGACGATGCAGGCAACCGGTACCTGGACCTGCTCAGCGGCATCGGCGTTTCTGCGCTCGGCTATGGCCACCCTGCCATTACGCGCGCCATCACCGCGCAGGCCGCGACCCTGCTGCACACTTCCAACCTCTTTTATCACGACGGCACCGCAACACTCGCGGTAAAGCTGGCAGAGATCACCGGCATGGACCGCGTCTTCTTCTGTAACAGCGGCACCGAGGCGTGGGAGGCCGCGCTAAAGCTGGCACGCGCCTACGCCGGCATGCTGCGCAGCAAAGGCAAGCCGATGGGCACCCGCTTCATCGCGCTGGAGCATGCTTTCCACGGCCGCACCATGGGCTCGGTCGCCACGACCCACAAGCTGAAGTATCGCGAACCGTTCGCACCGCTGATGCCGGATGTTGTCTTTGTGCCCTTCGACGATGTGGATGCCCTGCGTGCCGCGTTCAGTGAGGATGTCTGCGGCATCTGCATCGAGTGCGTGCAGGGTGAAGGTGGCATTCACCCTGTCTCGCAGGAGTTCTTCGCTGCCGCGCGTGAACTGTGCGACAGCACCGGCGCGCTGCTGATTGCGGATGAGATCCAAAGCGGCATGGGCCGCACCGGCAAGTGGTGTGCCTATCAGCACTACGGCATTCAGCCCGACGTCACAACGTTGGCCAAGCCCATCGCGGGCGGCCTGCCCATGGGAGCAATGTTGTGCACGGAAGAGGCGGCTCGCGCCATTACGCCGGGCATGCATGGCACCACGTTTGGCGGGGGTCCACTTGCATGCGCTGTGGCCATCGCTGTGATCGATGAAATCCAGCAGACAGACCTGCTCGCCCATGTCACGAAAGTCGGCGAGTACTTCATGGCGCAGTTGCGCTCACTGGCGAGGGAACACCCTGCAATTGTGGAAGTCCGCGGCTACGGATTT
>CAXUEW010000063.1:9556-13501 GCA_964250115.1 uncultured Terriglobus sp.
TGCGGTCGGCTGAGATCGCAAAGGAAATCGCGGATCGCATGTTGTTCGAGCGGCACATTCTTCTGAACCGGACCAGCGAAACAGTGCTGCGTTTCCTGCCGCCATACCTCATCACCAAAGCGCACGTCGACGAAACCATCGCTGCCCTGGGCAGCCTGTTGCAAGAGGCAGGAGCCGCCGAGGCCGTCCCTGTCGGAGAAGAAGTACATGGGTAGCAAAACCGTTGTTATGAATCCGCCTGCGGGCGCTGAAACTCCCAAGCCGAAAGCAACCCTGGGCATCCAGTCGGACGCGGGCTTCTCTGAGGCTGCAAAATCATTGCGCGGACGTGACCTGTGTTCGATGTCGGATCTGTCAGCGCAGGAGCTCGCCGCCTTAATGGAACTTGCGCATGCGGTTAAATCGCATCCGGAAGACTTTCGCCACGCACTCGACGCACGCCAGATGGTGCTGCTGTTTGAGAAGGCTTCGCTGCGAACACGCCTGACCTTTGAAGCAGCCATCAACACCCTTGGCGGTAACGCCATCTTTGTCGACCAGACCGCATCACCGCTGGGCGAGCGCGAATCGCTGGCCGACGTCGCGCATAACCTGGAACGCTGGATGAGCGTGATCGTGCTGCGCACCTACGCGCACGACACAGTGACCGAGATGGCAGACATCTCCAAGGTGCCGGTCATCAACGCACTCTCAGACTATGAACATCCCTGCCAGGCCATCACCGACTTCATGACCATTGAAGAACGGCTCGGCTCGGCAGAAGGCATTAAGTTCGCCTACGTTGGCGACGGCAATAACGTCTGCCACTCCCTCATGCTGTGCGGTGCGCTGCTGGGTGCACACGTAACGGTTGCGACACCCAGGGGCTATGAGCCGAAGCTCGACATCATCCATAAAGCCATGGCCATTGCCGAAGATACCGGCAGCACGCTGACGCTGACGCACGACCCGGTGAAAGCGGTTACGGGTGCCGATGCCGTGTACACCGACGCGTGGATTTCCATGGGCCAGGAAAATGAAACCATGCGCCGCACGCCAATCTTCAAGCCGTTTCAGGTCAATGAACAGCTGATGAGCCACGCTGCTTCGCACGCCATCTTCATGCACTGCCTGCCCGCACACCGTGGGCAGGAAGTTACGGATGCTGTGATCGATGGCGAGCAGTCCGTCGTCTTCGACCAGGCTGAGAATCGCCTTCATGCGCAGAAGTCACTGCTGCTGATGCTGCTGGGTGGGGCAAAACGCATTCCGCGCGACCGCGGCGCAAACGGCAAGCGCCGCCGCACGCTGGCATAGTCAAAAGCAGAACGCGAAGGACGCAAAGGTCAACGCGAAGGAAGTAAAGGTAAACACGAAGGGCTAAGGCAAACGTTAGGGCTAAGAAACGCGTCTCCGTGACCTTCGCGTGCTCTTCCTTAGCGTCCTTAGCGTTCTGCCTTGTTCAAGTCGTGGCCGAACACAGCACGAAAGGCACTACACCATGTCTGTAATTCTTGAATCCGTCCCGGTCGGCCAGAAGGTTGGCATCGCCTTTTCCGGCGGTCTCGACACGTCCGCCGCGCTTCACTGGATGAAGCAAAAGGGTGCGCTTCCCTATGCCTACACCGCCAACCTCGGCCAGCCCGATGAGACGGATTACGAAGCCATTCCGCGCAAGGCAATGGACTACGGCGCAGAGCAGGCGCGGCTGATTGACTGCCGCGCGCAGCTTGTTCGCGAAGGCATTGCGGCGCTGCAGGCAGGCGCGTTTCACATCACCACGGCAGGCGTCACGTACTTCAACACCACGCCCATTGGCCGCGCCGTAACCGGCACCATGCTGGTCAGCGCCATGCGTGAAGACGAAGTCAATATCTGGGGTGACGGGTCTACCTACAAGGGCAACGACATCGAGCGGTTCTACCGCTACGGCCTGCTAGTCAATCCGAACCTTCAGGTCTACAAGCCGTGGCTCGACCCCACCTTCATCGACGAGCTCGGTGGACGTGCGGAGATGTCGGAATTTCTGCAGCGCAGCGGATTTGATTACAAGATGTCCGCCGAGAAAGCCTACTCCACTGACTCCAACATCCTCGGTGCTACCCATGAAGCAAAAGATCTCGAGTTCCTGAAGACTTCCATGAAAATCGTCACGCCCATCATGGGACAGGCTTTCTGGCGCGATGACGTTGCTGTCAAGGCTGAAGAAGTTACCGTTCGCTTTGAGGAGGGCGTACCTGTCGCGCTGAACGGCGTCGAGTACGCAGACGCGGTCGAACTGATGCTGGAAGCGAATCGCATTGGAGGCCGCCACGGCCTGGGCATGAGCGACCAGATCGAAAACCGCATCATCGAAGCGAAAAGCCGCGGCATCTATGAGGCACCGGGACTGGCCCTGCTGTTCATCGCGTATGAGCGCCTGATCACGGGCATCCACAACGAAGACACCATCGAGCAGTACCGCGACAACGGTCGCAAGCTGGGCCGTCTGCTGTACCAAGGCCGCTGGTTTGATCCGCAAAGCATTATGCTGCGCGAATCGGCACAGCGCTGGGTCGCAAGCCCCGTCACCGGAGAAGTGACCATCGAACTCCGCCGCGGCAATGACTACACGATCCTGAATACAGAAAGTACAAACCTCACCTTCGCTGCGGAGCGTTTGTCGATGGAGAAGACAGACTCTGCCTTTTCGCCACGCGACCGCATCGGTCAGCTCACCATGCGCAACCTCGATATCACGGATACGCGCGCCAAGCTGCAGACCTACGCCGCATCCGGGCTGATCAGACTTAATAATGGTGCTGACATGCCGCGCTTACGAGAGCGAACTCCAGAGATTGAGTAAGTCAGCGAGGGAGCCTACATGAAAATATTTTTGGCCACCTTGATCCTGTCGGCCATTTTGCAACAGTCTTCTGCACAGCGGTCGGCAGCTACCACAAAATTCAAGTTTGGTGAGTTTCAGTGTCGCGCTGACGCTCAACGATGGACCTACGATCCCTTTGACAAAGAATTAAGTCCGAAGTTTCTTACCGGGTCACTCATCCAAGTCAATGGGCAGGTAAGAACATTGCCTACTCTCACCTGTGGTGCTTCTGTCAGCGTGCTCATTGATCGCATATCCGAGGCAACTGCTTGCATACACGAGGATGCTGAGTTCCAGTCCAAGTACAACACTTACTCCCTACTGAAAGATGCCTACACGGAAGAACGAGCATTTCGCTATATGGATTTCGTGTTGAGACATGACTTAGACAAGCAGTTCACAGCGGAAGACGCGGAAGCATACAAGTAATGACTATGAGTTCGAACGATGTAACAAAAATGTGGTCCGGCCGCTTTCGCGAGCCGCTGAATGCCGCTTTCGAGAAATGGCAGCGCTCGTTCTCGTTCGACTGGCGGCTGCTGCCGCAGGAGGTCGCCGCAAGCAAGGCACACGCGAAGACGATTGCGGCTGCGGGCATTCTTACGGACGCGGAACTTGCCTCCATGCTGACCGGGTTAGATAGCCTGCTTACTGAATTTCATGTGGGCAAGCTACCGATGGACAGCGAACAGCCGGAAGACATCCACCACTTTGTCGAACTGGAGCTTTCGCAACGCATCGGTGCACTTGCGCTGAAGCTGCACACAGGGCGTTCGCGCAATGAGCAGATCGCAACCGACCTCCGCCTGTATGTACGCGACGCGATGGACCGCGCCATGACCGATCTGCGTGCCTGGGCTGAAGCACTGTTGCAACTTGCAGAGGCTTCCGGCGATGCGGTCATGCCGAGCTACACGCACCTGCAACGTGCGGAGCCGGTTCTGATTGCACACTGGCTATTGGCGTACGTCGAGATGATCCTGCGCGACATCTCCCGCCTGCAGGACGCACGCGCACGCATGAACTTCTGCCCGCTGGGATCGGGTGCCATTGCGGGTGCAACCCTTGCTCTGGACCGCACCATCGCTGCAAGGGAACTT
>CAXUEW010000063.1:13511-13728 GCA_964250115.1 uncultured Terriglobus sp.
GCACCTACGGCGAACAGCATGGATGCAACCAGCGACCGCGACTTTGCGCTGGAGTTCGCACAGGTAGCCTCCACCATAGGCCTGCATCTGTCACGCTTTGCAGAGGAGATCACACTGCACGCCACTGCAGAGTTTGGCTTCATTGACTTGCCAGAGGCCTTCTCTACCGGATCGTCTGCCATGCCGCAGAAGAAAAATCCTGACTTTACAGAACTGG
>CAXUEW010000064.1:0-13624 GCA_964250115.1 uncultured Terriglobus sp.
GCTTCATGCGCGTCCTGCGCGTCCTTTTTACCGGCAAAGCCGTTCGGCTTGCCCGGCAGGTAGGCCGCGCCCAGCGAACCAATGTACTCCCGCGCATCGGCAATGGCTTGAGGCGAGACACGGGTGGAATCGGTACGCATGTAGGTGATCAGGCCGACCGTACCGTCGGTGCCAAGCTCCACACCCTCATACAGCCGCTGCGCGACGCCCATGGTGCGCTTCACGTTGAAGCCAAGCCGGTTGGATGCATCCTGCTGCAACCGCGATGTCGAGAAAGGCGCTGGTGCGTTGCGCCTGCGCTCCTTGGCTTCAATCGAGGCGACCTTCCATGCCGCCTTTTCCATCTGCGCCTTCACCTGTTCTGCGGTCACGCCGTCCGGCAGGGCTGGCGCGCCAACGGTGTTGATCGCAGTGCGCGCACCGTCAATCGCGTAGAGCCGCGCAAGAAACTCCTGCTTGCCCTTCGGCTGAAGTTTTGCATCGACTGGCCAGTACTCCACCGGCTGAAAGGCTTTGATCTCGTTTTCGCGGTCGACAATCAGGCGCAGCGCGACGGTCTGCACACGCCCGGCAGACAGGCCACGACGCACCTTGTCCCACAGCAGCGGCGAGATCTCGTAGCCGACCAGGCGGTCCAGGACGCGGCGCGTCTGCTGCGCCAGCATCAGGTTCTGATCGACGCCCCGAGCGCGCTTGAAGGCGTCGATCACGGCGGGCTTGGTGATCTCATTAAAAGTGACGCGCTGAATGGTCGCCTTACCCCGGATGGAAGATTGCAACTGCATCTGCAGGTGCGCGGCGATGGCCTCGCCTTCCCGGTCAGGATCGGGTGCCAGGTACACAGCGTCGGCCTTGCTGGCCAGCTTCTTCAGCCGGTCTACAAGCTTTTCCTTGCCCGGTGAAATGATCAGGTGTGGCTCAAAAGTGCGGCGCTTCAATTCCACGCCGATGTCGTTCTTGGGCAGGTCCATGATGTGGCCGATCGAGGCCTCCACCGTGTAATCGCTGCCGAGATATTTCCCGATCGTCTTTGCCTTTGCAGGCGACTCCACGATCACGAGGTTCTTGCTCATACACCCGGCCTGTTTCTGCTGGTCTTGCTCCAGCTCACGCCCGATTCGGTCCTGGCGATGGTGCCGGTTAATCACCGGCTCGGCTGCTCAGCCTTTTTTCACGTTGTCTCGGTAGGAACCTAACACGAGTTCTGTCGCGCGTCATCTTTTACGCCCGGCGCTCTCTTCGACCCGTCCAATGCTGAAACGTCTACAGCGTTCGCGTTTTCCTGGCGTTTTAGAAGGTTCTGACGTAGTTCTTGCCGGGCATTTGGCGGATTCGGCCTGCGAGTTCCAGCTCAAAGAGCGCTGTAAAAATCTCAGGGGACTGCAACTGACCGTCCAGCCGCTCGATCAGGTCGTCCAGTTGCAACGACTCGTCGTGACGCAACTGCTCGAACACCAACCGCTCGGTGGGCGGCAGATTGTTCTCGGCAAATAGGGATGCGCTGACCGTGCTGCCGGATTCACGCGACGCCTCGATCTGCTCTTCCAGTTCCAGCCGCACCTGACTGGGGAGGTCTTCCCAGACGTCTTCCCAGGTGGCGGTCAGCTTGGCACCCTGCATGATGAGCGTGTTGGGCGTCCATGAGCCCTTGTTGGTCACGTTGCCGGGCACGGCGTACACGTCGCGGTTCTGTTCCATGGCGCAACGTGCGGTGATGCGCGTGCCGCTGTGCTCTGCAGCCTCGACCACCAGGACACCCACACTCATGCCGCTCAGCACGCGATTGCGGACGGGAAAGTTCTGTGGTGCAGGGAAGGTGCCCAGCGGAAATTCGCTCAGGATACAACCGCCGCCCAGCAGGATCTGCTCGGCGAGGCGCTTGTTCTCCTTGGGATAGATTACGTCCACGCCCGTGCCCCAGACGGCGATGGTCTTGCCCTTCGCTTCTAACGCGCCCTTGTGCGCCTCGGTATCCACACCGCGCGCCATGCCGCTCAGGATCGTCAGGCCACGCAGGGCAAGCTCACGTGACAGCATCTGGGCCATGCCCGAACCGTACGGCGACGGATGCCGCGTACCAACCACGGCAATCCCGGGCAGGGAAAGCAGGGACGTGTCTCCGCGGTACCAAAGCACGGCTGGTGGATCGTAGATCTCGCGCAGCCGCTCCGGGTACTCCGCGCAGTCATGCGTCAGGAAGCCTGCGCTCTGTTCATCCAGCCGCTGCAGTTCTGCCTCTGCCGCCGCGCGTGCTCTGCCATCAAAGACGAAGCGCGCTGATACTGCGGGCATGGCCAGAGCTTCCAACTCCGTCAGCGACGCGGCGAACAGTTGCGATGGAAACTGCAGCTTTGACATGGCGCGGAGTGTCCGGGTAGCACCCATCTGCGGCGTCAGGATCAGAGCCATCCACGCCAGCCGGTTTTCTGCCACCGTGTCGGTCTGCCCCGCCTGTTGGAACCTGCTGTCTGCCGCTGTCGCCAAAGCTGTCTCCGGTGCGTTCGTTATACAACAGTGGGGACGCATGCAATCTTGCGTCCGGTCAAAGACGCACACTCAACCGTACCCCTGAGCACCTGGCAACCGCATCGGGCACCGCCCGAACCACATCAAATCGGCAGCTTTGAGCGACTCCGCAGACAAAACGAACCGGCTGCGCGTTGCTGCAATCAGCTTTCTGAACCCCGCACCGCTGCTGTGGAACTTCGAGCACGAGCCGGTAGCCGCCGAACTGCGCACCCGTTACGATGTACGCTACACGCTGCCGTCGATGTGCGCGGCCCAGCTTGCCGGCGGTGAGGCCGACCTCGGGCTGATCCCGATTGCTGCCCTGCCCACGCTGCCTGACGTGCGGGCCGTGCCCGGATGCACCATCGCTTCCCTTCACGCGGTGCGGTCCATCCAGCTTGTGCTGCGGCCTGGAGTTTCGCTCGAGAACATCGCTACAGTCGCGGCTGATGCTGCGTCCCGCTCATCTGCCGCATACGTCCGCATCCTTCTACAGCAGTTTCACGGCAACCAGCCCCTGTTCCATGAACAACCGGCTGACCTGCAGAGCATGCTGCAAGAGCACGACGCAGCCCTGCTGATCGGCGACCCAGCATTGCTGGCGCTGGAAGACCGCGACCGCGCCGGGCGATTTGCTGATTGCACATGGATCGACGTTGCTACATGGTGGCGTGAACACACAGGTCTGCCCTGGGTGGCGGCAGTCTGGGCCGTGCGAACAGAGGGTCTGCGGCGCTGCGGTATCTCCGCTGAGGCGCTGACGACGGATCTAGTCGAGTCGCGCGATGCGGGTCTCCAACACCGGGAAGACCTGGTCGCCGAGTGGCTGCCACGCGTCGCCCTGCCGGAAGAGACGATCCGAACGTACCTCTCGAAAAATATCCACTACACGCTGGACGCGGACTGCCTGCAGGCCATGCACCGCTTCTACGAACTGGGTGCCGCGTGCGGCGTGCTGCCGGAGTACCGCCTTCAGATGTTGTAGCGTCCTCGACTGCAAAGTCAGGCCAAACAGGTTCCTGCAGCGACTTAGCGGGTATTCGGCGCGTCTGAAGGTGACAGATGTCTTTTGCGCTGATTCAACAGGTTTCTGCCGATGCCGCACAGGCCACTGCCGGTGGGCATGCTTCGTCCACCGGGCGCTCCGTCGTTCGTTACTTCTTCAAGCTGGGCCTGGCTGGGCTGTTCTTCATCTCCGCCATCGATTCTTCGCCAATCCCGCTGCCGATTCCAGGCTCAAGCGACCTGCTGGTGGTGTTGCTGGCGGCGCAACGGCATGCGTGGTTCCTGGTGACCTTGATCGCCACGCTTGGCTCGATCGCGGGTGCCGCGGCCAGCTACCAGACCGGCCTGACAGGCGGCCTGCCGCTCATCGACAAGTATGTCCCGGCTCGCTTTAGGGATCGCATCAAGCACTGGGCAGAGGAGCATGCGTTACTGTCTGTGGCGCTGCCGGCCCTGCTGCCGCCGCCCGCGCCCCTGATGCCCTTCCTGATCGCCGCAGGGGCACTCAAGATGCCGAAGGCACGCTTTTATGCGAGCTTTGCCGTCAGTCGCTTCGTCCGGCACGCGTTTTATGCCTGGCTGGGCGTGCGCTACGGACGGCACATTATGCCCGTGTACCTGCGTTTTGCCGACCGCTACGGATGGATTCTGATCGTCGCCGTTTGGGGTTCGGTCGCGTTCGGCGTTGTGTACGCCATCCTGAAGCTGCGTTCGCACAGAACAGGCACCGGCCTTCCAGAAGCAGCCGCCGCCTAAGCTGCGGCTGCCAGACGCTGTTTGGGAGCAAACTTGCGCGAGTAGTACCCCACGGTAAGCACGATGGCAGGCACCCCAACGATGGTCGGCCATAGCCAGACATACCATGCATTGCCAAAGACCTGGGTCAGCGTCACCACGCTGAATGCGGACCACATGGCGATGTAACTGCCAATGAAGTTTCCCAAGTGCGTGAACCACCAGAACATCTTCTCCGTGGGCTTGTGGATGAAGCTTTTCAACTGCACATACGCCAAACGCATGCCAAGCACGCCGAAGATCACCGGCACCACCTTCGGCATCCGCATGATGTCAGGCCGGAACCAGCCAAGCAGGGCAAGCGCAAGGCTGTTGGCAAATGTCACCACGCCTGCGATCCAGTCAATCGGCCTGGCATGGCCGCCACGTGGCAGATCTTTCAGCTTCAGTACACGGTAGCCCGAGTAGGCCGAGTAGAAGCTGAACACGGCCACCATGGCAAGGAACAGCACGGGCCGGAAGATCGCCATGGGAATGGCCGTCGCGGCGACAACGCCCATGCACCACAGGTACACCATGCCCCATCGCCTATGTTGCTTGCCGCCCTTGGCGGTGGCAAGGGCTACAGGTGCAAGCACCAGACCGCCGGTGCCTGCAGCAACGTGTACGAAGAGGAGGAGCCGGATCCAGAGCGGGTCATGTGCCATATGCAACCTCTGTGCGTGTGTCGGGTACACGCAGAGTCGCACAAACCGGCGCGGAAACCTACTGTATTTAACCGGAGAAGGTTTGCTAAAACTCCCACCGCAGCAGCGTGGCGCCTACGGTGAAGCCCGCGCCCACGCTGGCCAGCAGCACCAGGTCACCCTTCTTCAGGCGGCCCTCCTGCAATGCCGTGTCCATGGCCAGCGGGATGGTGCCGCCGGTGGTGTTGCCGTAGCGGTCGATGTTGATGACCACCTTGTCTTCGGCAAGGCCAAGGCGTTCCGCTGTGGCCAGGATGATGCGCTTATTGGCCTGATGCGGGATGAAGCAGGCGATTTCTTCGCCGGTGATCTCGTTGCGCTCCAGCACTTTTTCGCTGGCTTCCATCATCTTGCGGACGGCGAATTTGTAGACGGTCTGCCCATCCTGCTTGATGTAGTGCTGCCTGCCCGTGACCGTTCCCACGCTGGACGGGTGCAGGCTGCCACCTGCAGGCATGCACAGGGCAGGCCCGCCGGAGCCGTCCACCTCATGGTAGAAGTCAACCAGGCCAACTTCGCCCTCTTCGCATGGCTCCAGCAGAACGCAGCCCGCGCCGTCGCCGAACAGGATGCAGGTGGAACGGTCGGTGTAATCCACGATCGAGCTCATCGTGTCGCCGCCGATGACCAGAACGCGCTTGTGCGCGCCGCTTTCGACCAGCTTTGCGCCTACCTGCAATGAGTAAGTGAAAGCGGAGCATGCCGCTGAAAGATCGAATCCCCAGGCCTTCGTCGCGCCCAGCTTGGTCTGCACCAGGCAGGCCGTGGCTGGGAACAGCATGTCCGGTGTAACGGTGCCGACAATGATGCAGTCGATCTCACTGGCGTCAATCCCGCGCCGTTGAAGGCAGACCCGTGCTGCCTCGGTCGCCAGGTCGCTGGTTGCCACGCCCGCATCGACAATGTGCCGCTCGCGGATGCCGGTGCGCTCCATGATCCACTGGTCGGTGGTGTCGACCATGCTTTCGAAATCTTTGTTGGTCAGGACGCGCGGCGGAACATAGCTGCCTACCGATGAGATTTTGGCGCGGACCGCGACACGCGGCTTCAACTGCAAACTCAACGTTCTTCCCTCCACGCACTAAGGTGGGCGCTGCGATGTCACTCAAGAGCATACCGCCTGCGGACGGCTGGAAAGAATCTTGGGAGGGGATAAGCGCCGGGTGACCCACTGCACACCCAAGAGCTCGCTACCGTTGCTTCCTTCCGGACCTAGCGGGGTTTGCAAGAGTGAGTCGCGTAGGACCCGGCACCCGATGATCTTACCATCGCGGCACACGGTAGACTAGGTGGAGTGGCTACCGCGGAAATCATCGGCGACCTTAAGGGCAACGCCTCTGCTGAAGCAGCAGTGCTGGCGCGCCCACGTATCGGCTTTGTCTCGCTGGGCTGCCCCAAGAACCTGGTCGACAGCGAAGTAATGATGGGCATGGTGCACCATGCCGGCGCGGAACTGACGCCGGACGCCGCCGACGCCGACATCATCGTGGTGAATACCTGCAGCTTTATCGACAGCGCCAAGCAGGAAAGCGTCAACACCATCCTGGAGATGGCCGCGCACAAGACGGGCGGACGCGCCACCAAGCTGATCGTGACCGGCTGCCTGGTGGAGCGCTACCGCGACGAGATTCGCAAGAACATCCCGGAAGTAGACGCCGTTCTGGGAACGGGTGAGCTCGATGGCATCCTGCTGGCTGCGGGCCTGCAGCCGAAGCCTGTGCCGAATACCTCGCCGTTCAACATCCTGATGAGCGTCACCGCTCCGTCTGCCGCAGACGAGCCGGTACACACGCATGCGCATATGGAACTTGGTGGCGCGGCAGCGCTCGAAGTGGAAGCAGCCCAGGGCAATCTTTCTGCCGCCACGCTTGCGGAAAGCTCATTGATCGACCGCGCCTCCAGCGCCGTGCGCAAGCATTCGCAGATGGAAGTTCCCGCGCAGACCTCGCGTCCGGAAGGCGACCTGCGCGAACAACAGGGCCGCTTCAACCGCGACGCCTGGGACGGTGCCACCGCTGCCCTGCCCAGCTACCTGTACAGCGATGACACGCCGCGCATCCTGACCACGCCGCGCGCGTCGGCCTACATCAAGATCGCCGAGGGCTGCGACCATCCGTGCGGCTTCTGCATCATTCCGCAGTTGCGCGGGAAATTCCGCTCGCGCCGCATCTCGTCGATCCTGAACGAGGCGGAAAACCTGATGCGCCAGGGTGTTCGCGAGATCACGCTCATTGGGCAGGACACCACGTGCTACGGCGAAGACCTGGGCCTGCGTGACGGCCTGGCCACGCTGCTGGAAGCCCTGGCAACCCTGCACGTCGAGGGCATCGGGCAGATCAAGTGGCTGCGCTTCCTCTACGCCTACCCGAACAAGGTCACGACCAAGCTGCTGCAGACGGTCGCGGCGCACGAAAACATTGCAAAGTACCTGGATGTGCCGCTGCAGCACGCATCGCCGTCGGTGCTGAAGCGCATGAAGCGCGGCGGCTCCGGCGCGATTTTCCTGCAGATGATCGAAAAGGCACGCACCATCGTCCCCGGCATCGCCATCCGCACCGCCTTCATCGTCGGCTTTCCCGGCGAAACGGACGCAGAGTTTGCCGATCTGGAGCAGTTCATACAGGACGCGAAAATCGACTGGCTGGGCGTCTTCTCCTATTCGGATGAAGAAGGCTCGGCGGCGTTCGATCTGGGCGAAAAGGTCCCGAAACGTACCATCGAAGCGCGCCGCCGCAGGCTAATGCGCACGCAGTTGAAGATAAGCCGCAAGGCTCGTGCCGCGCAGGTGGGCCGCGAAGTAGAAGTGCTGGTCGAAGGTCCGTCCGAAGAAACCGACCTGCTTTGGAAGGCGCGCACCATGCAGCAGGCGCCTGAGATCGATGGTCACGTGCTGATTAACGACTTCGGCGACCGCGAAGCGCTTGTCACCGGCACCTTCTACCGAGCAGAGATTACGGAAGCGCATGACTATGACGTCGTGGCCCGCATACTAGACTAGCGATGGCAAATCGTAACCTCACAAGCGATGAATTAGTGAGAGCCAATCATCTGCTAGACAAGCTTCGGTCAGACTTAGAGGCATTGTCGGGCGGAGATGCTGCACTGCTTTTTGCGTACCGTCGCAAGATCGCGAAAGAGCTTAGTTACGACGAGCGCGGCAAGCCACTACAAAGAAGAATGCTTAAGGCAAGGAAGATGGGCGAGCAGCACGGACTCTGCGTTCTCTGCGGTGAGAAGCTACCTGACAAGTACGCGGTGCTGGATCGTCTAGACGGAATGGCTGGGTACACACCAGAAAATACAAGATTGATCCATCAAACGTGCGATACAGTCGTGCAAATCGAACGCAATTACAAGTAAAGAAGGAACCTATCCATGGCAACACCCGCAGACGCAGACATCATCCTGAAGCTATACGACCTTCGCCGCGAAGAAGTGATGCGCAAGGCGCGCAACTACGTCAGCTGGGAGTTTTGGCCGACATCCGTTGAGGAGTTCAAGCAGATCCACAAGCCCACCAACCCAAACAACGTCTACTGGCGGCAGGTCATCAGCTTCTGGGAGATGGTTGTAAACCTGCCCCTGCAGGGCGCGGTCGACGTTGACCTGTACCTAGCAACGCAGGGCGAGGGCATCGCCACGCGCGCCAAGTTTGTGGAGTTGTCGGAGGCTGCGACAGGCAATCCATTCATGCCGAACACGCTGAAGCTGATCAACAGCAACGAAAAGGCTAAGACGCAGTTCGAGGGCATGCAGAAGGGCATGACCGCGCGCTGGGCACAGATGACCGCAGCGGCTGCGGAAGCGAAAGCGTCCAGCTAACGCATGCCAAACCTTGCGCTGCACTGCCCAACCTGCCAGAAGATCGTGACCGCTGCAGATATGGAATTTCCTTTCTGCAGCGACCGCTGCCGCCTGATCGACCTGGGCAAGTGGGCCAGCGGCGACTACCGCATCACCTCGCCCGTCCTCGATCCTGATCTGCTGGAAGAACTGGAAAGCCACCAGTTGCGGGGCGAGAACTAGCTGCATGGCGGACGCGGCAGCCCCGGCGAGGCCGGTCCAGGCCCGCAAAACCTGGTGGGCGTGGGCTGCCGCTACGTTCTTTGGCGCGGGCTTTATGAAGCCGGGTCCGGGCACGTACGGCTCCGTCGCAGCCGTTCTGGTGTGGTTCCTGGTGGCTCGCCATGTGTCTGGGCACTGGCTGCCGCTGGTAACGCTCGGCATGGCCGCAGCGGCAACCGCCATCGGCATTCCCGCAGCGACAAGGGTGGCACGTGAGAGTGGTCGCAAGGACCCTCAAATTGTCGTCATTGACGAGGTCGCCGGGCAGTGGCTGGCTCTAACGTTTTGCCTGCCTGCCATGCCCTTCGCCATGATCGGCCTCGTCTGCTTCCGAATCTTCGACATCTGGAAACCACCACCAATCCGCCGCCTTGAAAAGCTGCCGGAAGGTATCGGCATTGTGGTCGACGACCTTGCAGCGGGTGTTTACGCGCTGATTTTGCAGGTGGTTCTTCAACAGGCATTGATTGTGCAGCAACTGATGCGGCATGGCATCCACGTACAGTAACCGCGGTTTGCGCCGGGCGCTTGCGAAGGCATAGGTTTAGAGGGATGACGTTGCTCGATCAACTACGCGGCCATGCGGCTCCGCTTGCACCTCGCCTTATCTCAATCCATCCTGCGGCGGCCATGCCGGACGGCAGTGTGGACCTGCGTGGAGAACACCTGGCCTCCGCGCAGCGCCCTTCCGCTACCATAGGCGACACGCCCGCACCGCTCTCCTTCACCTCTGCGGGCCGCGTGACGTTGCGCGTGCCTGAGGGTGCCGTCTCGGGCGACGTAGTGCTGAACCTTGGCGACCGGCAATCCAACGCGCTCGCTCTGAATGTGGCCGTGCCGCTGGCGGAAAATCTTCATCCCATCGCCAATCCGGCGGTCGATGGCGAGGGCAACCTGTACGCCACCTTCTCCGGCTCGCGCGGACAGGATGTGCCGGTATCGATTTTCCGCATCGACAGCGACTACCAGGTGCGCCCCTTTGTGCGCGGATTAGCCAACGCCAGCGCCTTGGCCTTTGGGCCAGACGGCTACCTGTATTGCTCGTCCCGCGTTGAGGGTACGGTTTACCGCATTGGCAAGGACGGCGCCATGTCGCAGTTTGCCGAGGGCATGGGTATCGCCACCGGCATCGCCTTTGATGATGACGGCAACCTGTACGTGGGCGACCGCAGCGGCACCATCTTCAAGCTGAACACGCAGGGTTCGGTGTTCGTCTTTGCGACACTGGAGCCATCCGTGTCCGCCTACCATCTGGCCTTTACCGACGACCGCACCCTGCTGGTCACCGGCCCCACCACCAGCAGCAACGAGGCCATTTACGCAATCAACCCTGAGGGCGAAGTCAGCACGTGGTATCGAGGCCTGGGACGCCCGCAGGGCCTGGCGCTGGACACCGACGGCAACGTATACGTCGCAGCTTCGCTGCACGGCGAACGCGGCATCATCCGCATCACGCCAAAGAAAGAGGCCAGCGTAGCGGTGAGCGGCAGCGGCCTGGTGGGGCTTGCCTTTCTGGAAGATGGCGCGGCAGCACTGGCGACCACGAGCGCCCTGTACCACGTGAACATGCAGGCCGAAGGTCGGCTTGGGCGCTAGGCCACAGCTAGCATCAGAAGCATCATGATTGCTGAAATTATCGCTGTTGGCAGCGAGATGTTGACGCCGTACCGGCAGGACACGAACTCGCTGGCCATGACGGCAGAGCTGAACCGGCTTGGCGTCGAAGTCGCCTTCAAGAGCATCCTTGGCGACTCGCTCTCGCAGCTTACCGACGCGGCAAAGATTGCCCTGCGACGGGCGGATATCGTTTTGTTCTCCGGTGGACTTGGGCCTACCGAGGACGACCTGACGCGCGAGGCCGTCGCAGCCGCGCTGGGCGTTGGCATGTCGCGCGACCAGACCGTCGTCGAGTCACTGAAGCAGCGGTTTGAGAAGCGCGGCATCGCCATTCGCGAGATCAATTTCAAGCAGGGTGACGTGATTGGCGGCGCGGAGTTGCTGCCCAACAGCAACGGCACCGCCCCAGGCCAATGGATCACCACCACGTACGAGGGCTCAACGCGCTACATCGCACTGCTCCCGGGCCCACCGAAGGAGCTGACCGCGCTGTTCGCCGAGCAGGTGCGCCCACGGCTTGCGGCCGTGGTGCCGCAGCAGTACATCGCCACCGGTCAGTTACGCATGGCCGTGGTGCCGGAGAGCGAGGTGGACGCGCGCACCTCTCCCATCTATCGCGAGTGCACCGATGTGCAGACGACGATCCTGAGCACGCAGGGCGAGATCCAGCTGCACTTCCTGTGTGCCAAGCCGACGCAGGCCAAGGCGCAGGAGCGCGTGGATAACCTGCTGGCGCAGTGCGAGAGCGAGATGGCGGACTTCGTCTTTTCCTCGCACGGCGAGTCGCTGGAAAGCACCGTGCTGCAGATGCTCGGCGTCCGCAATCTGACTTTGGCTACGGCGGAAAGCTGCACTGGAGGCCTGATCGCACAGCGGCTAACGTCCGTACCCGGGTCATCCCGCTCGTTCGTGGGCGGAGCGGTTGTTTACGCCAACAGCCTGAAGACTGCTTTTGCTGGCGTGCCAGCCGAGCTGATCGAGCAGCATGGCGCGGTAAGTGAGCCTGTGGCGCGGGCGCTTGCGGAAGGTATCCGGCTGCGGACAGGCGCGAATGTTGGCATCGGTGTAACCGGAATTGCCGGGCCGGATGGTGCCACAGAGACCAAACCTGTCGGCCGCGTCTACCTTGCGCTGAGCGATGCCGCAGGCACCGACGTGCTTGAGTTGAACCTGATGGGTGATCGGGAGCGCGTGCGGTGGTTTGCCTCGCAGCATACATTGGTGATGCTGCGGCAGAGGCTGTTGTAGCAATCCAGATCGTCAGTCCGGGACTTCTCGTATGAAAGCCTCAAGCCGCTGTGCCGGAGCAGGAACCCTCGGGATCCTTCGCTTCGCTCAGGATGACCGTGACGGCTGATAGACTCGACACGCCATGACCCCTCTGCTGCTTTGGATTGTCACGCTCGTCATCGCCTACCTGATCGGTTCCATCCCAACCGGTTACCTGCTGGTACGCGCCTTTCGCCATGAAGATATCCGCGAGACTGGCTCGGGCAACATTGGTGCCACGAATGTTGCGCGTTCCGGAGCAATGGGCCTTGGCATTGCAACGCTGCTGCTGGATGTGCTGAAGGGAATCCTCGCGGTTGCGGTGGCAAAGCACTTTGCCCAGACGGTGGGCTTTCCCAACGGCTACGATCTGGAGGCAGTTGCCGGGCTTGTCGCGGTCATCGGCCACATTTTCCCGGTGTGGCTTGGATTTCGCGGCGGCAAGGGCGTGGCCACCGCGCTGGGTGTGTTCCTGGCGTTGATGCCGTTGACAACGGTGATTGGGATCCTCATTTTTGCCGCCGTCTTCTGGATCACCAAGTACGTTTCGCTGGCTTCGATCATCGCCGCTGCAAGTCTAGGCATACTTTGCGTTGTCATGGACACGCGCCGCAGGGTGATTGTCGACCTGGTTTATCTTGCGATGCCGCTGCTTGTCATCGCGAAGCACCACGGCAACATCCGCCGGTTGCTGGCACAGACTGAGCCGCGCTTCGGCGTTGCTCCAGACAGCAAGCCACTCACATGAGCCGCATCGCCGTGCTGGGCGCGGGTGCCTGGGGAACCGCGCTGGCCCTTTCGCTGGTACGCCAGCAACGCCACGCCATGACGCTGTGGGGGCACACCGCCGCGCATGTCGCAGAGATGGAGCGAACGCGCGAAAACACCCGCTTTCTGCCGCAATTTCCGCTACCTGAAAATCTGCGACTCACCGCCTCGTTAGGCGACGCAGTAAGCGAAGCGGACGTTCTACTGCTGGTGACGCCATCCGAGCATGTCCATGCAACCGTCGCCGCCATGACACCGCTGCTGCGCCCGGAGCACGTTCTTGTCTCGGCCTCCAAGGGCATTGAAGACAGTAGCTTCCGCCGCATGAGCGAGGTTGTTGCTGCGCTTTCGCATGTACGATTTGCAACGCTGGGCGGACCGTCGTTCGCGCGCGAAGTGGCCGCTGCCCTGCCCACCGCTGTCACGCTGGCCACGGCAGACAACGCGACAGCGCTCCAGCTACAGCGCGACTTCTCATCGGAGTCGTTGCGCGTGTACACCAACGACGACGTTGCCGGTGTGGAGCTTGGCGGCGCACTGAAGAACGTGATCGCACTGGCTGCGGGTGTCGTTGCCGGGCTTGAGCTTGGTGCCAATGCGTCCGCGGCGCTGATCACGCGCGGCATGGCCGAGATTACGCGGCTGGCCGTCGCCTGCGGTGCGCGGCCTGACACAATGGCCGGGCTGGCGGGTTACGGCGACCTTGTGCTGACCTGCACGGGAACGCTCTCACGCAACCGCTCCGTGGGCGTGGAACTTGGTCGCGGCCGGACCTTGCCGGACATCCTCGCAGGCCTGAACGGCAAAGTGGCGGAAGGTGTTCGCTGCACCTCTGCGGCACTTGGCCTGGCCGCGCGGCACGGCATTGAGATGCCGATTGCCGCGGAAATGTACGCGATCCTCTACCAGCA
>CAXUEW010000065.1:0-6678 GCA_964250115.1 uncultured Terriglobus sp.
CATACAGCATAATAATGCCGACAAATGGGATCAGCATCAGCAGCGAAAGCGGTCCACCCAACCCGGCCTTCTTGAAGATCACCCAGAAGGGTATTACGACAAGGGCGGCACCCAGCAGACCGAAGAGCACCATCATGGGTCCAATAATGGCTAGCATGTGCTGAATTTGTGCTGGGTCTGGTTGCTGCTGCATGCGTTTTGATCTCCTTGTACTTGCAGCCACTTTAGCTGAATTTTGAGATCGGAACCAAAATCTTTTTAGGTTAGATCGTCAGTATCGAACGCTGGTTTGCGGCCCAGCCTGCGTGTGCTGTAAGGCTCTTCACCGTCAATCAGGGTACGCACGAACACGTCCACTTCCGCTGGGTCGTCCGCTTCTGCGGTCATGGTCCGCGCCTCGCCCGGTTCGGGCAAAGATTCTAGCAAGACCGTCACGTGAGCCACCGCAGTGCCGTCGTGGTTCAGGCCCTCCGGTGTCTTGGCCTTGATGCTGACATCGCGCTCGGAAATGTGCAGCAGGTCTGCAACACGGGCTCGCATTTCTCCGGCGATGGGTACGATCTTCGGCCGCATCAGGATCAGCACGCAATCCATGTTCACGATGCGGTAGCCAGCCGTGGCGATTTCTTCCAGGGCGGTCTCCAGAAAGATCTTTGAGTCCGCATCCTTCCATCGCATGTCGCTTGGCGGAAAGAATGTGCCGATATCGCCCGCGCTGACCGCGCCTAGCAGGGCATCGGTAATGGCATGCAGCAGCAAATCTCCATCACTATGACCGGCCAGGCCTTCACTGTGCTCGATCTTCATGCCGCCAATGATCAGCGGAACGCCCGGCTTGAACGCGTGCGAGTCGAAACCGTAGCCAATCCTCATGCCCATCCGTGGTGTGCCCCCGGCTGCCGCCTGCTTACGCGGCAGTTCGACTTTCAGCATAACGCCCGGCTGGAGTAGGCCGGACGGCGGTGCGTGAAGCTTCCTTTGGATCTACTTGACCTCCATCTTCGCTGGCGAGATGGCAGTGTTTTGGCCAGCGAAGATCTTCCACTCGCCTCCACGGTCGACAAAGATGAACTTCATCCGCGTGCGGAGCAATCCCGGCTCGGTCGTGATCAGCCCCGGCGGCAGGCTGCTAAAGCCGGTCACGGTCATCACCGTATCCACAACAGCCACGCTGGGCGCGGGATAGCTAATGCTTTCAACCTTGGTGTCAAGGTGAGTGTTCTTGTAAGGTCCGGCAAAGATGAAGGCGTGCAGTTTCACAATTGCTTCGCGCCCATGGACCAAGTCGCCACGCACGTTGACAAAGCTGGCGTCTTCGACAAAGTCTTGGGCGAACGCGGCGGCATCGTTGCGGTTCCAGCCGTCAGATTGGCGTTGCAGCGCTTCGGAGATCGCGGCTGCGGCGGGGTTGTTGTTCTGTGCAAAGGCGACAGGGGTAATCAGCATGGCTGCGCCCATCAAAAAGGACATCATGTTTGTTTCTCCATTGGGAAATTGTGTGGGCTGCGTCATGCACGCGATGCTGTCGAGTGCGGTTCGCGCCCGAGGCATGGCCGCCTCGCGGGAACAACAGCGGGTCAGCGTACCGGAATGTTGTATCAAACGCAGGCAAGCGGTGACAGGTTCCAGAAAGTTCGGATTTTTCTCGGCTGCGAAGAAGAACTGCGTAGCGTTACGAGCGCTGATGCCGTGCGGACCTAGGTCTCACGCAGCAGGGAAGGGCAGAGTCCATCTATACTTCACGGTCTATGGTCGTTCACGTAATTCTTCCCGCTGCTGGGCTTGGCACGCGCATGGCGATGCCCGGTGTCAGCGCAAAGCAATTTCTATTCCTGGGCGGTGTGCCCATCCTGATCCACAGCGTGCGTGCGTTTGCCGAGAAGTCCGGCATCCGCTCTATCACCGTTGCAGTGCGCGCGACGGAACAGGAGCGAGTAGCCGAGCAGCTTGCCCATTACGGCCTAGCCGACAAGGTCGTGATCGTCACGGGCGGCGAAACACGGCAGGACTCCGTCGCTACCGCGCTGCGCTCACTAGATGCAGCGGCAGGGGACATCGTGTTGGTTCACGATGCTGTGCGCCCGCTGATTGATGCCGCCACGATCGAACGCACGATTGATGCGATCACGAGGCACGGTGCGGCCATCGTCGCGCTGCCCGCCATCGACACCATCAAGCAGGTGGACCGCACGGCAGACGGTGCGATCATCACCTCGACCATTCCGCGTGAACGCATCGTGCAGGCACAGACACCGCAGGGTGCACGGTACGCCGATCTGCTGCGGGCCTTCAACGAGGCCGAAATGGACAGCTTCGCCGCGACCGATGATGCCAGTCTGCTCGAACGCGCAGGCATCTCTGTCGCCGTGGTGCTGGGGTCGCCCGCCAACCTGAAGATCACACAGCCTGGTGACCTGGAACTGGCAGAGTTCTACCTTGGGCGCAGCCGTACTTAGCGGAGAGTTCTTCGAGTTTCAGCATCATCTCGTTCATGGCAGTGAAGCCAAATTTCTGGTAGATCGGCCTGCCGAAGGGTGACGCATGCAGCGTGACCACTTTGCTGCCGTGCGCACGGCACTCTTCCACGCAGGCTCGCAACAACCGATTGGCCAGTCCTTGGCCGCGCGCCCCGGGTTCCGTGTAGAAGTTCAGCAGGTAGGCACGGCCTGGTTCCACGTGGAGGTAGTGCGGCGGAAAATCGGCGAAGTGGATACCCGCGCTAGCCACTACCAAACCCTCCTCTTCAAGCAGCAAGCCGACATAGCGACCGTCTGCTAACCGCTCGCGCACCCATGGCTCAAAGTTTGCGTCCATCGCGCTGAGCTGCGCCTCTGTGGAGAAGGCGTTATCGGTAAACATGCGGTGCCGGTGCGCTGTGATCAGCTCGGCGTCGGCTGCGGAGGCGCGGCGTAAGGTGGGCATCCTTCTAGGTTAAACATTTGCGAATCGAATAAGAACCGCATCCGATTCTCATCACAGCTGGGTCACCGTACCGACAGCAAACATGCATGAGCTAATGAACATTCGTCACATGAACGATGGTCTGCGCTGTCATACAGTAAGTCATGGCTCCTGACAGGCTGTTTCAGCTCGCAGGCAACGTGGCAGCACCTTGCTGGCTGCTGCTGTTGCTGGCTCCTCAATGGCGTTGGACGCAGCGGATCGTCACTTTCGCATGGCCGCTGCTGGTCGCGGTGGTCTACGTGTACCTGCTGGCGGCTCATAGACCGCCGCCGGGCAGTGGCTTTGGTTCGCTACGGCAGGTGGCGGTGCTGTTCTCGTCACCGTACGCGCTGGTTGCAGGCTGGATCCACTACCTTGCATTCGACCTGTTTATCGGGGCATGGGAGACGCGAGATGGCCTTCGGCTCGGCATCTCCCGATGGATCCTGCTGCCGTGCCAACTGCTGACGTTCTTCTTCGGGCCCGCAGGGCTGGCCCTGTACCTGCTGATCAAGTTGCTGATGCGCCGCGGCCTGGGCGCGGACGAGGCCGCGCTGCGATGATCGGGCAACTACGCGAAGGTCTCGGCACGTTGCGCGCTGCGTTGAAGACGAACCTGCCCATGCGCCTTGCGCTCTGGTGGCAACTGGTGCTGTTGTTCGCGGGGCTTGCCGCCCTGCCGTTCGACCACCGGCTCATCCTCGGGATCAATCCATGGATCAAGCCGATGAAGTTCGAGCTGTCCGTCCTCATCTATCTGCTGACAATTACCCTGTTGCTTTATGGTGTCCGATGGCATCGCTCGCCGGATGATGGTGCTGGATGGCGACGCTCACGTGCGGTGCTGAGTTGGAGTTTTGCCGCGGCTATGACGGTCGAAAATACGCTGATTGCGTTGCAGTCGGCGCGCGGCGTCCGTTCGCACATGAACTACACAACGCTTTTCGATGGCGTGCTCTTCGGAATCATGGGGCAGTTCATCCTGCTGAACACCGTGGCTGCTGGATGGCTTTTGTGGATGTGGTGCCGGGCAGAGGTGCGAACACCCACGGCAGTGACGTGGGGCGTCCGGTTGGGACTGGCCGTGCTGCTGGCCGGCAGCGTGGAAGGCGCGTTCATGGTCGCACATGGCGCACACACGGTTGGCGCGCCGGACGGCCTGGCGGGCCTGCCTTTTGTGAATTGGAGCCGAGGCCACGGCGATCTGCGTGCGGCCCACTTCTTTGCCCTGCACGCGTTGCAGTTGCTGCCGCTGGCGGGATTCGTGCTGTCTAGCACTCGCCTGCGGCTGACAGCACAAGTGGCATGCCTGTTCCTGTTTGCCGGTTTGTACTTCGGCGGCCTTTGGTGGCTGTTCGCGGAAGCCATGCACGGACACCCGGTCTTTGGAGGCTGATCCTGCGCGGCACTTCATCGATCCGCGTGAACCCTTACGATGGACGAATGCCGCTACCGGGTCTCCCGTTCAACCGTGCCCTTATCCGTCCCGGCGAACGTCTGTGCGTGGCCGTCTCAGGCGGGGCCGACTCCACTGCGCTTCTGCTTAGCATGAGGGAGAACGCCGTTTCGCTGGGCATCGGTGTCTCTGCCGCGCACCTGCACCACGGCATTCGTGGCGACGAGGCTGACGGCGACCAAGCCTTTCTGGAAGATCTCTGCCAGAGGCTGGATCTCGCACTGCACACGGAGCGTGTTGATGTGCCGGCACTTGCCGTAGACGGTGGGTTGACGGTGGAGGAGGCAGCAAGGCACGCGCGTCTCGCGTTCTTCGACCGCCTGCTTACATCCGGTGCGGCAAACGCCGTCGCCACAGCGCATACCGAGGATGACCAGGCAGAAACA
Organism: uncultured Terriglobus sp.; assembly: GCA_964250115.1. Lineage (GTDB taxonomy): Bacteria > Acidobacteriota > Terriglobia > Terriglobales > Acidobacteriaceae > Terriglobus. The sequence continues at coordinate 4,786 of CAXUEW010000065.1, forward strand.
GTCATGATGAAGCTCATCCGTGGCGCATGGACGGAAGGGCTTGGCGGTATCTCGCCGGTGCTGGAGCGTGAGCGTGGCCGAATCGTACGGCCCCTGCTGTGCACTACCCGGCAAGGGGTCATTGCTTATCTTAAAGCTCGCAACCAGATCTGGAGGGAAGACATCTCCAACCAATCCGCGGCGCACACACGCAATCGCGTCCGCGCGCAACTGATGCCTTTGCTGCGCGAGTTCAATCCATCTGTCGCGCTGACTCTGTCGTCAACCGCACAGCTTGCGCGCGACGAGGAGGCACGCTGGCAGCCAGAAATTGCACGCCTGCTCTCACAGCTTGCACTGCCCGGCAAACCCGTCCGGGGCGGCGGCCGGGCGGTGGGGACATCACCCGGAGAACAATCTCTCGCGTTTGAGTTGGAACGGCTGCGTGGTCTCGACATGGCGACTAGACGAAGAGTATTGCGCACGGCTGCCGCCCGCCTGGGGAGCAACCTCGCGTACGCGGATGTCCTTCGCATCCTGCTGCTGGCAGGGCTTGCGCCTGCCGACACGCCACCTGACCCCACTGTACCTTCGAAGCCGAACAGCCGGCTGGAAGTGCGTGGCGGCCTGCGAATAGAGCGGTCTGTCCGTGAACTGCGGCTGCTAAAGCTCTAAAACGGCACAGCGGCCACGCTACAGAGCTATAAAAACAAGCCCTTTGCATCCATCCTGCTCACGCCGCGATATGATGATCGGATTAGTCTGTTGATTGCTGCGAGTGTGCGCCGACGCCTTGCACCGTAAGGTCTTCCCGGGCGTCTAAATGGGTGGGCCATAAGGACAAGGAACGTTTGGCGGCGACAGGAGAACCTTCCATCGCGCCGTGGCCGAGAGAGAAGGGGAACAAACCTTGAATTCCACTGTAAAAACCGTCCTGATCTGGGTGCTGATGATCGCCTGCCTGATCTCTGTCTGGCAGTTCGTCATGCGCAGCGCCACGGGCGGCCATGACACTCCGGTAAGCCTGTCACAGATGCAGGATTTTGCCGATAAAGGCAAAATTTCTGAAGTGACTGTTAACGGGACCGAGGTCACCGGCAAGTTCCGTGACAACAAGGAATCGTTCCACACCACTATCCCGGCAAACTACCCGGACCTGTACAAGACGCTGCACGAAAAGGGCGTCAACATCACGATCAAGGACCAGAACAACTCTTTCTGGTTTGCGGCGCTGGTGCAGTTTTTGCCTATGCTGCTGATCCTTGGCGTGTTCCTGTTCTTCCTGCGCCAGATGCAGTCGGGCGGTAACAAGGCACTCAGCTTCGGCAAGAGCCGTGCGCGCCTGCTGAGCCTGCAGCAAAAGAAGGTCACGTTCAAGGATGTGGCAGGCGTCGACGAGGCAAAGGAAGAGCTTAAGGAGATCATCGAGTTCTTGCGCGAAGCGCAGAAGTTTCAGAAGCTGGGAGGCCGAATTCCCAAGGGTGTGCTGCTCGTCGGGCCTCCGGGAACCGGTAAGACTTTGTTGGCACGTGCTGTTGCCGGCGAAGCGAATGTGCCGTTCTTCTCCATCTCTGGCTCTGACTTTGTGGAAATGTTTGTCGGTGTGGGCGCATCGCGCGTGCGTGATTTGTTTGAGCAGGGCAAGAAGAACGCTCCGTGCATCATCTTCATTGACGAAATTGACGCAGTCGGCCGCCACCGTGGCGCAGGCCTGGGTGGTGGGCACGATGAGCGCGAGCAGACGCTGAACCAGCTTCTCGTCGAGATGGACGGCTTTGAAGCGAATGAGGGCGTAATCCTGATCGCAGCGACCAACCGCCCGGACGTTCTGGACCCGGCGCTGCTGCGTCCCGGCCGCTTTGACCGCCGCGTCATTGTTGACCGTCCTGACATCCGTGGACGCGAGGAAGTCCT
>CAXUEW010000065.1:6688-13611 GCA_964250115.1 uncultured Terriglobus sp.
GGCGCTGATCTGGCAAACATGGTGAACGAGGCTGCCCTAACCGCCGCCCGCTTCAATCGCAAGGCCGTACATATGTACGACTTTGAGATTGCCAAGGACAAGGTTCTGATGGGCGCGGAACGCAAGAGCATGTTGCTGACCGATGAAGAAAAGAAGGTGACGGCGTACCACGAAGCGGGCCACGTCCTGGTCGCGGCCATGCGGCAGCACTCTGACCCGCTGCACAAGGTCACGATCATTCCACGCGGTATGGCGCTGGGCGTGACCATGCACCTGCCTGCGGAAGATAAGCACACGGTTACTCGTGACTACCTCGAGTCGCAGTTAGCCATTTTTATGGGTGGACGCTGCGCCGAGGAGATATTCCTGCACCAGATGACGACCGGTGCTGGCAACGACATCGAGCGCGCTACCGAACTGGCACGCCGTATGGTCTGCGAGTACGGCATGAGCAAGATGGGTCCGATGACCTACGGCAAGAAGGAGGGTGGGGAGATCTTCCTGGGTCGCGAAATCCAGCAGCATCGCGATTTTTCCGACTCCACCGCCGAAGCCATTGATGCCGAAGTGAAGAAGTTCGTTCACGATGGCTACCAGTCGGCCTACTCCATCCTGGATGGTCATCATGACATCATGCATCGCATGAGCGAGCTACTGCTGGAGCGCGAAACTCTGGACGCTGAGGAGATCAAGCTGATCATTGAAGGCAAGGACCTGCCCCCGGTTCGTTCGCCGCTGGCTCATGCGGATTCCGGCCCGGGAGGTGATACCCAGAAGGTATTGAAGCCGGAGGGTGGACGGACGCCGGGCTTTGGTGAAGGTCGTCCCTCGCCAGCCTGATCCTGACGGCAACACTTAAGTCTGAGGCTCACACCTTTGTGTGAGCCTCTTGCTTTTCGGGATATTCTACTTCGCTTTACCGGAATTCAGTCAGTCAGTAACAGTCGCAGATCTCGCAAGTTGTTCCCCGTCGGTCCTGTCTGAAGGTCGTCGCCAATAGCGCGCAGGAGCGGTGCCGCATTGAGGTCCCGCAACGCTTCGTGCACGGAAAAGCCTGCAGCGGCTGCCCGCACTGCGGTTGTTTCATCGCAGACGGCTCCCGCTGCCGTACTGTGGCCATCGATGCCGTCAGAACCCGCGCTCAGCACAGTCATGGCGGTTTCTTCCTGCTCCAGCGCGTGTGCGCACCAGAGCGCAAACTGCTGATTCCGGCCACCCTCGCCTGGGTGCGAGGAGAGCGTGACGCCGACCTCACCCACCGAGATCAGGCAGGTCCGCTGGCGGTTCGAGGTGGCAAGTGCCGCGGTGCAATCCAGGAGGTACCTGCCCGCCTCCCGGTAGTCCCAGTCGTCACAACTGTTATCAACGACGGCCTGAAAGCCTTGCGCTTCCGCCGCAATCAAAGCGGCTCGCGCGAGGTGGTCGCTTGAGAGGATCACCTCCCACTGCGAGCGCGCGAAGGCCGCATCGTCGGCTTTGGGAGTCTCTGGTAGCCGGTCACAATCGAACCATGCGGCAATGCGTGCAGGCTGCGGTGAGGCACGTTGCAGGCTGGCAAACAGCCGCCGCGCGGCTGCGGCATCCGTGCTGTCTGGTAGCGAGGGGCCAGATGCGACAGCGTCCGGCGACGCTTCCGGTACGTCCGAGATCAGCAGCGTGCACTGCATCTGCGCCGCAGCCGCCGCAGCGGCAAGCCTGCCGCCTTTGACTGCCGAAAGGTGTTTGCGCAGGGTGTTCATGGCAGTGATACTCAGGCCGGAGCCAACCAAGGCACGGGAAAACACGGCCAGATCATCCAGTGTGATTGCCGTGTCCAGCGGTTGTTCCACCATCGCCGAAGCGCCGCCGCTGATCAGGAACAGTACAACCGTCCGCGGCGTCGTAGCGCCGAGCATCTCCAGAATGCGTCTGGCGGCGTATAGCGAGTCGGCGGTGGGTGTGGGATGTGCACCCGGTAGAAACACGGCTTCAGACCATCCACTTGGCATCCCGGTACCGCGAGGGAGCAGGGTCTCACGAGGGGCGACGACGACTGCCTGCTGTGCAACGCCATGCATCGCCTCCGCTGCGGCGGCGTACATGGGGAAGGCCGCCTTGCCCATGGCGACGATCAAGACCTTATCGACATTCGACAGCAGCACTCGCCTGCCTGCGAGTGTCAGCGTATTGCCCTGTCGAATGATGCGGCTGCGTACCGCGGCACGAACGTCGACGGCCTGCAAGGCGCTAGCGAAGATCGCGCGCGCGGCGTCTCGGAAGCCTTGGCTCATGCTTCGCGTCTCTGCGCCGGGAAAGCAATCAGGATCACCAGTGCGCCCACCAGCAGTGCCCCTGCTGAGGCAAACAGGCCGCTGCTATAGCTATGGGTACGCCCCAGCAGCCAGCCAGTCGCATAGGGCCCCAGAAAGCCACCCACATTACCCACTGAGTTGATGGCTGCAATGGCCAGGGCCGCCGCGCTTGCGGCCATGCGCTGGCTGCACGCGGCCCAGAAAACAGGCATGGAGGCGAACACACCGAAAGCTGCGACTGCGAGTGCAAGCGCCGTCAGGGTGGCGGTGGATGCAAGCGCTGTTAGTGCAAAACCAGCCGCCGCCGTGCTGAACGATAGGAATAGCGTCCATCGCCGCTCGCGCCGCAGGTCCGACCACCGGCTCCAAAGGAGCATGCCGATCCCGCCAAGCGCGTAAGGTACCGCATTGACCCATCCCAGCGCACGCAGCGATACACCGTGGCTGGATAAGAGGCGAGGCGTCCAGAAGCCGAGTTCGTACAACCCGATCATGAGCGTGAAATATGCAGCCGCGGGTGCCACCAGGCTCGTCCACGCCGCGCGTTGCGATGCCGTTTTTGTCACTACTGCAGATTCTCTCTGGATGGATTCCAGCAGAGACACTTTCTCGAGGGCCGTCAGCCACCCAGCGCTCTCCACGTCCGCGTGCAGCATCCAGGGCACGGCCAGGCCGAACACCACGGCCGGCAGCGCCTCCAATAGGAAAAGCCACTGCCAGCCCGCAAGGCCGTGCCAACCATTCATCCGCATCAATGACGCAGAGAGTGGCGAGCCGATCACGTTCGAGAGTGGAATGGCAAAGTAAAACAGCGCCAGTATGCCTGCGCGCGCAGACCCCGGCAGCCAACGCGTCAGGTAGAAGACGATGCCGGGGAAGAAACCGGCCTCAGCCGCGCCAAGCATGAAGCGCAGAAAGATGTACATGCGCGAACCGTGCACAAACGCCATGCCACCGGAAACGACGCCCCACGTCACCATTAGCGCGGCAATCCATCGCAACGCGCCAACCCTTATCAGAGCGTAGTTGCTGGGAACGGCGAACAGGAGATACCCGAGGAAAAAGATCCCAGCGGCAAAGCCATACGTGGTGTCGCTAATCCCGAGATCGCGGTTCATGGCCAGTGACGCGAAGCCGATGTTCACGCGATCCAGAAAAGCAATGAAATACAGCAGCACCAGAGGTGGCGCGACGCGAAACGAAACTTTGCGAAAGGTAGCTTGCAGCGAGGCGGAATCCGCAATGAGGTGCACGCAAGAACTCTACTGCATGCATGGTGCAACTATCAGTATCCTCAAGAACAAGCCACGTGACTTGGAAGAGCAAGGCAGGATCACACACGCAAAAGGCGGCATCACATGATGCCGCCTCGACTGCTTAACAGTACCGAGGATTATCTCAGGCTTGCCGTCTTGGTTTCCTTTGCCTTGTCGCTGCGTTCTTCCAGTGCCAGCGCTTCAGGCATGAAGGTGATCGCCTTCTCCACCTGAGGATCTTCGTCGGTGCGGGCGCGGAAGCCTTCGTTGGCACCGAACTGCGAAGTGAACAGCGAACCCTTGATGTTCGACTTGATCCACGCAAGATTCGTGTTCAGGTCCGCGTCGGTGTAGTCGATCTTCTCGGACCGGAGAAAGCCTTTGAAATCGTTGATCACCGCATCGTCGACCGAGAACTCCTTCGGAATGTTGCGGTGTGCCAGATAGTGCTTTGTGAAGTTGAAAAATGCACCGTGGACAAGCAAGGAATTCTCAAACTGGTTTGCTCGAGGCGACTCGATCTTTTCGTCCGGCGTAATACCGCCACCGCCGTACACGGTACGCCCGCTGTCCGTCTGCTTGACTTCCAGGTTGCTCTTGTCTGCCGGCTTCGCATCTTTGCGCACGTAGTAATAGTCGTAGAGCGAAACACCGTCATAGTCGCGCTGGATCAGCCGGCCACTGGGCGTGTAGTAGTGGTAGGTGGTCAGCGCCAGGCCGGTATTTTCAGCGATCTGGAATACTGTCTGCACCAGGCCCTTGCCGAAAGTAGTTTCGCCGACGATCAGTGCGCGGTCGTGGTCCTGCAGTGCACCGGAAACGATCTCAGCCGCGGATGCCGTGTTGCGATTTACCAGCACAACGATGGGGTACTTCTTGCCGCTCTCGCCGTGGTTGGCCTTGTAGACCACATCCTGAAAAGAGCGCCCCTTCTGCGATACGACCAGGTCACCGCGTGACAGGAACTTGTCGCTCATAGCGACTGCCTCATTCAGCAGGCCGCCAGGATTACCGCGCAGGTCAATCAGGAGGCCAGTCATCTCCGGACCAAACTTTGCCAGGGCATCGCCCACCTCGTGCGAGGTGGTCTCCATGAATTGGGTCACATGGATGTAGCCGATACCCGGCTTGATGAAGTAGGCAAGGTCCACCGAGGGGCGGGGAATCTCGTCGCGCACCAGGTCAAAGGTCAACGGCTTGTCCTGGCCTTCGCGCAGCATCTGCACGGCGACATGGGTGCCTTTGGTACCCTTCAGGATGTTCGAGACACCCAGCGAATCCATGCCGTCGGCGCTTTTGCCGTCAATGAACAGAATGGCGTCGCCGGGCCGAATGCCAGCCTTGTGCGCGGGCGATCCTTCAAAAGTGTCGATCACCACCACGCGCTGCACGCTGTCCTTGCCCACCTGCGGCTGAATGTGCATGCCCACGCCGTAATACCGGCCGTGCTGGTCCTCGCGCATTTGCGCGTAGGCTTTCGGATCATAGAAATTCGAGTGGGGGTCCAGAACGTGCAGCATGTTCGGGATCGCGCCGTCGTAGATCACCTTGTCGATTTTTTCGCCGTTCAGCTTGTCGGCGTAGTTGCTCTCAACGACCGAGTACACGTCCGTGAACTGGTGCAGGCTGTCGCGCACCGTGGTCTCGTCCGTTGCGGATTGCGCGTTGACGCGTTCATTCAGTAGCGAACCCGCGACGGCGCAGGTACCGAAGAAAAGTGAAAGGGAGACTAGGGCGCGGCGTGTGCGAGTCGGCATGCTGGCAGGAAACCTCAGGCGGTACTCAGAGATGCTCAATCACGCAATGCCGACGCAGGAACTTGACGGAGGCATGGCGCTCCAGGGTAAGACGGAGTATAGCATCGGCTGTCACCCGGATTTTCGTAAATCGCGCTCCGTTTGGCCATGTAAGAAATCCAGCCGTGAAAACTGCACGTGCGCAGGTAGAATGGAAGGCGTCTACCGGGCTCCGGCCCGGCACGTCCAACAGGGCGGGGTGTTTGTTTCGTTTGCCGCCCGAAAGTCTAACTGCAGGTACGCATGACCCATTCCACCAGGCTGTTCCGCGCCGGTCTGTTCGCTGGCACATTCATTACCGTGACGCTGCTATCCACCACGGCATTGCAGGCGCAGACTGCCGCTCCCAAAGCGCTGCCGGTGCCGCGCTACCAAAGCCCTGGTGTGCCGCAGGTGCAGGCTCCCGTACCGCAATATCAGTTGCCTCAGACCGCTGCCATTACGCCCAACGCAACCGTCGTGGAAGACGTAATTGTGCGCGTGAATGACGGCATCATTTCGCGATCGGACCTGGAGCGCGCGCAACAGCAGTTACAGGGAGAAGGGGCACAGAATCCGAACGCAGGCGGAGATTTAGGGGAGCGGCAGCGCAACCTGCTGCGCGACCTGATCGACCAGCAACTGCTGCTGTCGAAGGGCAAGGAACTCAACATCGTTCCCGACGCGGAAGTGGTGCGCCGGCTGGATGAAATCCGCAAGCAGAACAACTTCGCCACCATGGAAGATCTGGAAAAGGCAGCACGCTCCCAGGGCGTTTCCTTCGAGGACTTCAGGGCAAGCATCCGCAACAGCATCATCACCGGCAACGTTGTGCGCGACGAGGTGGGCCGGACCATCCGCATGAGCCGTGGTGACGAGCAGAAATACTACGATGCCCACAAGGATCAGTTCAGCCAGCCGGAACAGGTGCGCCTGTCGGAAATCCTGGTCCCAACTGCCGCAAACGCCGACGATGCCACCATTGCTGCGGCGCAGAAGTCGGCCATGGAAATCTACGCCAAGCTGCAGTCTGGCGCTGATTTTGCGGCAACCGCCAAGGCATCCTCCGGCGGCCCCACGGCCGCGCAGGGCGGCGACCTGGGCCTGTTCCAGAGGGGCAAGCTGGCACCCGTCCTGGAACAGAAGACTTTTGCCCTCGAAGTGGGTGGTTATACCGAGCCAACCCGCACACGCCAGGGCTTTGTCATCCTGAGGGCGACGGAACACCAGCAGGCAGGTACGCCACCGCTGGCACAGGTTGAAGGCGAAGTGCAGAACGCCATGTACCAGGAGGTTATCCAGCCTGCGCTGCGTACTTACCTGACACGTCTGCGCGAAGAGGCCTTCATCGACCTTCGGCCTGGGTTTGTCGATAGCGGCGCAAGTCCCAAGCAGTCTAAGCCGGTATTCGCGGCGTATGTGCCTCCTGCGCCGAAGAAACAGACCCAGAAGCAGCGTATGGATGCTGCAAAGACAGGACGTCTGGCACAGCAGACCCGTGGAACTGGTGTTGCTGCTGCGGTGCCGGTTGTGCAGGAACTCGATAAGCATGGCAAGCCGAAGAAGGCTAAGCGCGAGAAGGTGCGCTTCGGCCAGGCACC
>CAXUEW010000066.1:0-6444 GCA_964250115.1 uncultured Terriglobus sp.
ACCAGCGTGCCGTGTGCACGCGCAACGTCTTGTATCGCTGACGCTGTTACAGCAAAGAAAGGGTCGGCCACGCTCGGCACAATCAAGCCGATGGTCTTGGTCCGGGCCCCCTTCAGGCTGCGTGCAGCTTCGCTGGGGTGGTAGCCAAGTTCTGCAATGGCTTTCTGCACGAGGGCCATGGTCTTGCTGCTGACACTTTGACCGCCGTTGATGACGCGGGACACAGTGGCAGCGCCCACGCCCGCGCGGCGCGCCACATCGATCAGAGCCGGAACGCTGCGTTCCTTTACGGCCACGTAAACCTCTCTTCAGCGACCGGCAAACTTCACAGGAGGCGCAGCTTCTTATGTACCATGCTTCTGCACGTACGCCACGGCTGCAGGTGTGGCATCGACGCGTTGACATGCAACATCGCGCTTCCATAGTCTGCATTTGCGGCTGATCTGGAACCGATTCCATTCTCTACGAGTTCCTGCCTTCGAGGTTTTTCATGCCCGACCTGAACCGTCGTCAACTTGCTGGAGGCGTGGCTGCTGTAGCTGCGGCATCGTTGCTGCAAACACGCGCGCAGCGACCGGCGCAAACTGCCAACGCAAAGCCGTTGCAATGGGCGCTCATCTATCCGGGCGTATGGCGCGCGACCGTCGGCACACCGGAGCAGCACAGCCCCGTCCGTGATCGTCTTACGCCGGCAGCGCCGCAGCTTGCCTCGTTGTCCGCGGCGCAGCTGCCAGACGTGCATGCGGCCGGTGCGCTAACGTCCCGCGGAGCTTATGTCACCGTACCGCTCTTTGAAGGCGAGCTGATGTACGGCTTCGGCCTGCAACTCACCAGCTTTCAGCAGCGTGGAAAGAAGCGCACCAATCGTGTCAATGCCGACCCTACGGGTGACTCCGGCGACTCGCACGCCCCGGTTCCGTTCTATGTCACGTCACGCGGCTATAGCATTCTGGTCGACACCTATCGGCAGGCACAGTTCTATTGCGGCGATGCGCACCCGAAGCCGACTCAGACCGCGGGATCAGGCCCGATCGCAGTGAATACACCGGCTGAGATGCGGGAGAACGACCGGCACGGAAATGCGCAGGTGGATATCGAGGTTCCGCGCTGCGGAGGCGTGGACATCTACCTTTTCGCCGGGCCCACGATGATGGCGGCCGTTGAACGCTACAACCTCTTCTCCGGTGGTGGTGTTACGCCTCCGGAGTGGGGATTGGGCTTCTGGTACCGGCCGGAGATGCACCTGAGCTCACAAGAGGTGCTCGCGCTTGGACAGCAGTTCCGCGCACGCAAGATACCGTGTGATGTGCTGGGGCTGGAGCCGGGCTGGCAAACGCACGCGTACTCCTGCTCGTTTGCATGGGAACGCTCGCGCTTCCCCGATCCGGCAGCCTTCGTTGCGGAAGCGGGGAAGCAGGGCTTCCGAATTAACCTTTGGGAGCACGCCTTCACGCATCCCTCTTCGCCCATCTTTTCAGACCTGGTGCCGCATGCCGGATCGCATGCGGTTTGGCAGGGACTGGTGCCGGATTTCGCCGCGCCACCTGCGCGAAAAGTCTTCGGCGACTACCATGCGCGCGTGTTGATTGATGCAGGCGTTGCCGGCTTCAAGCTGGACGAGTGTGACAACTCCGATTACACGCAGGGCTGGTCGTGGCCGGACTTTGCGACCTTTCCGTCTGGGCTCGATGGCGAGCAGATGCACGGAGCGTTCGGCCTGCGTTACCAGGATGCAATGCTGGAGGCGTTCCGGTCGCGCAACAAGGAGACGTACAGCCTGGTGCGCTCGTCCGGCGCGCTGGCTTCGCCCTATCCATTCGTTCTTTATAGCGACCTGTACGACCATCGCCAGTTCATCCGCGGGCTTGTAAATGCAGGTTTCTCCGGCCTGCTCTGGTGTCCAGAAGTGCGCGATGCGACCTCAGAAGAGGACCTGCTGCGGCGTCTGCAGACGGTCGCCTTTTCACCGCTAGCCATGGTGAACGCCTGGTACATCAAGAATCCGCCATGGCAGCAGATCGATCGTAACCGCAATAACAACGGGGAACTCGCAGCCGGGTGGGAGAACCTTGAAGGGAAGTGCAGACACATTGTGGAACAGCGCATGTCGCTGGTGCCCTACCTGCGTGCTGCGTTCGCGCAGTACGCAGCGCACGGCACGCCGCCCTTCCGATCTGCCGTGCTGGACTTTCCCGGGGACCCCGCACTCGCGACCATCGACGACCAGTACATGGTGGGAGACCGCCTGCTGGTTGCGCCGCTGTTCGCAGGGGAGAAGGGCCGCACCGTAACCCTGCCGGCGGGTACAGACTGGCATGACTTCTGGACAGGCGAGCACCACCCCGGCGGCAGCAAGGTGCAGGTGGCGGCCTCGCACATGGAGATCCCGCTGTTTATCCGCGCGAACAGCCTGATGCCGTGGGCTGAACCAGGCCTGCACAGCGCTTCACCAGAGGCTCGGCGGCTAAAGGTGCGCGTGTACGGCAACGGCAGCTACGCATGGCGCGGGGCAGGGCAGGACCTTGAAGGTTTCTCACTTGCATGGACGGCGCAAACAGGTCGCGGCGCATCGACACCCGCACGCAACGCCGTGCGCGCCTACCAACTGACAGACTGGGTCAAACTAGGCTGACAGCCGGAAAAAACTTGCAGACTACGCCAGGCGGTGTTCCCGCGTGTGTACTTCAACCAGCACATTGATCAGGCTCATGGCCGCAGGTGTCACGCCGGGAATTCGGCTTGCCTGGCCGACGGTTTGCGGCCGCACGCGGTCCAGCTTATCCTGCAGTTCATGCGACAGCCCGCTGATGCCGCGGTACTGAAACGTGGCAGGGATCACGCGGCCTTCAGCCCTGCGCAGCTTGGCAATGGAGCGCCTCTGCTGGTCGAGGTAGCCCGCGTACTTGATTTCCGTCTCTACGGCGCGAAGCTCGTTCCGAATGCGCGAAGACATGGATTCTTCGGCATACTCGGCCAGCAGTGGCGATGCAAGCAGCCGGGTACGAAGCACTGGAACCAGCATTTCAATCCGCAGCTCAGGACGTTTCAGCAATTGTGAAAATGTCTGGCCCTTGAGGTCGCCTGCTTCATGCGCCGTCTGATTCGGTGCTGCCGACGGGCCACCCCGAGTATGCCGGATGGAGACTTCCAGGTCATCCACTGCTTCGGTGCTGCCGGCAGGATCACTTTGGCGGTTGAACTGGTCGACAGCCGCCATAAGACATTCAGACATTTCGACAACCATCGAAGTATCTACGCGAACAGTCTCCAGCAACACCGTCATGGCAGCCATGCGGGCCTGCCGGGCTTCGTAGCCGGTCCATGCCTCATCGTCAATGAGGCCCAGCCTGCGCCCGTGCGGTGTAAGTCGGCGATCGGCATTGTCGATGCGCAGGTGCAGGCGAAACTCTGCACGTGAGGTGAACATGCGATAAGGTTCGTTGGTGCCCTTGGAGATCAGATCGTCAATGAGTATGCCGGTGTAGCCTTCGCTGCGGTCGAGCGTGAACGCTGGCTCACCCTTGACTGCGAGGGCCGCGTTGATGCCCGCCATTAAACCCTGGCAGGCGGCCTCTTCATAGCCGCTGGTGCCGTTGATCTGCCCGGCAAGATAAAGGCTTTCGATGGACTTGACCCGCAGCGAACGGTCCAGTTCCGTGGGGTCGATGCTGTCGTACTCGATGGCATAGCCGGGCCGCAGCATGGTCGCGTCCTCAAGGCCCGGAATGGAATGCACCATCTGCAACTGCACGTCCGCAGGCAAGCTGGTGCTCATCCCGTTGATGTAGATCTCATCGGTATCCAGGCCCTCCGGCTCCAGGAAGAACTGGTGCTGCGTCTTGTCTGGGAAGCGCACGATTTTATCTTCAATGGACGGGCAGTAGCGCGGCCCAATCGCCTCGATCTGGCCGGAGTACATGGGCGAACGATGCACGTTGTCGCGGATCAACTGCAGCGTTTCCGGCGTGGTGGTGGCGATGTGGCAGGGCACCTGCCGAAGCTGCGGCACATATTTCGACCGGAATGAAAATGGCGTGGGATCCACATCGCCCGGCTGCTCGGGGAAGCGCGACCAGTCGATTGTCTTGCCGTCCAGCCGGGGCGGCGTGCCGGTCTTCAGGCGGCAGGCACGAAGGCCCAGTTGCTTGAGCGATTCGCCCAGCTTGACGCTGGCGGGCTCGCTCGGTGTGCGGCCCGCGCTGGTTTGCTGCTCGCCGCAGTGGATCAGGCCGTTGAGGAACGTACCCGTCGTGATGACGACGGCTTTGGCGTGCATCTCGCTGCCGTTGCGCAGCTTCAGGCCGACGCAGCGGCGTCCCACCCACTCCCCCGCTGGGCGTGTGAATGGGGCACCCTCTGCTTTTCCTTCTAAGCCGGAGCCTTCCAGTAGAACGTCTACTACCTCGGCCTCAACCAGACTCAGGTTTGGGATTGCCTGCAGCAATTCCCGCATCTTCACGCGGTATTGAGCCTTGTCGCACTGCGCACGCGGCGACCACACGGCAGGCCCGCGCGATGTGTTCAGCAGGCGAAACTGGATGCCGGTCGCATCCGCAACCTCGCCCATAAGGCCTCCAAGCGCGTCGATTTCACGCACGAGGTGCCCCTTGGCAATGCCGCCGATGGCGGGGTTGCAGCTCATCTGCGCGATCAGGTCGATGTTCAGCGTGAGCAGCGCAGTTTGCTGTCCCATGCGTGCCGCCGCCGCTGCTGCCTCGCAGCCGGCATGCCCAGCACCCACCACCAGGATGTCTAAATTGCTCGTAATACTCACAGAACCTATTTTACGGACGCCGAGGGAGCCTCGGCCGGTCGGCGATCCGATGGATTCGGGCTTACCTGGCCTGGGGCATCCGCTGCAACTGCGTTGTAACGGTCAGCAGGATCGGCAATCGGCACCGAAGTGCCGGCAGAACGGATAAAAGCACGTGGCTGGCCACAGTCGATGTTGATGACGCTGGTCCCGCCGGTCAAACCTGAAGGCCTTGAAAACTCCACGATGTAGCGGCCCCGCAGCAGTTCGACGAAGTACCTGAAGGTGTATGGCAGGTTGTTGCGAGTGGTTTCGAGGACCATGCCGCCGCTGGCTTCCGTGACCCGCTCAGCGAGGGGACCACCTCCCAACCGGCGCTTGTGCGGGAAAATACAGGTGCCAGCAGGGGCATCTTGTTGCGCTCCGCCACGGCGAACAGCGTTACGCCATAGCGGTTTGCGCTCTTTCGCAGGATTTCCGGCGTCACACGGCTGCCTATGTCGCGGGCCGTTGGTCACAGCCAGCACCACGCGGCGTCCCGGCTCACTCGCAAGTGTTCGGGTCAGGTAATCCATGGCATCCCACAGGCCGATAGGCTGCTCGCCGCAGCGTGCGGTGCCCCGCGTGTTTGGGTCATATGGCGGAAAGGCAACAGCGCGCTCCACGCTGTCTTTTACCGCGGCGCCGCTGGCTGGCAGCAACGTGATGAAACGCCGCAGCCTGCAGCCATCCATGGCATACAGTGACACCCGATCGCGTCCGCTGAGCTGCTTATCCGCCATGCCTGGAAGACTCTCCAGCATCTGCGGCATCAGGGTGTCGCGCGCCGAACCATCCAGCAGAATGGCAAGGGTGATCGGATCCTCACCCTCCTGCCGGACGAGCCGCGGTCGAAAGGGCTGGTCCTTGCCCAGACGCACAGAGAACTTCGCGGGATCGATCGGTGGAAGAGGCTGGTGTTTCTGGCTCAGGATCAGCACAGGGATTTGCAGCAGGTTTGCGTAGACATGGATGGTGCTGCCGTCAGCCAGTGAGGTCTGTGGCTGATTCTGGGCGTGACATGGAAGTGCCCACAGCGCGGCCGTTGTGAGCGTGCAAAGCAGGCTAAGCAGCTTTCTGGTGCAGCAAACTTCGGCATCCATACGTTTCCGCAAAGTAGCAGGTCGGACGCAGGAAAAACAATCACGAGCTAATCGAAGCGGGGCAGGTGTCGCATCTCGCTGATCGGAATCGGTTCGGTAGGGCAACCCGCGCGTTTCCAGCCGCGCAGCCCGCCTTCGATGACATGCACGGTTTGGCCGCGCTGCTCCATGACGTGTGCGATGCGGATGCTGGTGGCGTCGCGCACGCAGGAGCAGTAGACGTAGACGTCGCACGCCGGCGCAAGCGTTTCACGCAGAGCGTCCAGCTCAACGCCCAGGCGATTCGGTTCGACGCGGATGGAGTTCTTAATGCGCTGCATGCCGGGGTCGTAATAGCCGTGCGAACGCACATCGGCAATCACGATGGGGCGTTCTGGATCAGGATTCTCGAGCCGTTCCCGCACTTCAGCCACGGAGACGCGTTTCACGTTCTTGTAGCGGCGGTCGCGCACCTGTACCAGAATCCACATGACGGCATACCCCGCCAGCGCCAGCAGAACCACCCCGAGCGCAACGTGACCCACCACCGCCAGCGCGCCTTCAACCGCA